>DATDKT010000205.1:0-5912 GCA_036519775.1 Rubrobacteraceae bacterium
CGCGGCCCTGGGCTCGTGCACGTCGATAACCGTCACGATGTATGCCCAGCGCAAAAGCTGGCCACTTCAAGACGTCACTGTTCGGCTTCGGCATTCGAGGATCCATGCACAGGACTGCGCGGAATGCGAGACCAAGGAAGGGAAGATCGACCGGATCGAGCTGGATATTGAGTTCGCTGGGGCGTTGAGCAGCGAGCAACGATCGAAGCTTCTGGAGATCGCCAAGAAGTGCCCGGTCCATCGAACTCTCACCTCGGAGACTAGCATCAAAACCAGGGCTACCTGATAAGTCCGTGGAGCCTTGGTTGCCGAACAGAAGTGCAACCTGTCCCCTACAAGCGCGGGCCGCCATAACTACTTACTATAGGGATCTGGTCTATATGGACTTCGCTGTACGGGAAAGAATCTGGGCGTTGTGAAGCGTGGGGCTTCTGTTGGAGAGACGAGTAGCTACTGGGGATGGCTGACGCTCCTCAAGCTCGCCACCAACGGCCCTGTTAGGTACTGCTACTATCGGATAGTGGCTAACTCTTAAGGAGGCGAGGATGATAAAGCTTTATCAAGCGGAATGGTGTCCGTTCTCCCACCGAATTCGTGCCAAGCTTACGGAGCTCGGGATCGACTACGAAGCTGTGAACGTTTCAGCTTGCGCCGAGAAGCGGGCGGAAATAAAGGAGATCACCGGCAACAGCACCATCCCGGTGCTGGCAGACGGAGAGAAGGTCTTCTCGGATTCGAGCGAGATCCTCTCCTACCTGGGAAAGGAGTACGAGAGTGGCCCTGAGGAGCTCAAGTTGCACCAGCGGGAGCTCTCACCCACCATCTACGGTACGCTACCTTTCACCATCGATGAAACAGTCGCGCGGCTACGCCGGGCGCTGCAGGAGGCGGATATCGAGATAATAGACGAGCTCGATCTCTCCTCCCTTTTGGGCGTAGAAAGGGCATACAAGGTGCTGCTCGCCGCAGATAGAGAATTTCTGCAACTTGCTGCTGGTGCAAACTTAGGTGCCGCTACCCTGGCACTGCTCAAGGTTGCCGTATCCGAGGAAGACGCCGTAACTCGCGTAGACACCATAGAGCCCGAGAAGGCAGTGGCGCAGATTCGTAACGCCGAGGTTAACGAGCGAGGTCTCGAACTACGCAAGCGTTTTATAAGGGTGATAAAGGCCCTCAAGCACGCAAACACGGGGGTTGAGTAGTAGAGAGAATGCCCTTCCGACCCATCCCTTGATTGAGATTGAAGTGGTCTGGCGCCGGTGCCGCACTGTTGCTGCGTTGCTGCCCGGCTAGGGGGAAGGTAAGGCCCTCTTCTTGGCACGATGGTGAGCTTGGCGACACGCATCGCCACAGAACCTCTTGTCCCATCGGCGTTTCCTGCCTTCGGGATGAGATCTAGCCAGAGATATTATTCGACTGCGGTCTTCGCAGTGGGCAAGCTCACCCTGTCCAGCGGACTACTGTCAAATCTCTGTCAAAAGAACCAGGTAACAACCCCAGTTCTTTCGCTATGTCTGTGATTTATGACCATTTGCAGGTGTTTCTGTAGCGCGCCCGGCAGGACTCGAACCTGCGACCTTCTGATTCGTAGTCATTCTCGCTCAGGGACAGGGGTCGACATGGAGGGCCAGGGAGAGACAAAACCACGCTTTTACGGAATATTCGGCTCTCCTAGACGGACAAGGAGGGACAGGGAGAGCCAGCCGGTTGCGGTCAGATTGCGGTCAAAACGTGCGTAGTACAAAGGGCGCCATTGCGTCGGTGTGAGAGAGTAGCTAACGTCCTCGGCCTAGGACTTGAGGCAATGGCGCCCGTTTAAGGCATAAGCTCTTTGACTAATCGTATATGTCAGCGGGTGCTTGGCCAGACCAGCGGAGCGCAGGATTTCTGGGAAGATGGGTATCAACGTCCTCCCATGTCGGTCGATACCCAAGGAGGTACTGAAGTTGGCCGAAATAGGCTACACTATGATGTGCGAGCAGCGCTCGCCGAAGGACCTCGTCAACTACCTTATCCACGCCGAGCGGGCGGGCTTCGACTTCTCAGTGATTAGCGACCACTTCCACCCCTGGTTAGAAGAGCAGGGCCACTCAGGGTACGCATGGTCAATACTCGGGGCGGCCGCCCAAGCAACCGAGCGCATACCGCTGATGACCTACGTCACCTGCCCTCTCGTCCGCTACCATCCGACAATAGTCGCCCAGAAGGCTGCGACGATGGCGCTGCTCTCCGACGGGCGGTTCTCGCTGGGTCTGGGTGCCGGAGAGAATCTCAGCGAGCATGTAGTTGGTCGTGATTGGCCGTCGGCCGATGTACGCCACGAAATGTTCGTCGAGGCGATCGAGATCATCCGCACACTATTTGACGGTGGTTACGTAACCTACCGTGGCGAGCACTTCGACGTGGAGGACGCCAAGCTGTTCGATAAGCCGGATGAGTTGCCCCAGATCGGAGTGGCGGTGAGCGGTCGTCCATCGTGTGAGGTCGCCGGAGAGCAGGGCGACTTCGTGATCGCGGTCGAGCCCAAGAGCGAGCCGATCGAGATGTTCAACGAGGCTGGTGGCGAGGGCAAGCCAGGGGTCGGGCAGATCCCGGTGTGCTAGGGACCAGACGAGGCCGATAGCCGCGCGCTCGCCCGCGAGCAGTTCCGGTGGGCAGCTGCCGGCTGGAAGGTAATGGCCGAGCTGCCCAACCCGGTCAACTTCGATGCGTACTCGCAGTTCGTCAGGGAGGAGGACATAGCCCAGATGATCCCCTGCGGCCCCGAAGCCGAAGGGATCGTTCAGGGAGTCAAGCAGTTCGTCGACGCTGGCTTCGATCGGGTCGCCTTGGTGCAGGTCGGCGACCGCCAGAAGGAGTTCTGCGAGTTCTACGAGAGCGAGCTGGCCGAGGCCCTGCGAGGTCTCTGAGCCCTCCTGAGCCGTCTGGCAAACACCGCCAACGGAAGGCACCTAAGCTAGACGCAGGCTCTCTAGCTGCTTGCTTCAAGCAAACAGTCTTTCTTCTCCTGGGTTCAGGTCGCAAGTGCGAGCACGCTCGTTGTTGCGCACTAGGTCTTTGGCTGACCTGTAAGCGAGCAACTGTGGATGGCGGCGAGCAGCGTGCAAACCCGCACGACGTTTCCTGCAGAACCTCCTCCACTCACGATAACTCTTCACTTCAAGAGGTGGTCTCATACTCCTCGCATGCTTACGTCTTGCAGCAGAACAATAGGTTAATCTCGTTGCTACCCTCCCGAGGGGAACGTCTCGGGTGGCTCGTCGTTTGCGCGTGTACGCATTTGCAGCGGGTGCAGCGCCTGCGTCTCGTCGATGTAAAGGAAGGCGTCGTAACGGTGGGAGAGCACGGTGGGCACATAGTTTCCGTAGCGCTCGTAGACTGGGTCGTAGACCACCCCTATGGCACGGTGGGCTCGCGGCTTGAGAAGCCCGTCTTCGTCCTCAGCCTCTGCGAAGACTAGCAACTTATCCTCCTGGACGGTACGGTGGAGGATATCCTCCCAGCTTCCCTCCCGGGCCGGCGGAACCGGCATACGTTCCATGGGTGCGCCCCACTGCGCGCCGGCGATGACGCTGCCCCGATGCTAACCGAAACCTACCAGCACCACGTCTTCGACCCCCCGCCGCTCGTGCACGAGCTGCCCGACGTTCACCATGCCGACGTCTGCCATATCAGTGTAGCGCGCGTCGCCGATGTGAGTATTGTGCTCCCAGACAATCGCCTTGGCATCCGGCCCGTGGTGTCGCATCAAACGCTCTAGGGTCTCGACCATGTGGTGGTCGCGGACGTTTCAGGAGGACGAACCTTCCCGCACCATGGCGCGATAGTACCGCTCGGCACCCCTCACCACCAGCGCGTTCTGCTCGGCGCTGAAACGGGATTCGGGGTCGTCCTGGTACTCCGGGAGTCTGTTGCGTAGCTCCGAGAGCATCTCGACTACCTCATCCTCGCACGATGTGGGGACGAAAGCCGTCGCCCGGGCGTACTCCCGAACGTCCTCGGCGTACGGCTCGAAGCACTTATAGGCGCGCCGTGCGGTATCGACCGCTTCCGGATCGACACGCTCGAGGTATTCGATCACCGCTCCCATCGACTCCCACAGGCTGTAGACGTCCAGCCCGTAGAAGCCTGCCCTCTCCTTCTCCGAGAGCCCGTCGTTGTGCCGCCGGAGCCATTCGACGAGCCCGACGATCTCCTCGTTGGCCCACATCCAAGTCGGCCACCGATCGAAGGCCTCGAGCACCTCGCGGGCGCTCTTCCCGGAATCCGGATAGCCCTTCACGTAGCGGTTCACCTCGTAGCAGTTCGGCCAGTCCCCCTCGGCTGCGACGAAGGAGAAGCCCCTCTCCCGAATAAGGCGATCGCTGATGTGGGATCGCCAAGTGTAGTACTCTGAGGTGCCATGGGAAGCTTCCCCCAGGAGGACGCACCGCGCGCCCCATCCGCTCTAGGAGAGGGTCCAAGTCTTCCATCTCTCGAAGCGGATGCGCCCGTTTCTGTACCGTTTCCTTCATCCCTATAGCGTGTTGCATGACTCCTTTAAGGAGGGTCTCAATCCTCTTTCTCGACCCACTCCCCGCTCTCTTCGTCCTTCTCGTACCTCTGCTCGACGGCGCTCCAGGCTACACGGTGGCGGCGGTCCTCCTCGTCGTATTGCTCCTCGGCGGAGTTATACGCCGCCCGGTAGATCTCCTGGGCGTGCTTGGGCAGATTGTCCCTCACGCTGTCCGGCAGGTCGGTTAGGTCCTCGTACGGCATGCCTCCTCCTTCTCTAGGTAGGCTCGCTTGCACCTACTACCGTATATTCTCCCAAGTCCTTATGTGAGATGCTAGAAATGGGGTGACGCCCTACACGGAGGCTCCTGTCTGGCCGAAGAGTTCTTCATACTCGTTCCCAAGCTGGGAGCGCACGTCGTCGAGCTCCCAGCCGCCACCATAGTAGCCAAGATTAGGTATAGGAAACCTTGGTCTGCTACGCCCCTAGTACCTATCGCGTGACCATATCTATAGATAGATTAACTTTCGCTCGTGGGGGTCTCGTAGAGACCCTGTAGGTGCCGCTCACGAGTTTGTAGGAACCTCTATCCACCGCGAGCAGGCCTCAAACGCTGCCGGGAAGGTCCTGCTCTCCTTGACGTACCGAGCTATATGCAGTAAGAATATAGACCCTGGTGCCCGACTCCTCCTTTCCCCTAAGGTTCTCTAAAGGACGGGCACCAGGGTCTTGCTCCCTACATCTTACCCCGCACGGTTGTGCGCGACAATCGAAAGCATCAAAGGAAACTAGCACAACAATACGGGCGAGTCTCTAGGTGCCCCCCTGTGGGAACTGCTCTTAACCCTAGAGCTACCGCTTGATCCCCTGTTTCAGCTCCACAGCTCGGTGGAATCATTACAAGCACTAAGTACTAATCCAGCGAGAGGAGAGGAGGATCGTGGCCTAACGATACTATCGGGTGGACGTCCAGTTCAGAAACGGGCGTCCGGAAGTTGTCGACGAGACGCAGGCGCTACCCCTGTTTCACATGCGGACAAGCGAAAACGGCGAGCCGCCCGAGACGTTCCCCTCTAGAGGGTAGCAACGAGATTAAAAACCGCGCTAGAGAAGCTCAGATTCAAACACCGCTCGTTGGGAGGAGAGCTTGCGCCTAGCGCTAGGGAGGTGCCTGCTCCTATTCACCGAGCTGCCGAGAGCTGTTATTCGCAGAAACCCACCTGCTTTGTATGCAAGGGTAAACTTAATACACGTCCAATAGGCGCAAGAGGACTATCACCAGCACGATGATGATCACGGCTATGACAACAGCCCTCCCTAGTTGGAATGCTCCTCTGCTGCCCCTGTGGCTACTCCTGCGTCTACGCCCCATGGCTTGGCCCTTTCGTCGCACTCCGCTTGCCCTGCATTGTACTGA
>DATDKT010000206.1:0-13476 GCA_036519775.1 Rubrobacteraceae bacterium
ACGGGGGCGTTATCTCGACCTTGATCGACGTCTCGATGGCCGAGGCCTTGAACACGATGACCGAGGAAGACGAGCAGCCCTTCACGATCCAGATTACGGTCAACTACATGAGGCCCGGCAAGCCGGGGACGCTTACCTCGACCGCTGAGGTACGCAAGGGGGGTGAGCGGATCACCATCGTCGAGGCTGAGGTGGTGCAGGAGGAGGACGAGGTCATAGCGCTGGCCACTGGCACCTATACCCCCGTCGGCTAGGAAGGCGGGTAAAGGAACCGATCCAGCAGAGCAGCCAAACCCCAAAAACTCAGAAGGAGTAGGAGCTTAAGAAGGTGTTAGACGTCGACCTTGACTACAACTGAGGCCCTTATCTTCTTTGGCATCGAGACCTCCTAAGCCATAGTTGGTTCTTTACCTTGTCGACGGGCCTCTTGCTCGTCAGGGCGACGAGCACGTCCGAGGCGCCTAAGAGCACGTGCGGCAGCCAGTAGCGCAGCCCGGTCTTGGCGAGGCCAAGCAGCCACGGCGAAGATGCCAAGACAGCGCCCTTGGCGGCGTTCAAGGTCAAGTGTTGTCACAGAGATATAAAGTGTACGTACGACCCGGAGAAGAACCCGTAGGGCCGCGAGCGACGGGAGGCGATCATCCTTCTCCTTGGCCGCCGTTCCCAGCGGGGGTCACTTCCCCCACAGGGGTCACTATTATGGCGACCCCTGGTCGAGCCGGAGGTAGATCGGCGTTTCGCGGCCTTTGGCATCCCTGGAAAGGAACCGCTTTGGCTTGGGCTTCCCCTCCTGGGAAACTCACCCCAAGTAGATGTCGAACTGACGCGCTCTGAAGCGTATCGCTGTTCCGTCGATGAAGGGTATGTACACATCGTACACGGCCCCTCCTTACTAGATGTCGAAGAATCGCCGCCACCGGCTTCGCCCGCGCCGCTCGCTTCGCGGAGGCTCCTGCGGCACCTTAAGCAGCGCCGTACCTCCTTACCCGCGTGCCTTTGCTCTTTCGCGGCTCTGCTTCGGCTCCTCCCTCCTGGGCACGCATCCGGGCGGGGGGCCTCCGCAAAACGGCGAAAGCTACCCACCCTCCTCCCGCGAGCAGCAGCAACGCCCCCAGTATCGAGAAGAGATCCGGCAGCGGCGCGGAGAGCAGCGGCGCGTGGACCGCCAGGAGCACCCCAGACCATCGGGGTAACGTCCCCGACCCCCACACACCGAAGCCAAAGAGGATGAAGCCGGCCGAGTAGAGCAGGAAAGCCGCGTAGAAGACACTCCTGGTGGGATCCCCAAAGATGACGTTGGCCATCCCCACGGCGCCCTGCTCGCCGCCCAGGTACGCCCCACCTAAAGCCGGTACGGCGTAGGCACGCAGGCCGTAGTGAGAGAGCAACAAACCGACGCCCAGGATGCTCAGGATCATCGCCCCAAGCGCCCACTGCTCCCCGCGGATGTCTGAGAGGTAGACAGTTAAGGCGAAGACACCCAGGGTAAGCAGCGTGAAGCCCAGCACGTACCCTGCGAACTGGCTCCAAAAGTAGCCCAGGGAGTCGTAGGCCAGGGCGGCTTCTTGGGGATCGACCATCGCGTCGGGAAAGTCGAAGAAGGTGCTGCTGGCGATGGTGGCCCACAGGGTGAGCAGCCCGGCAAGGGGCAGGGTCAGCAGGCCGATACGGACGGTAGGCATAAGACGACCTCCTCGTCTATCGCTTAACCAACGTCCCCCCTTCAAACCCTTAGAACAAAAAGCCGCGAGCCCGGTTACGGTCTGAGGAAGAAGTTAGGGTCCCCGAAGACGCTACTAGACACCATCCGTGGTGGTTAGGGACGGTGGTTGACCCTACAGGTCGTTGAAGAACCGATTCGAATACCTCGAAACTGGTGCGAGAGGCATAAACCTCAGTCGCAGGTTTAGTTTCTATAGCAGTGCCACAGGTCGAGACAGGTTCACGTCGTAAAAAGCGAAATGACCCGCGCCGTACCTCCTCTTTTCTGATTCTTGGCGTTCTAACTCGCTGTCGTCTACTTAAAGCCCAAGCCTGGAGTGCCATCGCCCGGACCGCGCTCGTCCTTGGCCGGCACGTAGCCGCTGCTCACGCTACTCGGGGTCGTACTCCCACCCGCTCGCTCGCGGGGGCTTGTCGGAGCGCAGCACGAGACGGAACTCCGCCTCGTTTCTTATCTCCTCCGTTATAGCCTCCATGGGCTCGCCTGCGTCGGCCGGGTACGCCCTCACGGACTCCAAGCGGTACTCACCTGGGGCTTGCCCCTGGGGGACCTCCCCATCAAGGATGACCTCTAACTTGCCGCCGTCGGGCGGGGAAGCCACGTCCACGTCGGCCGGGACAGTAATCCGCTCACCCGGCGCATCTTGGTGCACGAAGGTGTACTCGACCCTCCTGACGGGGAACTCGGTCTCTAGGTTAGTCCTAACCCTGATCCTCTGCCCCTGCACGTATTCCCGCATCGTCTTCCCCTTCGGTCGTCCTGTTGCTCGCTGTTTTAGCTCCCACCGATTCTAACCGCTTGGCGTTACTCCCGGTCGGCATGGCGCGCAAGCGTAAAGCAGCTAGGCTGTTCGTTTGGGTGTTACGTCTCCGCATTCTTTTAGGGCATCCCTCGTATCCTGCTGCCACTCGACAGGCTCGACGACCCAGCCGTTCAGGAGCCGCTCCGGCAGGATGTCGGCGGAGTCGCCCTCATCCAGCAGGCCTCCAGCAACTTCACGGTCCCTTCGCTGTCGCTAGGCAGTAGACCGTACCAGGCCAAGAGGATGTAGATAGCACCGCCAGAAGTGCCGGAGAAGGCCAAGAACTCTCGTACCCCTCCTTCCGCCCCCTCGTCACGAGAGCCTCTGGAGTGCCCCCGCTGTAAGGTTCGTATGGCCACCACCCTCTCGGCAGGCGGCGGCTGCCCACTCCTTCTTGTCGTCGCCGTTCGCGGAATCCCTACTCCTGCGTAGGCCCGTCGTCCCTGCGTCTCTAACAGAAGAAGGCGCTGCGGCTGCCCTGGTTGTCATCCGGGCCGTCAAAGGCTAATGAATTTTATTGATCTCGTGATCAAGCGATCTGACGAGCGTCTTGCGGTTCTTGTGTTTTTTCTCGTAGGACCGGATCTTTTTCAGTTCGCCCTCCGAGAGCCCACTGAGCCGCTTTTTTGCCTCCTCAACTGTCAAGGCGTCATATTCCGCGACAAGGAGGCCCTCTTCTTGGTTTCCTTTGGTGCCATCGGCGCTTGCAGCGCGCTGCTGGTCCTTTTTAGAGGTTCTTTCTCGGTTAGAGGTTCTTTCTTGGTGCCGCACCTTGGGACGCACCTTGCGATCTGCCTTACCACCCTCCTCTAAGCTGGCCTCGTCCCGCGACCCCTTCGAGGATCGGTCCGCCGTTTCATGATCCGCGGTTTTGGCACGCTCGGAGCCCCCGCCACGCTCGGTCCAATCTTCTATGTCGACCTCCTCCTTGCGCACGTACTCCTCGACTAGCTCCTCGTCCTGGACGACGTCCTTGCGGATTCTTATCTCCTCTTTGACCACCGGGCGCTTCTCTACCACGATCTCTTCCTCGATGATCGGTATCCGGATCTCGTTGTCAGATTCCTGGATGCCGACCTCAGACCCCCCGGCCTCAGAAGCCGCCTCCCGCCGGCTCTCTTCCTCGACCGGCACCCGCTCTACGCTGACATCTTCGCGCTTTTTGGGCACTGAGAGCCGCTCGCGGTCGGCCCTCACCCGCTTGCGGACGTTGACGCTGCCCGCCCCGCGCTCGCGGGTGCCGGCCACTAGCTCCTCCTCGACCCTCTGCACCCGGATCTCCTCTTCTTCGGTGGCGTGCTCTCTACTACGCTCGGCGGCACCCTCGCGCCTTGGAGAGTAGTCCGGGGGCTCACGGTCAGGGGAGCCCGTCGTGTCGCTCCTCGTGTCGCCCACGCGCTCGTCGGGCCGCAAAACGACCCGCTCCTCTTCGGCAGCCCGCTCCTCTTCGGCGGAGGCGCTCTCGGGGTAGTATGCGCCGTAGGCTTCCCTGCTCGTGGAGGCCTGCCTGGTCTCTACCCTGTAGTAGTCGAGGACCTGGCGCTCGAACTCTGAGGTTATCTCCCGATCCTCGCTGAAGGTCGGGCCGTTCTTTACCGTCTCCTTGTCCGCCGCCACCTCGACGAGCCGCCGCCTGTCGTTCACACGCACGATGTCCACCGGGATCAGGGTAGTCCTGGTGCCCAGGAAACCCATCTTCACGCCAACGTACTCCGGGCTGTCGTTCTCGTCCACGAAGAGATCGTCTATCTTGCCGATCTTCTCGTAGTGCATGTCGTAGACGGTGTACTCCGAATAAAGGTCTTCGATAGGGGTGGAGCGGTCCCCGCGTTGCTCGTCAGCCAAAGCCAGACCTCCTTGAGTCCTTGAGTAGGAACCTTTACCTCCTGAGACTCGCTACTTTCGTATACGGTTACATGCGAGAGTCTTCCCCGTTTGCTCGCTCCTCAAAAATTCGAGGAGGGTTCGATTAGCCAGAACCCTCCTCGTTCGTCCACCACCATCCTCGCTTTGGAGGGTACTTACCTTCCGCGACGTTTCGTCTCGTCGTCCGCGTCGCGCCCGAGGGGCCCGCCACGTCTTCCGGTCGCATCGTCGACGTCGACCTCTTCCTTGCGCACGTCCTCCTCTACGACCTCCTCGTCCTCGACGACATCCTTACGCACCCTTATCTCCTCCTTGACCACCGGGCGCTTCTCGATGACGACCTCTTCCTCGGTCACCGGTATCGTGACCTCGTCCTCGCCAATCTCGGCCTCCGGTGCCTCCCGGCCCTCCACGGGCACCCGCTCCACGCTGACCTCTTCGCGCCTTTTGGGCACCCGGACCTGCTCGCGCTCGGTGCGCACACGCTTCCTGAGCCTCATCTCGCCGGCCCCGCGCTTGCGGGTGCCGGCCACTAGCTCCTCCTCGACCCTCTGCACCCGGATCTCGTCTTCTTCGGCGCCTCTGGCCGTCGCGCCTCCTAGCCCCTCGCGCTCGCGGTCGAGCCCGCGCTCACGGTCGCGTTCCCTGGCCAGCGGTCCATCGCCACGCCCCTCTGCACCTCGGGCTACCGCGCCTCGGGCTTCCGCCTCGCCGCGCTCCCCACCGGCCACGCCCGCGGCGGCAGCCGAGCTGGTGAAGTCCTCGTCGCGGTCGTAGTAGTGACCGTAGGCGCCCCTCTGCTGCGCGCTCGCCTGCCGGCCCCCGCCGAGCCCGTAGTGGCTATGGACACGTTCCTCGTACTCGGGCGTTATCTCCTGGTCGTTGTCGTAGCTGGGGCCGTTCTTTACCGTCTCCTTGTCCGCCGAGACCTCTATGCGGCGCTCGTCCTCATTCACGCGCGCCGCCTCCCACGGGATGAGACTCGTTCCCTCGAGCCCGAGGAAGCCCCTCTTCACGCCTAAATACTCGGCCCGATCGTTCTCGTCCAGGAACAGCTCATCTACCTTGCCGATCTTGTCTCCGTCGCGGTCGTAGACCTCATACCCCAAGTAGCGCTCGAGGACCTCATCGTACCCGCCGCCTCGCTGCTCGCGTTCCATCTGCAGTTTCTCCTTGTCTAGGAGCTTCCAACATACACTACCGCCTACGCTCTTCTAGCAGACGGATTAACGTAGAACCGTACCCCCATGCCGACTCGGTAAACATGCTAACGGCCTAAGGTATGCCCCAGGACACGAGACCGCT
The DNA here is from genome assembly GCA_036519775.1 of Rubrobacteraceae bacterium. Lineage (GTDB taxonomy): Bacteria > Actinomycetota > Rubrobacteria > Rubrobacterales > Rubrobacteraceae > Rubrobacter_F. The sequence continues at coordinate 5,697 of DATDKT010000206.1, forward strand.
AGAGAAGCGGAGTGCGAGGGCGTGTGAGCTCGGGGACAGCCTTTAGAGCCCGACCGTGTTCTCAGCTTTGGCATCTCGGCTCCAACCTGAACCCTAAGACTATCGCGGCCAATCCTAGGAAGGCCGATCTTTCGCGGTGAGTAGGCTCCCCAGCGCTTTCTCGCTGACCAAATCGCCGTCTTCAGGTTGCTCTGTTTCTCTTGGTGGTGTCCTTCATTTGCTCCGGGCGGCGCCCGGACTTCGTGGCCTCGCCGCCAGTGACGATCCTGGCGGCCTCCTTGTCCCGGCCCTTGCGCTTGTTCGTCCGGTAGCGTTCCGCGGACGCCACAGCGTAACCATAATCTCAGGAGCCATTAGGTTAACTGCTCTTCCTTCTTCTCCGCGCTCTCGGTCCCTTCACCCTCTTTCCTCGTGGCTTATTGCCCACCCCAGGCGATTCCCCACTCGGGGCATCCTTCTCGTCCGTAGCCGAGAACTCACCGGTCTGGGCATTCCCGAAACTGACTTTCGCGTTCGTCTTTATGTTCTCACCCAGGTGCTTCGAGAGGTGAGTTATGTCTACCCCCAGGAGTTTGGCAACGTTAGCTATGACCTCGCCCCGTAGCCGAAGGCTACCTACTTTCCGCCCGCCGCCGCGTCCGCTGAGATCGTTAAGTTTGCCCAAGAGGTCAGAAAGGTCCACGGTGTGGGCAGTCCCCGCTCCTCCGGTCCTTTCGCCAGCTCTTGCCCGTGACCCGCCGGAATTTCTTCTGGAGGAGGTGTGGAGCTCCTTGTCGTACTTCCGCCGCTTCTCGGGGTTCGAGAGGACCTCGTAGGCCTGCTGTATCTGCTTGAAACGCTCCTCGGCCCGGGGGTCTTCGGGGTTAGCGTCCGGATGGTACTTCCGGGCTAACTTGCGATGCGCTTTGCGGATGTCGTCCTGAGAGGCCTCTCTGGATAGTTCGAGTAGCTTGTAAAGCTCCTTAGTGCCTTGCACCTCTAACCTACCTTATTAAATTAACGACGACGCTGCCGACCGGAACAGCTCGTGAGTGAAGGATGCCGCTACCCCCAAGCCGCCCACAAGGTGAGACCGCGGCAACTGACGGTCCGTTACGGATGGGCATACATATAGAGGCGGCGGGAGGGGATAAATAGAGGCCGGTCCCGCCGCTTACGGTACGAGACCACGGTCCCGTCGCGCCACGAAACCGGAACATGAGCAAGAATTTGTTAGGGCGGGTCGCCGCTAAATGGCCCTCCTGGAGAGTCGTCCAGCGCACCTCAGAACGAGGCCGAAGGCCCCGGGGCACACACCCGGGGCGAAATGATAGGTTTCTAGATCGATTCTTTGAGACCGTTGCCCGCGCTGAAGGCGGGGACCTTGCGGGCCGCAATATGCATCTTCTCCCCGGTTTGGGGATTGACGCCCTCGCGAGCCTTCTGCTCCCTGGCGTAAAACTTGCCGAAGCCCGTTATCTGGACCTCCTGATCTTCCTTGAGGGCCGAGGTGATCACGTTCTCGACCGCCTCGAAGTAGCGCTGCGCCTCGCTCTTGGGGACGTCGGCCTCCTCGGCTATCCTCTCGATGAACTTCGTCTTGTTCACGGACGCTCCTCCTCTCTCTCGCCGTCTCTTTTGCTCTCAGGCGGGCCTCGGTTTGCTTAGATCCGGTTATACGGAAGGAGGCACCGTTTCCCAACCCCGAGTCTCCGGCAGCGCGCCTCCTCGCAAAACTCGGACACGAGGGCCTCGAAAGAAGGCGTCGTGGGCTAGAGGACGCCTTCAGTCTTGGAACATCTCGCTTCCCATCTGCTCCACCTTGCGCTCGGCGTGCACCTGCATGTCCCCGCCTGCTCCTGTATCCTCGGTTATCTGCTTCGCTATCTCGTCTGCCTTACGCTCGGCGTGCTGGTGCGGGTCTCCCCCAGAACCCGTCTCTTCGGTTACCCTCTGCGCGAGGTCCTCGTGCGCGGCCTCGGGATCCATGCCGGTCCCCTCCAGGGGCATGTCCTTCATCATGACTTCCCCTGCCTCCGCCGCTTGTTGTGCCTGTGCGCTTACCTCGCTTGCATAATCGGCCGACTCAATAGATTTCATGGAGGGCATCGACTCCATGGAGGGCATCGACTCCATGGAGGGCTTCGAGTCTTCCCTCATGCCGGGCAGGGGGCGTGGCTCGACGTCACCTCTCTCGATCCTCCTCTTAACCTCTTCGGACCTGAGTGAGGCTTCGTGTGCCCGCGCCGCGATCTTTTGCCCGACTTCTCTATCGGCCCTGCGCATGCGTTCGTTTATCCTGCGCTCGGCTTGCCGTTGCCGCCGCTCCTGATCGCGTATGCTCATACCCTGCCTCCCTTTTAGAAACCTCGAGCACCTAGTATAGGTCCCCGTTTAGACCCTTGTTCGCTACAAGAGCACTCCGGTGTTCCGTGCCCGCTTGCCCACTGGGGGCGCACGCTCACCGCTTATCTCGCTTCCTTCTAGTTTCTACCCACTCCGCACTATCCTCAGCCAACAGGGCGCGAAACCACAGCTTGGGAAAGTCTGCAAATTCGGATCCGCGCCAAGGAGCAGCGGCGCCAACGAAGCCGATCTCCGACGCTTCGCCGGCAAACGTGGCGCATCCGCGCAGGACCACGGTACAGAGGAGAACCCGTGTCTAATTTTCGCAAGTACCGGGTACAGAAAGAAGCGGTTAGGGCGGAATACGCAACGCGTCCCGCTTGGAGTCAGAGGGAACGCGGCAGATAGATAGGAGATTTGATGACAGAAGGCGGTCAGCAGCAGCAAGGGCAACAGCAACAACAGAGCCCTGTGCAGAACCTGGCGAATGCCCTGGCCAATATTAGGAAGGTGCAAAATATGCTAGAGCTCAACTACCCACAGCGGAGCGACGCTATAAAAATGCAGCGGCAAGCAGGGGATCTGGTGTGGCAAGTGATCCAGAGCACGCAACAGCAGCAAGGCCAGTAAGACCCTCAAGGGCTCGTGGTCTTCGTGCAGAGGCTCCGGAGACCGGATCACGATACCGAAGAAGCTTGAGCTCCAAAGGTCCTCCGTAAGGGGCGGCAACAGACGGCTCCGCGAAAGTAGGCGACGCCTGCGGCAGCGCGGTCGAGCAGCGCTACCCTTGCGGCTGCGGACAACTAACATACCCTCGCATCCCTTTAAGGCAAGATGAGAAGTTCGGTTTCCGACAATGGCCAGGGTGTAACAATTTTGGCCTTCTTTCCGTCTTACAGCGGTCTTCATAATTCTTGGACCCATAGAGCATGGCAGTCGGCTATGGTCTTCTCGTAGAGGCATCGTGGGGAGTCCTATCGGCTACGTACACCAAGATATTTGCGTGCTAAATATGGGGCCAGTACTTATGACCGCCGCTCTGTATATGCTAAGGGCAACACACGAGATAGGAGGCGAGACAGGAGAAGCAGAAACATAGGGGTGGGACTTCGAATCTAGTGACGATCCTGCGAGTCCTGCTCATACCGCAGCTGCTCCTCGAACCAGCTGCGGGTAATAACTTAAGGAGCGATTATGGACAAGGTCAAGGGCAAGATGAAAAGATAGAATTGTAAAAGCTACAAAATTCTTAAGGCCTCGCGGTTGCGTATAGCCCAACAGTCCATCGCGTCTTGCCACGTTCGGAGGAACGGCTCCGTAGCGTGGTCCGCCCTCCGCTCGCCACCCTCGCGGACAGGCTTTCTCCCGAGGCGTCCTCCTCCACACGCTTCCTCCTTCGCGGCGCAGGCAAACAGAAACAGTTCGTGGTCCCCCCCAATATCCGGATGCAGCCGCGCCAAGAGTAGGCGCCACATATGTTGGTCTTCGAGGAATGCGAGCCTGTTAATGCTCCTTACCTCAGCCACGAGAAGGACCTCCTTGCTTTCTTTCTCGGAATTCTATGCTCGGTCGAGAAGCGTTGTAAAGTCCGTTACCGGATAACCACAATATCTAGAAGGGCGAATCTGGTCCTGCATCCGGATGCAGCATTTTCTATCCTACACTGCGCGGCTACTCGGTACGTCTACGCAGCCCCAGATACCCCTCAGAGGTCGTCTTCGTCCAGCTGACATCCGGCGGGTTTGTCCGGTAGAGCGGAGTCGAAGGCCAGGGTGCATGGATGAGCGACGGGCCGCATCCTCGCTGGTACATACGACTTCGCGGTGGACACCATCAAGCTCCTGCAAGGTCCCGAGCGTACCGTCTCCGAATTGGAGCGGCTCCGCGAGATACTCCGTGCGGCCCGGGAGAGCGGCGCGAGTCCCCAGGAGGTCAGGAGCACGGTCCAGCGCGAGCTCCGGTCCTGGCGGGTGGTGCATCTCTTTTTACCCCGCAGGCAGCCCCGTAAGCCAGCCTCTCGCATCAGCCTCGCCACCCGCCTTGTCCACACCGGACCCCGAGGGCACGCAGTTCGGCGTGTACGCGCGGGTAGCCATAGGTCTCGCGACTCCTTAGGTGGATCTCTGCAATCCTCTCCGCAAGGGCCGCGTCCTCTCGGCTCCTCCTCGATGGCGGCCTCTCGCGCCAGGCGTAGTAGCCGCTCCGGGAGACCCCGAGCATGCGGCACGGCAGCGACACGAGTAGATAGGCCCTCTCCGCGTCGATGAACCTAAATAGGTTCACCGGATCCCGTCCTCCCTGGCGAAGAAGGCCGCCGCTTTTCGTTAGACGTCTTTTCCAGCGTCGATCTCGGTCTGCTCGACCCACTTCCTCAAGGACTCGGCCGACACTCCGAGTTCCCGAGCGGCCTCCAAGATCGGCCTCCCGGAGGAGTGGACGAGCCAGACGGCCTCTCGGCGGAACTCCAGCGGGTATGGTAGTCTGGTTCTCGGCACCTCTTCTCCTCTCCGTGGACGGTCTTCGCCAAGTCTCTACCTGTCCACGGATGCGAAGCAATCCCAGAAGCGCTTCGCGCTGACGTTGGGAGCAAGTACCGTAGAGGCCTGGTCCCAAGAGCAGCCTTCCTTAGGCTAGCGCTTGGCTGTACAATTGTCACCTAGAGACGAGCGAACGTGCGGGGAGTGGTTGAGAAAGATAGCGTTTATCAACGCGAAGGGCGGGGTTGCAAAGACCACGTCCTGCGTAAACGTAGGCGCGGGACTGGCCCTGAGAGGCTACCGAACCCTCCTCCTCGACCTCGACAGTCAGGGGCACGTCACGAAGAGCCTGGGAGTGCAGGCAGGCGAGGGGTTGGCGGAGCTCGTGCAGGGCGACGCCAGCCTCAAAGAGGTGCAAATAGAAGCTCGCGAGAACCTATTCGTAATCGCCGGCGGAAGGGCGCTCTCCGGCGTGAAGCGTCTGATCTCTCGGAGGGATATGCGCTCCGAGTTGGTGTTGAGTGAGACTCTAATGGACCTCCAAGGATACGATTTCGTGCTGCTGGACACAGCGCCCTCGTGGGACGTTCTCAACGTCAATTGCCTCTTCTACGCCGATGAACTCCTGCTCCCGGTCTCGATGGAGGTTCTGGCACTGCAGGGGATAGGCGACTTCCTGGGCCGTGTCGAGCAGGTTCAGCGCTACCGAGATGGCCTGCGTATACAGGGCATAATCCCTACCTTCTACGATGCACGGGTGAAGAAAAGCGCCGAGATCCTGGAGCAGTTGAAGCGCTACTTCTCCGGTTCCCTCTGGCCGCCTGTGCGCTACAATACGAAGCTCTCGGAAGCGCCGGGCTTCGGTCAGCATATCTTCGAGTATGCGAAAAAGAGCAACGGGGCCGCCGACTACGCCCTCCTGGTGGAGCGGCTCGCGAAAGGGGGGTGAGCCGAGTCATGAGCAAGAGGAGAAGAGTGCCGGAAGATCTTATGGGAACCATCCTGGGCGAGGGCTCCGGATTTTCCAGCGATGAGCGAGCTTCCTCGTGGTCTACCGGGTCACGCAGCGCCGACCGAAGAACCGCCGCGTCCGCTTCCGACGACGAAAGGACGATCTTCTGGGAGGAGCAGCCGGAGCGGGTCGGTACTACGTTCAACCTCTCCAAACAGGTCGGCAGGGAGCTGGACAAGCTCCGGCTAGAGCTTCAGCTAGAGGAGGGCATTCGCTCTTCCAACTCCGAGATTACCGAGGTAGCGCTTCGGATCGCGGTCGAGGACGCGCGCGAGAGGGGTACGGAGAGCGAGTTGGTCAAGAGGCTAAGCGGGCGGCCCGCGGATCGAGCCAAGGAGGATACCGGCGCGGCGCACGGTGCGCTTGGCGGGACGACCGACGAGGTAGGCTGGACAACGCGGCGCAGGGTGGACGACTCCGGTCGGATCTTCGAGACTACCTATAACCGAAACGGGGAAATCGCTGGCGAGGAGGCGGTAGGCGACGTCGCCGACCTGCCGGTGGAGGCAGAATACCTAGACGAAGAGGGTAGGTTCCGAAGCCTGGCGAATGACGAGCTGGGGAACACCTTCGAGTGGGTTGTGGACGATGAGTTCAACACGATCGGGGCGAGGCTCGTCCGAGGCACGGACTAAGACGTTCGCATTCGGTGAACACCGGGCACAGGATCCTTTGTCCGTTCCCGAGCGACATTCAGATTTCGCCCTCATCGCGCCGAGGAGGGCATCGACGGCGTGCGGTACGCCTTGTGGAACGTAATCGGGGTGGCACCGCGACTACTCTCCCCCCGCTTGGAGGAGCCGGGCCACCGAGGAGCAGAAGCGGATCGGCTGGGAGGTGGCGGTCAGGATCGAGGGGATAATCGCACGGTGCTCGACGAGGCCCACAAGCGGCGGGTCGAGGAGGTCATGAGATCCTCGCGGAGGAGCCGGAGGCCGCTGCTACCCTACGACAGTAGCGAACCGGAGTTTCTGCATACCTATCCAATTGTGTAGCAAGGTGTGTGATCCGCGACGCGCCGAGGAGCCCACCTACGCCCCTGCGCCCCGGTCCTAACGCATAAGGTTGCGCCCGGTCGCATACAGGTTTCCGAGAACACTCCTTCTCGGCATCTCGGTGAATAGAGGAAACCCGGGCCTTCCTATCGTTGACACACCTTCTTTAGCAACCTACAGCTAGTACCTCTTCTCTCATCAAATCCTTTATGTTGTGTATCAGAAAAAAACCAGTACTGGTTGAGGTATACGCCAGCTCTCTCGGGACATACTATGTAAGAAGTTGGAAAACCAGAAGAGGGGGCCTACGAGGGGGGAGAGAGGATAACGTTCGTGCACAAGACAGAGTTCATTGAGCGGGTGGCCGAAGAGGCCGGCGGCTCCAAGAGCGAGGCCCAGCGCTACTTCGAGGCGGTCGAGGACGTGATAATCTCGGCCCTAAAGCACGATGAGGAGGTCCAGATCACGGGCTTCGGGAAGTTCTACGCCCGTGAGGGTGCTGCCCGCGAGGGCGTGAACCCCCAAAACCCCGTGGAGACGGTCCACATCCCGGCTCGTAAGGTCCCCGCCTTCCGCGCGGGAAGCGTCCTCAAGGGATCGATCTCCTAGGCTCTCACCACACCCCGCGCCGCTCTCCGGGCCCGACCAGGATACTGCATAAGCATTCACGCTGTGGATAATCCCGATCAAGCCCTCTACGCCCGGTCCAAGAGGTACCGGACCGGGCCAGTCGTTCACTTGGTTTGATAATCACGCGGTAGGTTGCTATGGTCGTACTGTTGGGTATCCGGGAACACGTAACACCGGAAGCCCGGTTTCCGAGAATATCTCTTCTGAGACTGTCCGAAAAGGGTACGAGCAACAGTCCGAGCGAGGATTTGGCCGCTATACGGAGCGCAAAATGGACCGAAAAGCCACTCCCTGGCGGCCCGTTAGGCTCTGCTGGGAGCGTCTCCGAGACTTTTCGGACA
>DATDKT010000207.1:0-3220 GCA_036519775.1 Rubrobacteraceae bacterium
CGGGTCCGTAAAATCGAACCGGCCCGATTTCGAACGAAAGGCTAGGTTTGTCTTGAATGTTCAGGCGCGGGTGTCGAGACAGGGTGTTATCGGGAAGTACCGCGGGTGGCTACCCGAGGTACCCGACGATGCCATAGCCACTATAGGCGAGGGCGAGACGCCCCTGATCGAGGCCACGAGGATCTCGGATCGCGTCGGCGCCCGCCTGTTCCTGAAGTTCGAGGGCATGAACCCGACGGCCTCGTTCAAGGACCGCGGCATGACGGTGGCCATGAGCAGGGCTTCCGCAACAGGGAGCCGCGCCTGCGTCTGCGCCTCGACTGGCAACACAGCGGCCTCGGCCGCGGCCTACGCGGCGCGTGCGGGCATGGAGTGCTTCGTCGTCGTGCCAGCCGGCAAGATCGCGTTGGGCAAGGCTGTACAGGTCCTCGCGCACGGGGCGCGGATAGTCCAGATCGAGGGCAACTTCGACGCGGCTCTTAAGCTCTCGAAGAGGATCGCCGAGGAGCTCGGCGACGTCACCCTGGTCAACTCGGTGAACCCCGACCGCATAGAGGGCCAGAAGACCGCGGCCTTCGAGGTCGCGGAAGCCCTCGGAGCTCCGCCCGACGCGGTGGCCCTGCCTGTAGGGAACGCCGGCAACATAACCTCGTACTGGAAAGGCTTCTGTGAGTGGCGCGAAGCGGGGCACGCTGGCTCGGCCCCCCGCATGCTCGGCTTCCAGGCCGAAGGCGCCTCCCCGCTGGTAGCGGGACACGACTTCGAGAGTCCCGAGACGGTTGCGAGCGCCATCAGGATAGGTTCACCCGCGAGCAAGGAGGGAGCACTCTCAGCCGCGCGCGAGTCTGGGGGCCTCATAGAGAGCGTTACGGACGGGGAGATCCTAGCCGCCCAGGAGATGCTGGCCCGCAAGGAGGGTGTCTTCTGCGAGCCAGCCTCGGCCGCCGGCATAGCAGGACTCTTGAAGCTCGCCTCAGAAGGCAGGGGGCCCGAAGGCACGGTCGTGAGTGTTCTGACCGGGCACGGGCTCAAGGACCCTGATGTGATCCTTGGTCGCGTGCAACTCCCTGACCCCGTCCCCGCGACGTTCGAGGCCGTCGCCGGACGAATGGAGAGGTAGGCGGGGTGATCTCCGTCCGCGTCCCCGCCACGTCGGCGAACCTGGGACCAGGTTACGACGCGGTGGGGCTCGCGCTCACCTTGAGCATGAGGATCGGGTTGGACAGATCGCCCCATCCCGAGATAGATATACGAGGCACGGGTGCCGACCTCATCCCGCGCGGGCCCGAGCACCCTGCCTACAGGGCGGCCCGCTTTGTGGCCGAGCTCGTCGGCGAGTCAGACACCCAGTTCCGTCTCGTGCAGGAGAACTCTATCCCGCCGACGCGGGGTTTGGGCGGGAGTGCTGCCGCGCTCGTCGGCGGGGCCGTCGCCGCCAACGACCTATTCGGGGGTCAGATCGCCGCCCCCGACCTGCTCAACATCGTCTGCGAGCTCGACGGCCACCCCGACAACGCGGCCCCAGCCCTCCTCGGAGGGCTCGTGATCGGGACCCTCACCCCCGCCGGCGTGAGCGCCGTACGCCTCGAACCGAAGGACCTCAAGGTTGTCGTCGCCGTCCCCGACTTCGCCGTCTCGACCACGGCAGCCCGCCGCGCGCTCCCTGACTCGGTCCCCCACCGCGATGCCGCCTTCAACGTCGGCCGCTCCGGTCTACTGCTGGGGGCCCTTGCGACGGGCGAGTACCACCTCCTGCGCATCGCCATGCAGGACAGGCTCCACCAACCCTACCGCTCCCACCTCATCCCAGGACTGGAGGACGTTATAGAGATCGCGCTAAAGACCGGCGCCCACGGCGCCTGCCTCTCTGGCTCAGGCCCTACCGTCCTCGCCTTTGCACCCGAGACCAGAGCCAGGGAGATAGCCTCAGCGATGAAAGCAACATTCGAGGCGCGCGGTGTCGTGGCAGATTCCTGGGCGCTCGACGTTGACCTCGCAGGGGCCCGCGTCGAGCCCCCAGAAGAAGTCTCCGCCCTGAGTCCCGTGCCCGTGCTCTAAGCGGATGATGGCGAGCTGCGCCGCCAGGGCATTGGTGAGGTCGACAGTGTGCTCGGCCACCTTTTCTGCTATCCGAGCAAGTTCGGAGCTATGTGCACCTTGACAACCCTCTACCATTGTGTAACCCTTCACTCCACTTGTGGGCGAGCGAGTGAGGAATGTTGAGCGAGGTTTCGGAAACGGCGCGAAGGAAGAGGATCTCGGGCTTGATGCTCAAGATCTCGCGCCTGCTCACTCCGCCCATTCACCCGCGAGTATCCACGGTCGCCGTACCGTCTGCCCTACGACTAATTAGCCTGGCGGGCCGGGACGGCGTTCTCCGGTCCGCCTAGAGCCGCAAGACGGACTTATCCCGTTCTTCGGCAGGGTTGGGGCAAGATCCATTATTCAGAACGGGGTAAACCGTGGAAAACACAGCGTTCAACATCGAATACAAACCGCGTACGGGTAGCGAGGCCATGTGCGAGGCGCTACTCGACGAAGGGGTCGAGTACCTCTTTGGATACCCTGGGGGCGCGATCATGCCTTTCTACCACGCCCTCCCCGATTACCCGCTGAAACACATCCTCACCCGCCACGAACAGGCCGCAGCCCACGCGGCAGACGGCTATGCCAGGGCGACTGGCGCGGTCGGGGTGTGCGTGGCGACGAGCGGGCCTGGGGCGACCAACCTGGTAACGGGGATGGCCACGGCCCAGATGGACTCCGTGCCGCTGGTGGCGATCACTGGCCAGGTTGGCCGGCCGGCGATGGGCAAGGACTCCTTCCAGGAGACGAACGTGATGGGCATGACGCTGCCGTTTACCAAGCACTCCTTCCTGGTCGAAGACCCGGACGAGCTCTACCCGACGATGCGGCGGGCCTTCGAGATCGCCCGCTCCGGCAGACCCGGTCCCGTCCTGGTGGACGTCCCCAAAGACGTGCAGCTCGCGGCCACGGGTGATAACGGCTACCGTCGTCTGCGAGAGGCGCTGCCTCCTGTCGAGTCGCCAGGGCTGGAGCGGGCCGCGATGCTCCTGCGGAACGCGAAGCGGCCCCTGATCCTGGCCGGACACGGCGTCACGCTGGGGGGCGCCGAGATGGAGCTCAGGCTGCTCGCGGAGAGGACGGGCATACCCGTCGTGACGACGCTGCTTGGCATAAGCGCCTTCCCCGACGACCA
>DATDKT010000208.1:0-4463 GCA_036519775.1 Rubrobacteraceae bacterium
GAACTGTGAGCCTCCGCAGTACTGCTGGCTCTTCGGGGACTTCGGTAGAGTCCCGGTACATACTACTCGTAAGCTCCTCGCGCAGGGCGATGGCGGCGGGACAGGAGAGGGCGGAGAGCGAGATCTCCGGCTCTCCCCCGCCCCCCGCCGCCTCGATGCGAACTCCCAGCACCCCGAAGACGCGTTGCACGACGCCCTGCACAGTATCCACGCTCTGAATGCGTTCCAGCGGCAGCGACCGCTCGCTCTTTTGGAGCACCCCCTGCTTCAGGTGAAACGCTCCGCCCGAGACCCGGTAAGTAGTCGCCCGCCACGACAGCATGCCCCAGACCACGCTAAACACGGCGATCAGTACGACGCCCAGAAGAATCAGCAGCAGCGTTCGCATGCCGAACTGGCCATTGACCAGCGCGGCCACGCCTGGGAATGCCGCCAGCCCGAACCAGCGGCGCACCGTGGCGAGCGCCTCGAGCAGCATCCCGACCGGGTGGAGGTGCCGCTCAGTAGACTCTACCGGCATGCTAGAGCTCATCCGCGATCACGGTCAGCTCGGCGATCCGGTCGCGCACCTCCGCGGCGGTTTTCTCGGCTAGCTGCGGGATCTCGTTCGGACCCGCCGCCGTGTAGAAGACGACCGTAGAGAGCCCCAAACGGCGCTGAAGTGGGCCCCGCCGGGTATCCACGTGCTGCACCCGCGCCATCGGCACCAGCGTCCGCGTGATACGTATAAGTCCCCGTTGCAGATCCACCTCTAAAGGCCGTATCTCGTAGCGCCACCGCCACCACAAAAGCGGCGGCAAAAACAAGACGAGCAGAACCGCCAGCACCACAGCCACGAGCACCGGCGAGACCGCTAGATAGAGCGGCGCCCTCGGAAAGAGCACGTAGCTCCCGAACGCACCTCCCAGGAGAATCGGGAGCGCCTGCAACGCCCCCGTCAGGCGCCACAACAGCTTCGCCTGCGGGTCGAGCCTCTTCTCCGGTTCGGCCTTCAAGGGCTCCTTCTAGGCCGGGGCCAAAGGAATGCTCGCGCGCGGCGGCCGCAGGTCTTTGGCGGCGAGCTGGCCACAGGCAGCGTCTATGTCCTCTCCGCGGCTGGGTCTCAAGGTCGCCGAAAGACCGAGCTCCCGCGCGTATCGCAAGAACTCTTTCGCCTCGCGCTTCGGTGTTGCGGCGAAGCCAGTGTCGGTCCAGTTGAAGCGGAGGAGGTTTAGGTGGTAGAGCGGATGGTCGAGAAGGTCGCTGAGGGCTTCGACGTGGCGCGGCTGATCGTTCACGCCGGCGAGGAGGGTGTACTCGAAGAAGAGCTTGCGACGGGTTTTTTCGACGTAGTAGCGGGCGGCGTTCATGAGCTCGGGGATGGTGTGTCGGGAGGCGACCGGCATGAGTTCCTTGCGTTCTTCCTCGAACGGGGTGTGCAGGGAGATGGCCAGGTGGAACTGCTCCGGCTCGTCGGCGAAGCGCCGGATCTTCTCCACCAGCCCGCTGGTAGAGACGGCGATATGCCGCGCCGCCAGGCCGAACCCCTTTGCGTCGTTCAGGACCCTGAGCGCGAGCATGAGCTCTTTGTAGTTCAGCATCGGCTCGCCCATCCCCATGATTACCACGTTGGTGATGCGCTCGGGGGCGACGTCTCGGGCGGTGACGAAGACCTGTTCGGAGATCTCACGGGCCTTGAGGTTGCGCTTGATACCGAGGAGGCCCGTCGCACAGAAGGAACAGGCCATCGGGCAGCCCACCTGGGTCGAGATGCAGACCGTCCGCCTGTCTCGCTCGGGGATCATGACCGTCTCTATGAAGTGAGCGTCGTGTGTCTTGAAGAGGTACTTGCGCGTCCCGTCGGTTGCTCTAGAGACGCGGACGAGGTCGAGGACGGCGGCCGGGGTCTCCTCCGAGAGCGCGGCCCGCAGCCTCTGGGGGAGCGCGGTGGCCTCCTCCCAGTCACGGATCAGGCCGCCGACGAGGGCGCCGTAAGCCTGTGCGAGCCGGTACCCAGGCTCGTCCCTGCTCCTCAAAACCTTCTCTACGTCGGGTATGAACTCCCTGGCTCTCAAAGATTTTCTCCTCTTCGCCGTCGAAGAGATTATACAAACGCGCCGTTAAAAAGCCTTCATGGGGCGATAGAATTCGGGGCGTGAACTTCCTGGACGTTTTTATCGTGCTGTTCGTTCTCTTTCTCTCCTGGCGGGGCGCCCGCACCGGTTTTCTGGCGGGCGCCCTCTCGCTGGTGGGGGTAGTGCTGGGTGCTGTCTTGGGGTCGAGGCTCGTCCCGGCGGTGCTGGATCGGAGCGACAACGACCTTGTCTTTGGCTCTATTATCACGCTCGTCAGCATAGTGGCGTTCGCCGTGCTCGGGGACGTTCTAGCCCGCGCGGCCGGCGGCTACCTGGGCGAGAAGATCGCGGACACAACCTCCGAGGCGCTGGACCGCATCGGTGGGGCAATCCTGGGCGCCACGCTCTCCCTCACCCTCGTCTGGGTAGCAGCTACCTTTGCTCTGGGGGCCCCGCTGTTCGCGTCCCTGCACCCGGCCATGCAGGAGTCCGGGGTGCTTACGGCCCTGAACGAGAGGATGCCCTCGAGGCTCCTCGCGCAGGCCGTCAGCAGGCTGGACCCCATCCCCCGCTTCCAGGGCCCCGAAGCCAACGTAGCGGACCCGGACGCCGGCATCGTGAGGGACCCGGAGGTGCAGGCAGCAGTCTCGCGCTTGGTGCGGGTAACCGGGGTCGCCTGCGGTATGGGCATCGAGGGCACTGGCTGGATCGCCGCCCCCGATATCGTCGTAACTAACGCCCACGTCGTCGCCGGAGAGGTGGTGACCCACGTCCAGCCTGAAGGAACCAGCATCCCCCTACCCGCCAGAGTCGTCGTCTTCGACGAGAAGAACGATATCGCTGCGTTGCGGGTCAGCAACCTCAGGCTGTCGCCGCTCTCTCTGGCCGAACCCCGGGACAACGAACCTGTAGCTATCCTGGGCTTCCCAGAGAACGGGCCGTTAGACATCAGGGCCGGGCGCGTGGCCGACACAACGCGTGTGATCTCCAACGATGCCTACAATCGGGGTCCCGTGGAGCGTACCATAACGAGCTTCAAGGGCTTCGTCCGCCCCGGTAACTCCGGAGGCCCGGCCGTAAACGAAGAAGGAGCCGTCGTCGCCACCGTCTTCGCCAGCCGCGCCGACTCCGACAACGCCGGCTACGGCGTCCCCTCCACCCTCGTCCAGCAAACCGTGGAGCTCGCCCAGGAGCGCCGGAACCCCGTCACCACCAAAGAGTGCGCTATCTAGCAGTTAGCGCCCTGACTTCTAGCACGCCTCTTCCTGGACGATCTTCTCCAACGCGAGGCGGCTGCGCCTGAGCTCGGCCTCGACGGTGGAGAGGCGCGCGAGGGAAGACTCGCTGAGCCGGTCGCGCTCAACCTCGCGGGCGACGGCGGAGGTGGCTTCGTCGATGGCCGTCATGGCGCTCTCTAGCAGGATTAGGTCACGGTCGTTCATGCACGGATGATACCGTTCTACGAGCCGCTGCGCCGGTGCTCTTCTTTGAGCAGTAGGTACTCCTCGTCCTCGGCGGCCGCACGCCACTTCTCGTAGAAGATCTTCGCCGCCCGGCTCTTTCCGGAATCTGGCTCCTCCAGAGGCGCCTTCTTGTTCCCTCCTTTGTACCTCGCATAGCGCCTCGACCGGGTGTACCCCATCTGGAGATACTTCCTGGCCACATCCATCCCGACGAAGTCGCCTTCGGCCTTGTAATCGAGGAAGCGCCCGTAGATGGCGTTGGCCGACTCCTCCGCCGACTCGACGTTTTTGAATCTCCACAGCGGCAGGAGCTCGCTCTTGTAGGGCTCGGCGTGGAAGACACCCTGCTCGCCACGCCCGATACGATACGCCTCCGGGTGTTTTCGCAGATCCAGGCCGTCGTACGGATACCCCATTTCATCCAGTATACGACCCACGCCCGAAAACGCTCTTGCCTGCACACTCAGGACCGTATATACTGTTTATTGAATGGTCAATCAAGGAGCTATCTTGGTCGAGCAGCGCCGACAAGAACCGAACCGTCGGGAGCAGATTTTGAAGGCGGCGTTCGAGGAATTCGCGGCCAAGGGCTTTAAGGGGGCGACGATCAAGAGCATCGCGGGGGCTGCGGGGTTGCAGTCTCCGGCCCTGATCTACTGGTACTTCCCGGACAAGGAGGCTCTCTTTCGTGAGGTTCTGAGTTCGCAGGTGCCCCTCTTGCGTGCGGTGGCGGATCTTGCTCCGATAATGGACCTCCCCCCCGAGACAGTATTGCCGAGGCTCGGTCGAGCCTACTTCGCCTTCGAGCAGTTCGACGCCCGGATGCTGCAGCTCATGGTCGGAGAAGCCGTTCGCCGCCCGGAGGTCGCCGAGATGTTCATCAGAAGCGGTCCGGGTAGGGTACTGGAGTTTCTCAAGGATTATCTGGAGCACCAGGTCGATCTCG
>DATDKT010000209.1:0-3426 GCA_036519775.1 Rubrobacteraceae bacterium
AGGGGCGCGAGTGCAAGGTGCTCTTACGCAACTACAAGAAGGATGGCACCCTCTTCTGGAACGAGCTCTCCATCTCGCCCATGCACGACGAAGAGGGGAATCTAGCCAACTTCCTCGGGGTGCTGGACGACGTAACCGAGCACAAGCGGACGCAGGAGGCGCTGCAGTACCAGCTCGACCTCACCAGAACCATAACGGACAATGCCGTCGATTCGCTGTTCCTATGGGACACCGAGGGGCGGGTGACGTTCATGAACCCCGCGGCAGAGCAGACCTTCGGCTGGAGACAGGAAGAGCTCCTCGGAGAGGTGCTCCACGACAGGATGCATCACCACCACCCGGATGGACGAGCATACCCTATATCAGAGTGTCCCCTAGTAAGAGTATTCGAGTCGGCTCAAACTCTGCGCGACCACGAAGATGTATTCTTCCGCAGAGACGGCTCGCCGATAGATGTGTCTTGTTCCCTTGGACCCATCATCGTGGACGGGAGAATCACGGGTGCCGCGCTGGTGGTACGCGACATAACCGAGCGCAAGAAGAATGAGGGGGCGGTCAGGGAAAGCGAGCTGCTCTACCAGACGGCGATGGAGCAAGCTATGGAGAACATCTTCCTTGTGGAAGTCGAAACCCTACGCATCATGGAGTCTAACCACACGTTCCAGGAGACGCTCGGCTACACAGACGAAGAGCTTAGAAGCATGACGCTCTACGACATCATCGCTGCCGACCCGAAGAGCATCGATACGAACATCCGGCGTATCATGGAACAACAAAACCCTTTCGTGGGCGAGAGGAAGTACCGCCGCAAGGATGGCTCGCTCGTGGACGTCGAGGTCAGCGCGAGTACCATCCTTCGCAAAAACAGGGAAACTCTATGTGTCGTAGCTCACGACATCACCGAGCGCAAGCGAGCCGAGCAGGTAAGCTCTCGGCTGGCGGCAATAGTGGCGTCGTCCGATGATGCCATTATCGGCAAGACCCTCGATGGCATCATAACGAGTTGGAACAAGGGGGCCCAACAGATATACGGCTACTCTACGGAAGAGATCGTGGGCAAGCCGATCTCTGTGCTAGCCCCGCCCGATCGTTACAACGAGATACCAGGCATCCTCGAAAAAGTACGGCGCGGATCGTCCGTAAATCACTACGAAACCGTTCGTCTAACGAAAGAGGGCGAGCGGATCGACGTCTCCTTAACCGTCTCTCCGATAATAGACTCTAGCGGCAACGTTGTGGGGGCTTCGACCATCGCTCGCGACATCACCAAGCGCAAACGGATAGAGGAGGCACAGCGCTTCTTGGCCAAGGCAAGCACGACGCTCTCCTCCTCGCTCGATTACCCGACTACCCTTGCCAGCGTGGCGAACCTTGCGGTGCCTTACCTCGCCGACTGGTGTGTTATAGACGTACTCGAAGAAGACGGCTCGCTCGATCGACTCGCGATGACTCACCAAGACCCCGAGAAGATCGCGCTGGCGCACGAGTTAGAGGAACGTTACCCACCAGATCCGGATGCGCCGCGCGGGGTAGCGCAGGTATTGCGCACCGGGCACTCGGAGCTGGTCCCCGAGATTCCCGAAGCGCTTTTCGAGGAAGCCGCCCACGGTGCTGAGCACCGCGAGATCCTGCGGAGGCTGGGCTTCAAGTCCTACATGATCGTGCCGCTGGTCACACGTGGGCGGACGCTGGGAGCGATCTCGCTGGTTTCGGCGGAATCGGGGAGGCGCTACGGGCGGGTCGAGCTTGAGCTGGCCGAAGAACTTGCCCGCCGCGCAGCGCTCGCGGTGGACAATGCGCGTCTATACAGGGGCCGCATTGAGGTTGCTCGTACCCTCCAGGCGGGTCTCCTGCCCTCACGGCTGCCCGAAGTGCCAGGAGTGGAGGTGGGCTTGCGCTACTTCTCCGCCGGTGAGGGGGACGTCGGCGGCGACTTCTACGACCTCTTCGAGACAAGTATGGTAAACCAGAACGGTTCCTCTGATCCTTCCTCCTCGTGGGGTGTTGTGGTCGGTGATGTATCGGGCAAGGGTGCCGAGGCTGCGGCTGTACTCGCTTTGGCCCGCTACACCATCCGCACGCTGGCCACGCGCGAGTCACACCCCTCAGCCGTGCTGACCGGCCTAAACGAGGCCATGCTGCGCCAGAGGCGCGAGCACGACGACTATAAGTTCTGCACGGTAGCCTATGCGAAACTAGAAATGAACGAAGGAAATACTGAGTGTGGGGTCAAGGTCACCGTCTGCCGCGGTGGCCACGCGCCACCATTTCTGCTTAGGGCCGACGGGAGCATCCATAAGAGCGGGTATCCCGGTTACGCAATAGGCGTGTTCGACAATGCGAGCTTCATCGAAGAGGAGACGCGGCTAGCGCCCGGCGACGCTCTGGTGTTCTATACCGATGGCGTGCTCGAAGCACGCTCCCCCGATGGCGTCTTTTTTGGTGAGGAGCGGCTCGTGACCCTCCTCCGCTCCAGCGTCGATCTTGGCGCCTCACTCGTCGCTGGTCGCATAGAGGCCGCCGCCCTGGGCTTCCAGGAGGATGACCCTCGGGATGACATCGCCGTGCTCGTGCTGCGCGTCCCTAATTAATTCAAAAGTATCGCCGAACTCGACATTGCCGCCTGAATCAGCCTTGCAGCCCCAGTCAAGTGCCTATCTCCAGGGGCTTTTGCTACCCAAAGACCATGGCAAAGTATAGTGTCTAAATACGTAAAATCGGTGCACCGCTACGACTGAGAGGCACATGGACTTTTTGGTGGAACGTTCCCTCAGAGAGGTCCTCGACAGAGCAGAGACCTACATGTGGCTTGAGGGGTTTCATGTCTCTCTAAGCAAGCGCACTGAGACCACCTCGCTGTTCTCTCGAGTGTATGTGCCAAAAAAGGGATTCTTTGGGACGCTGCTAAGCGCTTTCGTCGAGGCTCCTCCCCCGGTGCAGAAGATAAGACTATTAGCCTCTGATGCGGGAGAGGGGGGCACGCGTCTAACGGTAATAGAGTCGAGGCAGGGGGAGTTGCCAGAAGAATGGATGGAGATTACAGAGCAGCTAGAGCGTTGGGTTATTGAGGAGTTGGGAGGTACCTACTGGCCCCTGTGAGCTTCCGAGAACACACTCCTTCTCGGCAGCTCGGTGAATAGAGGCAACCCGCCCTCCTAGCTCTAGACGCAGCCCTTACCCAAGATGCACTTAACTGTGCAGGATGGCAAAATTCTCTCACTACCTACTACTACGTGGGAAAAGGAGAAGAGGACATGCCTGCCCGTAGCATAGTTCGGCTGATGGCGATGGGGTTGGTACTGGTGCTGGCGCTTTGGATAACAGCCGGATGCGGTGGCAGCGGAGGGGAGTATGGAGGTTCCCCGCAGCAAGAGCAGAAGGCCGCCCCGCCCGTTACGGGCAGCTTCGTTGGAGAAGCCCCGGACG
>DATDKT010000210.1:0-7449 GCA_036519775.1 Rubrobacteraceae bacterium
CTGCTGGTGGCCGGGACCCACTCGGATGCGGGCAAGAGCGTGGTCGTCGCCGGGATCTGCCGCTGGCTCGCGCGAGAGGGGGTGAGGGTGGCGCCGTTCAAGGCTCAGAACATGGCGCTCAACTCGTTCGTGACGAGGGAGGGGGAGGAGATCGGGCGCGCCCAGGCCGCCCAGGCCGCCGCTGCCCGCGTCGAGCCCGAGGCCGCGATGAACCCGGTCCTGCTCAAGCCCTCAGCGGAGAAGAGGACGCAGGTGATCGTGCGGGGCAAGCCGTGGGTCATGGCGAGCGCGAGTAGCTACCAGGAGATGAAGGGTGAGCTCCTACCAGTGGTGCTGGAGTCTCTGGAAGACCTCCGACACAGGTTCGAGGTGGTGGTGTGTGAGGGGGCGGGGAGCCCGGCGGAGATCAACCTTCGTGACGGCGACATCGCGAACATGGGCCTCGCGCGAGCGGCGAACCTGCCCGTGGTCGTGGTCGGGGATATAGACCGGGGCGGCCTCTTCGCTTCCCTGTACGGGACGCTCGCACTTCTCGATGAGGAGGACCAGGCGCTCGTCGGGGGCTTTATCGTGAACAAGTTCCGAGGAGATGCGGCCGTCCTCGCTCCGGGGCTCGACCGGATGAGCGAGCTCAGCGGACGTCCCTTCTTGGGGACGCTGCCCTACGTCCGGGGGCTTGGGCTCGACGGGGAGGACTCGCTCGCTCTCGACGCGCCGCGGGATCTCTTGCCGCCCAAAGGGAGGGACGTGCTGCGGGTCGCGGTCGTGCGGCTGCCCAGGATCAGCAACTTCACCGACCTCGACGCCCTGGCGCACGAGCCGGGGGTTTCAGTGCGCTTTACGGAGTTGCCCACCGAGATGCTCACCGCCGACCTCGCCGTGCTCCCCGGCACCAAGGCCACAGTCGAAGACCTGAAGGCGCTCCGATCCCGCGGCCTCGACGAAGCGCTCACCGAGCGGGCGAGGCGTAGCCGCCCGACTTTGGGGATCTGCGGTGGCTACCAGATGCTGGGCAAAAGCATCAGGGACGGCGTGGAGAGCGGCGAGAAGGAGGTATCGGGGCTCGGTCTTCTGCCCGTGGAGACGGTTTTTGGGGAGGAGAAGATACTCGCGCGCCCCGAGGGCCACGCTCCGCAGTTCGGAGGCGCGGAGGTTTCGGGGTATGAGATTCGGCACGGCCGCGTCCAGCGCCTCGATGGTGAACCGCTCTTCACCACGAACGGCGGTGTCGAGGGTTGCCGGGTCGGCGTGACCTTCGGCACGTCCTGGCACGGCGTCTTCGAAGCCGACGGCTTCCGCCGCGCATTTCTAAACCGGGTCGCAGAGGTGTGCGGTCTCGACTGGGTACCGGCCGACGAGCCTTTCGCCGCTCGTCGCGAGGCGCAGCTAGACAAGCTCGGGGATCTAGTCGCCCAGAACGTGGACCGAGACACGTTCTTGCGCCTTATAGAGAGCGGCGCTCCCGAAGGTTCACAGATCATTAGCAGAGAGCCCTTGGCTGGTCGGCCAAAAGCTGCCTCAAAAAGCATAGCTGCGGGAGGTGCTCGTGGACTAGATGCCGGGTGCTCTGTGCGTGATTGGGGAAATGGTGAAAGGTAGTTGCTTGTGCGGGCGGTCGTGTATGAGATCGACCGCTTGAACGGGCCGATCCTCCACTGCCACTGCACGACTTCTCGCAAGGTACACGCCGCGGCCTTCGCTTCGACCGCCGGTGTTGGAGGGAAGCATTTCCGCTGGACTAAAGGGGAAGAAAACCTATCCTTCTATGAGTCGTCACCCGGAAAGCGCCGTTACTTCTGCTCGGTTTGTGGCTCGTATCTGATCGCAAGCCGCGATACCCAGGCTCACGTAATCCTGCGCGTTGCCACGCTCGATGAGGACTCTCACGCCGGCTCACAAGCACACATCTGGGCATCACAAAATGTTCCCTGGCTAAAGTACGGTGAAGCCGTGCCGTCTTATTCTGCTGTTCCGCTGTCTACGAGCGGTGAGGTGCATGTCCCAAGAAAACTGAGGACTGAAAGCTGATGGCTGACCGCTCAAAAACAGCGAAGCTGCTCTTCTTGACCACCGCGGACACCGAGATAATGGCCGCCGCCTGCGCCACCGAGCTACTCCCGGAAGGCTTCCCCGAGGTCCGCTGCGCGAACCCCACGAAGCTCGAAGAGCCTCGCGCCTTTTTCGAGGAAGCGTTGCCCGAGACCGGGGTCGTAATGGTCCGGCTCCTCGGGGGCAGGCGGGCATGGCCGGAGGGTCTGGCGGAGCTAAGACGCCGGTGTGAGGAGCTCGGGATACCTCTGCTCGCCTTCGGCGGGGAGGCCGAGCCCGACGCGGAGCTTACGGCCTCCTCTACCGCGCCTTCGGGCGCCGTCGCCGAGGCGTTCGAGTACCTCCGACTCGGCGGTGTGCGGAACACTGAGAACCTCTTTCGCTTCGTCGCCGATACTCTTCTGGTCGAGGGCTACGGCTTCGAGCCGCCACTTACGTTGCCGGAGCTCGGTGTCTACCATCCGGAGCTCCCCGAGGGTTCCCCGGTCGAGGACTTGCTCGCCTTACATGACCCGGAGCGTCCGACGGTCGGTGTGATCTTCTACAGAACCCACTGGATGAGCGGCAACACCGCCTTCGTGGACGCCCTCGTCCACTCGCTCGAAGGGGTCGGAGCCAACGCTCTGCCCGTCTACTGTTACTCCCTGCGGGCGGACGATAGGGGAGAGGTTCCCGCTCTGGAGATGCTCGCGGGTCGGGTAGAGTGCCTCGTAACCACGGTGCTCGCCAGCGGGGGCTCGAACGCCGCCGACGCCAGCAAAGCCGGTTCGCCGGAAGGCTGGCTGGAGTGGGAGGCCCCGGCGCTGGAGACCCTAGGGGTTCCGGTGGTGCAGGGTATCTGCTCCACTTCCTCGCGTGAGACTTGGCTGAGGTCCGATACCGGCCTCTCGCCGCTCGACACCGCCTGGCAGGTGGCGATACCGGAGTTCGACGGACGCATCATCGGCGTTCCCTTCTCCTTTAAAGAACGCCTCGACGCCGACTCGCCCGTCGGCGCCTCGCTCACCCTCTACGAAGCCGACCTCGAGCGGACGCAGCGGCTCGCCGATCTCGCGGTGCGATTTACCCAGCTCGGGCGCGCCCCGAACGCTGGCAAAAAGGTCGCCGTATTACTCTCGAACTACCCGACCAAGCACTCGCGAGTCGGCAACGCCGTCGGCCTCGACACCCCGGCGAGCGCCATACGGTTGCTCGGAGCCATGCGCGAGGCGGGCTACCGGGTAGACGGAGCACCCACCGAGGGCGACGCCCTGATCCACGCCCTTATCGCTGCCGGAGGCCACGATCTGGAGTTTCTGACCGAGGAGCAGCTCGAAGGTGCTCCGGGGCGCCTGGAGGCCTGGCTCTACGCCGAGTGGTTCGCCCGGCTGCCCGAGGACCTACGAGCTGGCGTGGAGGAGCACTGGGGGGAGCCGCCGGGAGAGTTGTATGTGGACGGCGGAGAGTTCGTGGTGGCAGGGCTGCGTTTCGGGAACGTGTTCGTCGGAATTCAGCCGCCGCGGGGGTTCGGGGAGAACCCGATCGCGATCTACCATGACCCCGACCTCCCGCCGACGCATCACTACCTGGCGGCGTACTGGTGGCTCATGGAGGAGTTCGGGGCCGATACGATAATCCACCTCGGCAAACACGGAACCCTTGAGTGGCTGCCGGGCAAGAGCCTCGGCCTCTCGCCCTCTTGCGCCCCGGACGCGGCCTTGCGGGACGTACCGCTTTTCTACCCGTTCGTGGTCAACGACCCCGGAGAGGGGACGCAGGCAAAGAGGCGGGCGCACGCGACCGTCGTGGACCATCTCATACCGCCGATGACGCGGGCGGAGACCTACGACGACCTTGCCCGCCTCGAGCAGCTCCTCGACGAGTACTATCAGGTCGAGACCCTGGACCCGTCGAAGCTACCCGCGATCCGTGTGAGGATCTGGGAGACCCTGCGCGACGCCGAGCTGCACCGGGACCTCGGCGTGGAAGAACAGCCCGAGGAGTTCGGCGACTTCCTCACCCACGTGGATGGCTACCTCTGCGAGATAAAGGACCTCCCCATAAGGGGCGGCCTGCACGTCCTTGGCGAACCCCCCGAGGGCGAGCCCCTGCGGCACCTGCTCGCCGCCATCTTGAGGCTCGGGGCCGGCGAGGTGCCCGGCCTGAGAAGAGCCGTGGGCGCCGCCTTCGGCCTCGACGAGCGTGCCCTCTCCGAGAACGGCGGGATGCGCGTCGAAGCCGCGGAGGAGCTGATAGATCGCTTCCCCGGAGCGGCCTCGCCGGCGACCGCCTCCGACGTTCTGGATCTGCTGGAGGAGGCTTCGCAAATGCTCCTCTCGGCGATGGAGGAACGTGGCTGGGACGCTTCCGAGGCAGAGGAGGTCTGCGAAGAGATGCTAGGCGTTGCGGACGAAGGTGTGGCGAGGTCGCTGCGGTTCGCCGCAGAGGAGGTCGTGCCGCGTCTTTTGCGCACGCCGGAGGAGATGGGGAACCTCTTAGGAGGGCTCGCGGGCGGGTACGTCCCGGCGGGGCCGTCTGGGTCGCCGACGCGGGGGCTCATCAACGTGTTGCCCACGGGGCGCAACTTCTACTCGGTGGACCCGAAGGCGTTGCCGAGCGCGCTCTCGTGGGAGGTCGGGCAGGGCCTCGCGGAAGATCTCCTGCGACGCTACCTCGAAGAAGAGGGGCGGTACCCGGAGACCGTCGGGATCGTGGTGTGGGGCACGGCGGCGATGCGGACCCAGGGAGACGACGTGGCGGAGATCCTGGCACTCCTGGGCGTCAGGCCCATATGGAACGAGGAGTCCCGGCGTGTGACGGGTCTGGAGGTGGCGTCGCTCGAGGAGCTGGGGCGTCCTCGCATAGACGTAACTGCGCGTATCAGCGGCTTCTTCCGGGATGCTTTCCCTAACTTGATCTCGCTGATAGACGAAGCGATCCGTACCGTCGCCGCCCTCGACGAGCCCGAGGAGATGAACTTCGTCAAGAAGCACGCCCGCGAGGAGAGGGAGCGTGGGGCCGACGAACGGCGGGCGACGACCCGCATCTTCGGCTCGAAGCCCGGCGCGTACGGGGCCGGGCTCCTGCCGCTCATCGATGCCCGCAACTGGCGTAGCGACGAGGACCTCGCCGAGGTCTACGCTGTCTGGGGTGGCTACGCCTACGGGAAGGGTCTGGACGGTGTCGAGGCACGAGAGGCGATGGAGTCGAACCTCAAACGTACGGAGGTCGCGGTAAAGAACATGGATAACCGCGAGCACGACCTCTTCGACTCCGACGACTACTTCCAGTACCACGGCGGCATGATCGCTGCCGTCCGCGCCCTCACCGGAAGAGACCCTAAAGCGTATATAGGAGACTCGGCAGATCCATCACGGGTAAAGACGAGGGACCTCTCCGAAGAGGCCCGGCGCGTCTTCCGCTCGCGCGTGGCGAACCCAAAATGGATCTCCGCGATGCAGCGCCACGGTTACAAGGGAGCCTTCGAGCTCTCTGCCACCGTAGACTACCTCTTCGGCTACGACGCCACCGCCGGAGTAGTCGAAGACTGGATGTACCGCGACTTAACCCGCAAGTACGTCCTCGACGAGGAGGTGCGCGACTTCATGCAAGAGTCGAACCCCTGGGCCCTGCGCGCCATCTCTGAGCGGCTGCTGGAAGCCGCCGAGCGCGGCCTGTGGTCCGAGCCCGATCCCGAGGCCCTCGATGGGATCAAACAAGCCTATCTGGATAACGAGGGTCTTTTGGAGGCGCGGGCATGAGGAGTATCAGAACCCGGCTGAGAACGAGACCGGTACGTCTGCACGCCCTGATTGCCGCCTTAGTCACCGCAAACGTCGTCGCGCTGTTCTCTCTACCCTGGCTCGCCGGGCTGATGTTACAGGTCGTCTCGCTCCTCGTAGTGTTCTTTTTTGTTCACGCCTATCATCGGGCAGGGCCTCGATGAGCGTCGCCTACCCGCATCCGTACCCGTTCAGCGCCCTCGTTGGCCAGGAGGACCTGAAGCTTGCCCTGCTCCTGAACGCCGTCTCGCCGGAGGTCGGGGGTGTTCTGGTCCGGGGCGAGAAGGGCACCGCCAAGTCAACCGCCGTCCGCGCGCTCGCAAAGCTTTTGCCCCCGATCAAGGTCGTCGCCGGATGCCCCTACTCCTGCGACCCCGAAGCACCGAACCCCGAATGCCCGGCAGGACCTCACCCGACAGACGCGCTCGCCGAGGAGCGGCCGGTCAGGCTCGTGGAGCTGCCGGTGGGGGCGAGCACGGACCGGCTCGCTGGGACATTGGATATTGAGAAGGCGCTCGCCGATGGCAGGAAGGCTTTCGAGCCGGGGCTTCTCGCGGCGGCACACCGGGGCATCCTGTACGTGGACGAGGTCAACCTGCTCTCCGACCACCTGGTGGACCTACTCCTCGACGTAGCGGCGATGGGCGTGAACCACGTCGAGCGCGAGGGGGTGAGTGTCCGGCACCCTTCTCGTTTCATCCTCGTCGGCACTATGAACCCGGAGGAGGGAGAGCTTCGGCCGCAGCTTCTGGACAGGTTCGGGATCACGGTCGAGGTAACCGGCAGCCTCGATCCCACGGAGAGAGTAGAGGTGGTACGCCGTCGCCTTCACCACGAGACCGACCCTGAGGACTTCGCGAAGAAGTGGGCCGCCGCTGACGCTGAGCTCGCCCGACTCGTTGGACAGGCGCGGGAGAGGCTGGGGGAGACCCACGTCCCTGAAGAGGTTCTCTACAAGATAGCCGCCCTGTGCGCGGAGCTCGGGGTGGATGGCCTGCGGGGCGACATAGTGACCGCGAAGACCGCCCGCACACTGGCTGCCTGGGATGGTAGGGAAGAGGTCGCGACGGAGGATGTTCGCCGGGCCGCCCTCCTGGCTCTCTCGCACCGCCGGCGGCGTGGTCCCTTCGAGCAGCCGGGTATAGACCCGGAAGAGATCGAGAGCTCCCTCGCCGACAACCCCGACCCCGAGCCGCCGGAAGGACCGAACGGAGGAGCCTCACCTCCGGAGAGTGGAGAGAGGTCCGAGTCGAACCTGAGGCCTCCCGAGGGACAGACCTCCGAGGCGCGACCGGGCGCAGGCGAGAGGAACGATGCCGCCACGGAACCGTTCGAGCCGGTACGCCTGGAGGTCCCGGAGAAGGGCCAGGGCGGACCTCTGGGCCGCCGCAGTCGCGTCGTTGGTGGGTCGCTTGGCCAGCCCGTTGGCGCTCGTGAGGTTGGGGGAGCCGTAAAGGACGTGGCGCTGGCGGCGACGTTGCGAGCCGCCGCTCCCCGCCAGAAGGAGCGGGGGGGCAGCGGTTCGGGCATCCTGGTGCGACGGGGGGATTTGCGGGAGAAAGTCCGGGAGGGCCGGGAGGGGAACTTGATCCTCTTCGTCGTAGACGCGAGTGGATCGATGGCCGCTCGCCGCCGTATG
>DATDKT010000211.1:0-2454 GCA_036519775.1 Rubrobacteraceae bacterium
AGCAACCGGCAGATGACCCAGGATCTGCAGGGTCAGCAGGAGCGCCAGCGGGAGGCTACGCAGGCCCTAACGCAGGAGTCTGTCGGCGCCTACATGGACTTCGTGAACTCCATGTTCTCCTACTACCAGGGCACCGTGGAGTCCACGGAACCTCGAGGAACCCGGGGAGCGCCGGAGGCTGTGGAGCCGGCCGGAGAGAGAGCTGAGGTCCAGGCGGGCGAAAACGATCTGCCGCTAGCGGACTACGATACTTTGAACATCAGAGAGGTGAGCGAGAGGCTAGAGGAGCTCAGCGTCGGGGAGGTCGAGCAACTGCGCCGCTACGAGGCCGCCAACAAGAACCGTATCACCCTCCTGAAGCGCTTCGACGATAAGATCGAGGCCGGCGCCTAACCGACGGAGCCCCCTCCGGTATTTTCGACAGCTTTCCTTAGAACCTCTCGCCGGAGATGCGAAGAGGCCGGGGACTAGACCCCCGGCCTCTTCGTGTGTGTGCCTCGCTCGGTCTGGAGGAGGGCTTTGAGCCGCCCCTAGCCGGAGGCGGAAGCGGCCTGGTTGACCTCACTCGTGCAGTCGGTCGTGTTCGTGGGGCTGACTGTGATCGTGGAGCCGACCTCCTCGAACTCGAAGTCGTCTGCCTCAGAGGCGTACTGGATGACATCCGTCAGGTTCTGGGCATTGCCGGTGTTACCGACACCCTGGATGCCCACACACTGGTTGGAGTTGTCACCGCTGCTGGTGACGGTGAACGACTGATCGAGATCGCCGCTCTCGCCTTCCTGCTCGGACTCCTGGCCCACCTGGGCTATGGCCGGGATAGCCGCAAGGGCGAGCATTGCCAGGAGCGCTGCCAACAGCATCAACTTCTTCATAACGTTACTCCCTTAAAGTCATTTGCCTTCTGCCATGTATCTTGATCCCGGATCGCTGCGTCTTCCATAGGATATTTGTCCTGTCGCCAACCGGGACAAATGTCCTATATGCAAACGTCCTCGGACGGTGTAGATTAATCCCTAGACCGGGCTGGCGAGATCACCCTTCATCTCCCCCTCCTACGAAAGCCCAGCCCGGCTCTTCTTTGCTTCGCTTCTGTGCTATGTTGGTCCGGTGAGCAAACTGGTCGGGAAGCGCGTCTTGTTGCTCTTCCTGGGGTTGCTCTCTGTGGTGCTGAGCTCCTGCACCCAGTCCGCCTCCCCGGACAAAGCCTCTCGCGAGACCGCCGGCGAGGAGGATACCTCCTTGGTAAAGGACGCGGCTAGCGAGATTCCCGGCTCATCTACCTCGACGGCCATCGCCAGCTCCGCTCCGGAACCTACTCAGAGCACCCAAACCAACCCGGCCGTCGGCGCGTCCGGTATGGTCAGCTCTGCAAACCCCCTGGCAACACGGGCGGGTCTCAAAATCCTCTCGGAGGGCGGCAACGCCTTCGACGCCGCCGTTGCCGTCGCGGCGGCCCTGAACGTCACCGAGCCGATGATGAGCGGCATCGGCGGCTACGGGGGGATCATGGTCTACGACGCCGACGAAGAACAAACACGCTTTCTTCACGCCAGCAGCAAGATGCCCGCGACACTTGACCCGAAGGCGTTCCGTCCCCCGACGCCGAACTACGCACAGAACCGGCGAGGCGCCAAGGCGATCTCCACGCCGGGCAACGCGAATGCCTGGGAGGCACTCTCCAGGGATTACGGCGAGCTGGAGTGGCGGCGACTCTTCGAGCCTGCCATAGAGCTGGCCGAAGGAGGGTTTCCTATCGGGGAGATCACGGCCGGTTGGATCTCATCGGAGTTCCCTGCGTTCCCCGAGCACGCGAGAAACATCTACGGGACCAATGGTGTACCGCTGAGGGCGGGGGAGACTCTGGTTCAGGAGGACCTGGCGAGGTCCCTGAGGCTCATCGCCGAAGAGGGCGCCGGGGTCGTTTACGAGGGCGAGCTGGGAAAAAGTATAGAAGCTACTGTGCGCGAGAACGGCGGCTTCCTCACCCTCGAAGACCTGCGCGACAACCGCGCCGAATGGCGAGAGCCTACGAGCGTGGACTACCGGGGCTACGAGGTGGTTACGGCCTCCCCTCCGGCCACCTCGTGGGGCACCCTCGTCCGGCTCGGAGTGATGGGCGAGCTCGGCCCGACCTCTCTGGGGCACAACAGCGCCGAGTATCTGCACAGCTATGCCGAGGTCACGAAGCGAGCGTATTCGCAGCGCATAAGGTACTCCAGGGATCCCCAGATAGCCGAAACACCCCTGGATCGGCTGCTCTCAGAAGATTTCTGGGCCGAGGAGGCTTCGCAGGTGGATTCCTTTCGGGCGACGCCATACCAACCGCCCACCTCGTTCACGAGCCTCTCGAACACTCAGGAACACACCACGCACTTCGTGGTGGCAGACCGGGAGGGGAACGTGGTCAGCGCGACGCAGACTTTGGGGAACGTCTTCGGTAGCAGGACGATGCCG
>DATDKT010000212.1:0-4661 GCA_036519775.1 Rubrobacteraceae bacterium
TACTCCGCGAAGAACTCGCGCGGCAGGTAGTCGGTATACGGTCGCTGCATGCCGAGCAGAAGGATAGACTTATGGGCTTGTTTGACTGGCTTTTCGGGCGCAAGGAGGAGCATCGGGCGCAGCCAGCAGCGCCGACCTCCCACGACCCCGGCGACAGGGGGCAGCCACCGGATGCTGACGAACAGGCGCTGCAGTGCTACCGCTACATGCTCATAACCGCACCGCCCGAGACGACCGAGCAGGCCCACGAAGAAGCGTTCGCGAAGCTGATGCCGGCCCAGCGAGAGCAGGCGCTGCACGAGTTGGCGGCGGTGACGCCGGAGGGGGAGAGGGCCGCGTTAGCCGGGAGCCGTGACGAACCTAAGAGCCTGGCGCGGTTGGCGACGCGGGCTGAGATGCGCCAGCCGGGGACGATGGAGCGCACCTTCGGCGGCACGAGCAGGGGACCTGGTATGGGCGGCATGATGGGTGGCATGGGCGGTACGATCTTCGCCAGCTTGGCGGCAGGCTTCGTCGGTAGCGTGATTGCCCAGGAATTTCTCGGCTCCGTGGGCGACGACGTCGGCTTTGGCGAGGGCGAGGCGAGCGAGCAGTCGGGCGACGACTCCGGCGATTTCGGTGGCGGCGATTTCGGTGGTGGCGATTTCGGTGGTGGGTTCTAGGGCGTATCTGATTATTCACGGGGTCAGCCGGAGCTTCAGCACCGCGACGACCACTGCCACCTGGTAGCCGAGCGCCCGTTTGTCGTACCGTATGACGCCCTTGCCGCTGCTCGAGCCTGCTCACGCGCCTCTGAACCAGTCGCACCGGGCGTAGATGGTCGCCTCGAAGCTCGGCCGTCAAGCCAGAGTGATTGACTTCCTTTATAGCCTGCGTCGCCGCGTGGGCTAACGAGTTCGGGAAGGCCGCAAGAACCTCAACCTCCTCGTGCGCGATGGCCCCGAAAGCCCTCTGCTGCACACCTCCCATGGTCGGTGGAGGGGGGTTGATTCGCTCCAAGGATACCCCGCGGACCGCCTCCCTGTAGGTCGGTCCTCAAGAGCGGCGTCCCCTGGCGGATGTTACCCAAGGAGATGGGCTTCGGCAGCGGCGTGACGTGCTGGCGGGGCAAGTCGGTCTACCCTCATCCTTCAGGGCGCAGTGTCATCGGCCCGACAATCCCGGGATCTGACCGTTGCGGAAAGCGTCGACGAACAGCCGGTGGTCGTCGCGAGCAATCTCGGAGTAGCCCATGCCGAAGTCCACCATCTCCCTAACGAACTCCTCCTTATTGCCACCGACCGCCTCGACGATCTCATCCTCGGTCTGGAAGCCGACGATGGTCGCGTCGGAGTCCTCGTCCGCGACACAGTGCACCTTGGCCGTCGCCCGACCGAGGTAGTCCAGCACTGGCGCCATCTCCTCGGGCTCGGTGAGATCGGACCAGTCGAGGTCCTCGACATAGGGCGAGAGCTCGGAGACGACGAAGCCGACCTCATCCATCTCGGTGTAGCCGAGCCACGGGTCGGCGTGGGCCTGCAGCGCCCGCTGCGAGACCGCCGTACGGTGCCCGTGGTGCTTGAAGTAGCGCTCGATGCGCTCGTCGTGCACGATCCGGCTGGGTGCTGCGACGTTGCCCTGCTTCATCGACAGCACCACGTCGTTCTCCAGCGCCTGGGTCGGGCCCTCCACCAGGATGTTGTAGGCGGGAAGCCCGGCCGAGCCGATCCCAAAGCCCTTGCGACCGACTATGTCCTTCACCTGGTAGGTCAGGCTCCGGAAGCGCTTCGCCTCGGGGATCGTCTCCAAGTAGGCTTCGTAGGCGGCCTGCACCCTGGCCCGTTCGGCATCGTCGAGCTCGTGGACTCCGGGGTCGCGCCGGAACCGCCGGTCGAAACCCTCGTCGATCAGGGTTGTGTTGTCGAGCAGGTCGACGCGCGTGTTCAGCCGAGTCTCCAACAACATCTTCTGGACCTCACCGTCGGTGGTCTCCAGCCGCAGCGAGTACGCATGGTCGCGGTCGCTGTCGACGAAGTAATTCACCTGCTGCATGTAGGCCCGGACGTACGTCTCGATCAGCCACGCGATGTGGGCGTCCGAGATGGCCTTCATCCACCCCAGCAGGGCCACGCTTGCGACCATCCGCTTGATGTCCCAGGTGAAGTGACCGAGGTAGGCCTCGTCGAAGTCGTTCACGTCGAAGACGAACACCCCGTCGCCGGCCATGTAGGTGCCGAAGTTCTCCGCGTGCAGGTCACCTTGAATCCAGACGCGGCTGGTGCGCTCATCCACCCAACGGTCCTCCTCCCCCTCCATGTCCGCGTAGAACAGGGGCGCGCTGCCGCGATAGAAGGCGAAAGGGCCGGCGGCCATCTTCCGGAACTTGTTCCGAAACGCATCGGGGTCCGCGGCCATGAGCTCGGAGAACGCGTCCACCAGCACGTCGACGATCTTCCTCTGACGCTCATCGGGGGACCCGTGCTGCTGCACCGGGTCTACAATTTCGGGCATAGGGCTCCTCTCATCGTCGGTCGCTGCCGGTTCCTCGCCAGCGGTCCTGCCACCGACGTTGTCGGGTTTGACGAACAGGCAGTTTCGATCCTCCTCTGACCCGAATCATACGACAAACCCTCTAGGCTGTTGTTTTGGGTGACTCTGTCTGACGATAGCCGGGAAATTCTCGCTGGCTCGGCCGCAGGACTCACAAGCTAGGCTCGGGTCCCTCATCACCCTTCCGTGTGCGGTTGCGCGCTCTCTCCGGTTACCGCGTAGAGCGCAAAACATACCATGTTCTTATCAGCGGTACCGCATCGAGACCTAGTGGCTCGCTAATGAAGACAGGCACGCTTGTTACCCAGATATTCGCTGCACCCTCTGGCGCGCCCCTTAGGAGAAGATTTACGCCAACCTCCGGAACGTCGTGCGCGGGTACAAGAACGGCGTTCCGGGGCGCACCGATCGAGAGATAACGAGAGCGACTCTCCTGGTAAGAATGCCGTTTCCAGTCATCTCGAGTCAGGCTAGCGGACGACGGGGTTAGAGAGCGGCTCGAAGCCGGTGATGCGGCATTCGGCCACGTCGCCATCCTGTATGATCACCGCCCCCGGCGTCCCCGTCGTGATCACGTCGCCCGGCAGCAGAGTCATGATGCGCGAGTGGAACGAGACGAGCCACCACGGAGGGAAGGTCATGTTCGAGACCGTGTTGCTGCGATGGACCTTGCCGTTGAGTACCGTAGCGACCTCCAGGGCGTCTACGTCCTCTATCTCGTCGGGCGACACGAGCTCGGGGCCGAAGGAGAAGAAGGTGTCGAAGCTCTTCGAGCGCGTGAGGTATCGCGGGTTCTTGCGCAGTATATCTTCGGCGGTCATGTCCAGCACCGTGGTGAACCCCGCGACGAAGAGGGGCGCGTCCTCTTCGGAGACGTCCTTTGCCTCGCGCCCCATAACGAGGGCGAGTTCGCCCTCAGCGGTCACCCGCTCGGACTGGGCCGGCAGCACTATCTCGTCGTCCGGCCCGATAATGGTCGTGTCCGGGCGCATAAAGCTCGCCGGTTCGTCGGAGGGCGCCGTCTCGGCGAGGTCTCCGGCGTGCTCGACGTAGTTTAGGCCAATGCCCCAGATCTTGCGCGGCCTCCGGTAGAGCGGCGCGCGTGAGGATCGGGGGAGGGCCTCTCCCCGCACCTCTCCCCGACCATAGATCTCCTTCAGCTCATAGAAGCGTCCGCTCTCCAGCAGAGAGAGCAGGTCGGCTCCCTCCTCCCCAGGGAGACCATAGACCTCCCGGACGGGCGCCACGCCATCGGGGAGCACGACGGCCGCTTCTTCTCTGCCCTCCTGCCGGATTGTTACGAGCCTCAATCATCTCTCCTTCGGCGCTGGGTCCTGTTAGCCGGCGTCCACCGCAATTATTCTGGCGCATAGAAGCGCCTGCGGAAATTGCAGCGCCACGCAACCGCAAAGTATACGCAATGCGGGAGATGCGCTACTCTACGGTCGTCTCCTGTCGGATAGATGAGGTCGAGCCGTTATCGAAGCCGGTAGTAGGGGGGGTAGTCTTGGATCTTGGTCTGAACGGTCAAGTGGCGCTGGTGGCGGCGTCGAGCAAGGTTGGAGAACGTCGCTTCGTACGTCGACGAGACTGGCGAGGTCAACTGGCTCGTGGACGACGCGCTTCACATGGAGGTGCCCGTTCCCGTCATCTCGCAGGCCGTGGTGCAGCTCTTCGCCTCGCGCGACGAGGTGAGGAACTGGGCCCGGGCCATAGCCATGATGCGCCACGGCTTCGGCGTTCATGCCT
Source organism: Rubrobacteraceae bacterium (assembly GCA_036519775.1). Taxonomy (GTDB): domain Bacteria; phylum Actinomycetota; class Rubrobacteria; order Rubrobacterales; family Rubrobacteraceae; genus Rubrobacter_F. The sequence goes on from DATDKT010000212.1 coordinate 4,279, forward strand.
ACGGTCCCAGCGAAGCGGTCGTCCGCGAGCGCCGGGAGGGGCGCATCGGAAGCTACGTACGCCAGTAAGCGAAGCACCGACAGCAGAGAAAGGAGGCTGTCTCCGATGACAGAAGCACAACATTATGACACCGTCGTGATCGGCGCCGGACAGGGTGGTGTGCCGCTCGCTAGAGCCCTCGCCCAGGCCGGGCGCAAGACCGCGCTCGTCGAGCGGGAGCACGTAGGCGGCACGTGTATCAACGAGGGCTGCACCCCGACCAAGACGATGGTCGCCAGCGCAAAGGTCGCCTACTTCGACCGCCGCTCGGCCGACTATGGTGTACAAAACGGCCCGGTAAGCGTCGACATGCTCAAGGTGCGCCAACGCAAGCGGGACATCGT
>DATDKT010000213.1:0-12119 GCA_036519775.1 Rubrobacteraceae bacterium
AGAAGAACACAAGGGCATGAGAGGGGGCAGGGACCCTCATATAGAGTCCAGCTCAGCAGGACGCAAGAAAAACTGCTCTTCTTCCTTACTACTGCCCTTCTGAATCGTCTGCAGGGCTTCTCTGCTGATCTGCAGGGGTGCTGCTTGAGGGTATCTGTTGCTGGGCTTCTTCTATAACCTCCGAAGGGCCCTGCTGTTGGAGAGAAGGATCGGGCGTCTCCACTTCAGGAACGTCGGGGACCTGCGACGAGGGCGCTCCGGGGGTGCTAGGAGAGGAACCCGGCTCTTCTTGCTGAGGACTTGAAGGACTAACTTCTACTTGGGGGATGCTACTGCTCGCACTACTCTGGCCACCCCCGAGGATCGAGGGGAGCGTGCTCGCTCGTGTGGTTTCACTACCATCAGCAGAAGACTCCTCCGTAGAACACTCCTCCCACACCCAGCACGAGAGACTCTTGCCCACACCCAGCTCTAGGCCCGTAACGACGATCAGGCCTACAATGAAAGAGATCCCTGCGGCAGCGACGCTGCCGATCAAGATAGAACGACGCCGAGTGCGTGGCAGCGACGCGAACTTAGAGAACGGTCGCCTCATCCTTTCGAAGACGTTTCCTAAAGAAGACCTTTTTCGGAAACCCCCCGGTATGGTAGTTACTGCCCCTGGCACGCGTGCCAGGTAAACCTTTAGGAAGTCGACCGCTGCGGTGATGAACACAGCAGACAGGGCAAGCCCAATCAGAGTACCGGCAACGCCAAAGCGAGCGGTTATGGCGGCGGCTGCGGGTGAAGCTATTCCGACCGCTAGAACTTTGGGTAGGTCAAAGACAGTTGGCTGTTGTTGGGCCACAAAAGAACCCTCCAGTCTTCCAGTCGATCACTAAAAGAAGAAAGCTGGGTCCTGTCCCGGTTGTTAGGTTCTTGCAAAGTCGATGCTTGGCTCCAAAGCGTCTAGGTACACCTCGTCCAGCAGTTCACGTAACTCGCTTGCTTCTACTAGACCCGCCAAAAGATAAGATGGCCTTGAATCGTTGCGCTGCATGGATAGTAACCTCTCCCCGATAGCTTCCTTTACCTTGTGCATGACCCTATCGCACCTGTGGCGGAACGCAACCCTCATCGAGCAGAATTCAAAACGCTTAATACACGTCGGCGCGTATATGATGTCAACGCCGTCCACCAGGGGGCGGGTAGCCCCTATTCACCGAGCTGCCGAGAGCTTAGTAGATTCTCGGAAAGTGGGCTTCCAAAAATGTTAATCAGGTAGCCTAAGTGTGCCGTCCTCGGCCATGGGAAAGGCAGGATTCCAAGCCACCTCCCACAGGTACCCCTCAGGGTCCGCAAAGTAACCATTGCGTCCGAAGAAGACGTCCCGCGCCTCCCTGACGACCATCCCTCCTGCTGAGACGGCCTCTTCGAGCACAGCGTCCACCTCCTCCTTCTGGAACACGTTGTGTGCCAGGGCGAAGCCGGAGAACCCGCTCCCTTCCGAATCGACGCTCGCATCTTCGGCGAGTGCCTCCCGCGACCAGAGGGCCAGCACGGTCCCGCTAGTCCTGAAGAATGCGACCTCCCCCTCGACGCTCGCGCCAGACAGGGGCCACCCCAACCCATCCTGGTAGAAAGCCACAGCGCGTGCGAGACTCCTTACACCGAGCGTAATGAGACTTACACTGGGTTTCACTACCCGCTCCCTTTCTTCCAACGGCTGTAAAGGGTATTGTCCTAGAGAAGCTCTTTGTTTACATCGGGCAATCTCCCTATTCACCGAGCTGCCGAAAGGGCTAGTGTTCTCGCAACCTCATATCCACATCGTCTAGAGTGAGAAGCACATGTTCCTTTTAGGACCTTATCACCGAGCCACACCTCAGCCCTCCTCAAAGCCCCCTAGAAGGGCTTTAAAGCCGCAGGACTAATGCTAGCGGCCCCCTGGGGACCTCCGGATCTGCAGGCGCTTTAAACCGCTTTTTAGGAAGCTGGTTTGAGGGCCGACGATAAGAATCTACTTGTACCCAGAAAACGCTCTGTACCGGACTCTGCTAGAGCTTTTGCCCTTAGAGGCTTAACCACCCTTCACCCTTTGGACGGATAGGACGCTCTCTATCTAAATTAAGAGAAGTACAGGCACCGGTGGATCCTTCCCGCCATCCTTTGAGAGGGGGTTGTGGCGGAAAGAAAGGTGTCTGCCTATAGAAACCCTCAGGTACCATGACTCTGGGACTGCGAGATCCTCTCTTCGCTCGAAAGGTACGTTTATTGTCCTACTGCACCCCGCCCTTTGGCGCAAGCCTCTTGGCCGAGACCGCGCGCTGGCGCTTCTGGCGGGCATCCGATCTGGCCTCTGCAGCCAACCCTTCCAGCACCGACGCCCGGCGTTGTTGCGCGCCCTCTAGCGGCGCTAGCGCCTTGTCTAGCGCGTCTGTCAGCCGAGTTCGCAGCTTGTAGAGTGGACGCGTTGACTCTGCGACGCTTTTGGCAACCCTCGCCTGTTGGTATAGGTATGGATCATGCCGATGCCACCCGTCTGGGAGGCTCTGACGCGGGCATAGCCGCCGCATCTCCCGCTCGATCTCCGGCGCCTTGGCTCTCAGCGCCACCAACTCGCTCTTTACTGCTTTGTAGCGGCCTGTTAGGTGCTGCTCGCCTGTGTGGTCGCTCTCCAAAACGGCCTTGCGGTGTTCCGACGGCAACCGCTCCAGCTCCGCCCGCAGTAGCTTCGTCCGATCCTCAGCTTGCTTGGCCTCCTCTCGCAGTTCGAAAAACCTGCTCACGTTCTCGGACGCTTGGCGCTCTGCAGCTTCGATCTCCGCCCGTATCTCGTCGGTCAGCTCGGATATGACCGCCTCCGCTTGCTGTAGGAACTGGCTAACGTCGCGGCTCATCGTCCCCTCAACTTGTTGTATCTAGCTCCATAGCTTATACCCTATCAGGTATGGGCAAGGGCATAGACTACCTCCTCGATTAAGGAATGCCGGACCCCCTAAAGCCCCAACCGTTTCATCTCACAGAAATCACGCGTTTCTTTCGTAGTGCGCCGGGCTTAGGTCGGTGGCATCATACCGATAAGGGTTAACCCGCTGGGGAAAGTGGGTCGGGAAGGAGGAGATGAAGTGTGGCTAGCGTGATCCGGATTAATGCGGGCGGCTCCACCACGATGGAGAAGATCGGGTTGAGCCTCGAGCAGGCCAGAGAATTAGCCGCACGCTTGAGGGAGGCGGGCGGACCCCCTGGATGCGCTTGGTGCGTAGGGTTGGACGAGGAGGAAGAAGAGGCGGACGGTTAGGTTTATTCTCGGAAATCTGGCTTACCTTACGCGCGAAGATTGTTCGCCAGCGGCCAAAGCCCGCCGCGAGGTCGGAAGCACTACCAGCACTATGATGAGTGCAAAGCCTACGACCATTACTGTGGCAGCGACTTGCAATGCAGCGTTTGGCGCCCCGACTACCCCCGCCGCTGCGTCCAGGACGTTAAGCACACAAACCACTATGGTGAGCCAGAGGCTCCACTTCCTTAGCATCCATAAACCAGCGGCGCCGACGAGGCCAGCAACGCCCACCAAAACGGTTGTGTAAACGACCAACGCCGGTACCTCTTCTTCCCTGGGGATGGCCTCTGCCCACAAAGGGAACAACAAGTTGGGCACGCTAAACAGCGCGAATAGGATGGCGGCGACGGTCACAGTCTGCGGTCGGGAGCGCATAGGCGCTAATCCTCCTTACCTCTAGAACCCTGACCTCTCATGATGCCACCCAGCGAAGACCGGCGTCCCTGACGAAGGAAGGTCTATACACCGAGCTGCCGAGAGGTCGAGTTCCCCCGACAGCTCCACTAGAGAGAGGCGGGGACCTCGGAGCGGACGTGGAGAGCGGACGTGGAGAACCTCTCCGAGCTGTAACCGTAGGCCGTCGCTGAGTGTCTTAGTACTAGTGCCCCTGGCGGTCTCCCTTGTATGGGATCCCCTGATTGATGTTGCTCACCGCCGCCGGGGGTTCTTCTTGTCTCGGCTGGCGCGTTGAGAGCCTCTCTGAAGTGCGCAGAGCCCCGGTCCTATAGCACCACAAGGGCTGGTCCCATTTGCGACTGGCTTGCGGGGGTATGGGGCCTTACCGACTCCCATCAGCCCGGTGGCTGTTTCTTCCTCCCGAGCTACCGGGCCTCTTTCTTGCTACGGTTCCCGAGGAGTACGGCAACGGAGTTCATCTTCTTCCTGGTCACTATTCTGAAGATCTTAGCCCTCATAGGGCTGCTTGTCTGGTTCTTCTTTCTCTGGGACAGATGAGCCTCGATACGCGTCAGGGAGTCAGGGAGCGACGAGGGGTGCAGCGCCGCCGTCGTGGCAGGCGGCGACGACGCCTGGGCGGCAGCAGGCTCCGCAGGTGAGCGGCAGCTACTGCGAAGCGTCTTAGGTCTTCATCGACGCGTCGGCGTTCTTGCTCTAGCTCGTGGAGCACCTCATCGAACCGCTGCTTCGTATACTTCATGACCGCGTAGATTCCCAGATACAGCAGATGCGACACAAGAGGGAATCGGCTTTCCTCTATTCGCGAGGTGCCGAGAGCGTCAAAACTCTCAAAAACGTCTTGAAAAGGCGGAATCTGTGTGCCGCGAGGGGATAAGATGGGATCATGGGCCAGAACGCTTCACAGGTGAATGTCCGCCAAGCTAACGAGATCGGTAGGGTGCATGCAGCCAAACCCCAGATGAAGGAGACCTACTGTGGCAGGCCAGTGAACGAGGAGGAGTGGCTCATCACCTCCAAGGAGGTCAACTGCACCGGCTGCGCAAGGGCGGGGGCGCCTACTAGGTCGGACGGGCCAGGGAGAGGTCCCTAGCTTCGCCGGGGGTCTCCAGCCCTTCTATTCACCGGGCTGCCGAGAAGGAGTGTGTTCTCGGAAACCCATATGCGGCCCGGCGAATCGTTATTCGTTAAGACCGGAGCAAAGGCTCATTGTGCGCCTTAAGAGGCGTGGTGAGTAACACAACATGTAGCGCAGTTGGATAGATATCCAAGGGTAGCCTCCTAGAGACTATGGCGAGGGCGTAGTTAAAGGCTACGCTAGCATCAACTCCATCTCGGGGGCTTCCTCGTTCAGCAGGGCGTGGAAGCGGAGGGCAGGGATTTGGTTAGCCGGGAACCTACGTGTTTACGTAGTACCAAAGCAAACTCGAAGGTTGTGTCAAGCTGAGAGTTTACTTCAGGGGAGGAACATCTAATGTTCGCGCAACCCTAATCCGCCACCGTCCGCTTGAAGCGCACCTCTTGCGTGCCGTCGGCCAGCAGGGCGCGGAACCGTAGCTGAAGTTTGTGTGTAGACCGAGAACGGTAAACCAATGCCCTTCAAGCCAATGCGGTGGCCTTCGCCTCCCCTCGCCCTACCCGCTGATCCTCATAGCGTTTAGACAAATTCTTGCCTAGACTGGAGACCATTCCGCGGCCATCGCGGAGGCTGATTACATAGGAGGTTCAATGGAGTATCGCAAGCTCGGCCGAACGGGACTCATGGTTTCGGAGCTCTGCTTAGGGACCATGACGTTTGGCAACGAGGCCGACGAGCAGACCTCGAAGAGTGTAACCGATCGTTTCGTCGAGGCTGGCGGCAACTTCGTGGATACAGCCAACGTCTACTCGAGGGGAATCTCCGAGGAGATTACGGGCCGTGTCATCCGCGACTATCGTGAAGACGTGGTGCTCGCCACTAAGTTCCGCTTCCCGATGGGCGAGGGGCCCAACGACTCAGGCGCCTCGCGCAAGCACATCATCTCAGCCTGCGAGGCCAGCCTCTGGCGGCTCGACACCGATTACATAGACCTGTATCAGATCCACTGCTGGGACAACTCGACCCCGATCGAGGAGACGCTCTCGGCGCTCGACGATCTGGTGCGCGCGGGCAAGGTCCGCTACATCGGCTGCTCCAACTTTACCGGCTGGCAGATAGAGAAATCCGTCCGCGTGAGCGAGCGTGAAGGGCTTGCCCGCTTCGACTGCGTCCAGCCCCAATACTCCCTCGTCGTGCGCGACATCGAGCACGAGGTACTCCCGGTCAGCCGTGAGGAAGGGCTGGGCGTGATCCCGTGGAGCCCACTCGCTGGAGGCTTTCTCACTGGCAAGTACTCTCGGGAAGATGCCCCACCCGAGAACACCCGGATGGCCTCCTGGGGCGACACCTGGAAGCGCCACGCTACCCCCGAGAAGTTCGACATTGTGGATCGAGTGTGCGAGATAGCAAACAGCCGCGGCAAGGAACCTGCACAGATTGCGCTGAGCTGGGTGAAGGATCGTCCTGGCGTGACCTCGCCCATCCTCGGAGCGCGTAACGTCGAGCAGCTCGACAAGAACTTGGGGGTCATAGGATGGTCACTGGAGGAGCGAGAACTGAACTTACTCGAGGAGGTCTCTACCCTGTCATACGCATACCCGTACAACATGATTGCGCGGGTCAACGCGTGACCCAAGATAAGGAGGATCGAGTGTAAAACGGCAGTCGGGAGCAAACTTTCTAGAGTCATTACACATGCCATGGGAGAACCGCCATAGGACACTCGACAAGGAGGTGCGTGACCGCGCATGAGAAGCTATCCTGTTGGTCGGAGATTACGCTCATGACTGAATTAAGACAACGGATATCTTACCGGCAGGTGCGAGTGGTCGGGGCGCTCTTGATCCTGCAGGGGGTCGGCTTAATGGGACTTGGCGTCTATTTCTTTGGTCGCATTGACTGGGACCGAGCGCTGGTTACCAGCGGGCAGGGCCAAATCTACATCCAAACCATTGACGAACCGTTGTCGGAGCAGCTCGAACAGGCGGCCCTGTTCGCCATCTTCTTCCTCCCGTCCGCGGTCTTGCTACTCCTCGCGGGCCTCAGCTTCCTTGTCCTCCGACGCCGGGGATGGCTGATCGCCACCACCGCTCAGAGCTTGATCTTGCTGGTCTGCCTGTTCGCTTATCCTGATCCACGACCGGGCTTCACCTACCCGTTGATCGCCTACTGCAGCTTGATGGTGCTATACCTGAACTCGCGGGGTGTGCGGGCGGCGTTCCACTCCAAGGAAAAGCCAGCGAGCAGCAGATCGGGGACCGTGCATGAGGCATGAGCATCCTGTAGACGCGACGAACTCGGCAGCCCTGCTCCGGAGCTTCGAGCCCGTGCTCCGGTTCACCAAAGGCGAGTGGTTCTACCCGATGGACGTGGAGCCGTACGTGCGCTCCTGCAGCCTCTGGGTTCAGCATCCCGACGAGGAGGCCGTCTGCGTGGTGCCGCAGGGAAAGCTGACCCTTGAGACCCTCGGCCAACAACCTCTGGACAGCGCCGACGCCGTCCACTACCTCAAGATCCCCGCTCCCGAGAAGAGCCGGAGGCGAGGTCTTTGGGCGCGCCTGTTCCCCAGGCACGCCGCTGGAGGCCCCGATTGGCCCAAAGAGACCTTCCGCGCCGGTCGGGGCCGGCTCGCACGCGTGGGGTACGTCTCACGCCTGGCTGACGCGCTCTTCTCGCTGGCTCTGCTGCTCAGAGGTAGGGTGCCTGGAAGAGGCGTGGAGGGAGCGCGCGTCATGTACGGTGGCCTGATGGAGAAAGAGGAGCACTACCAGTACCACGGTCGCGTGGTTCGGCAGGACGGCTGGATCGTCCTCCAGTACTGGCTGTTCTACTCGTTCAATGACTGGAGGAGCAACTTTTTCGGTGCCAACGACCACGAAGCGGACTGGGAGAAGGTCTTCGTCTACCTCTCCGAGTCGGAGTCCGGCGAGATCCTCCCGGAGTGGGTGGCCTACGCCGCCCATGAAGAGGCTGGAGACCGTCTCCGGCGCCGTTGGGACGACCCGGAACTCGAGAAGATCGACGAGCATCCCGTAGTCTACGTCTGCGCCGGTTCCCACGCCAGCCGCTACTTCCGGGGCGAGTATCTCACCGAGCTGGAGTTCCCGCTGCCGCGTAGCTTCGCCAGAGCAAGAAAGGCAGTGCGGCTCTTCTGGTATAGGACGCTGCGCCAGTATGCTGAAAAAGATCCCTCCGAGCTTTTCACCATCCCGTTCGTGGACTACGGACGCGGTGACGGGCTGTCGGTTGGACCGGATCAGGACAGGGAATGGGACCCTCCCCGGCTCATGGAGGATCCTGTACCATCCTGGGTGTCCGGGTATCGGGGGCTGTGGGGTCTCTACACCCGGGATCCGTTCGAAGGCGAGGATGCGCCCTCCGGGCCCATGTACGACCGCGATAAGACCGTAAGCCGGGAGTGGTACGACCCGGTGGGATGGGCCGGGCTCGACAAAGTGCCCACCAGGGCCGAGGAGCTGGCCGACATCCTCGAACAGAGGTCCGAGATCGAGGAACGCCGCGACGGCCTCCGCGCCGAGATACTCCAAAAGAGCCGCGATCTGAAGAGGCTCGGTATAGCAGCCGAGGCCACGCGGGGCAGATCCCACCTGCGGGAGCTCCACGAGGCTCAGCGAGGGCGCATCGCAGAGCTTTCTAGAGAAGTACGGGGGTTGCGCGAAGAGTTGTCCACAGAGGGAGTTCTCTCCGAGGCGCTGGATGATCACGCCAACCGCTTGAGAAACGGTGAGCGCCCTCCCGCGAACGCCCACATAGCACGCGCGGCACGTCCCCTTCCCGAAAGCGAGGCCCGCACAGGCCGGGTGGCGCAGCTGTGGGCTTCGATCAGCGTGGCGGTGGTGCTCCTGACGCTAACCGGAATACTCTTCTACCAGAGACAGCACCTGCTCTTCGCGCTCGTCTTTGCCATCGCCGTGCTTGCGTTCGTCGAAGCCGGTTTCAGGAAGCGGCTTGACAAGTTCATGATCAGCGCCAACATTGGCCTGTCGGTGGTGGGTGCTTTCGTCCTTCTCGACCGGTACTTCTGGCAGATAATCGTCCTGTCGGTGCTGGCCGTGGGCCTCTACATTCTCTGGGAGAACCTGCGGGAGCTTGGGCGGTAGTGTGGCACCTGCCCGAGTACATGGTTCCGTCTTGGGCGGAGTCCTCTGGTGGCAGTGGCATCCTCGATATTAGGCAAATAGGCAAGTTTGTCATCTTTGCTATGGCTGTTGCCATCGTCATAACGTGGGTTTTCGACAACACGAAAGGTAGCCTACGTATGGCAATGTTGATGCACGCATCTATTGACACCTTTAGTGTGCCCCTAAGGTTGCACTTTGCCCCTGCAGACGTATTCAACAGCCTTCTGCTAAGCTTTGGGTTAGCGCTGTTACTCGTCGCCTTGACCCGAGGCCGGCTGGGCTACCAACATTACCGGCAAGAAGAACCCGATCCGGCCACAGCCCCAACCTGAGGAGAGACTTCCGAGGACACCTTTAATCTAGCAGTATCCGCGAGCCAATCGGAGGGAAAGGATTCCAGCCCCAGACGTAGAAGCCATCTCGCAAATACCGCACGTGTACAACACGCCAGAGAGGTTCGTATGGAAGAGTATAAAGCGCTATCCCAAATAATATACGGAGGGATCTACAGGGGCATCGGGCTGGTCTTTGCCCTACTGCTCGGCATCTACTTTGTCTACGAGATCTGGACGATCGTGCTGGTCCTTCTACTGGCGTTGCTCTTCGCTATCGTCCTCAGTGGGCCGGTTAACTATCTGGCTCGCCGGGGTTTACCTAAAGTATTGAGTGTTTTGGGTGTGCTTGGAGGCTTCGTCCTGGCTGTCTGGCTCGCAAGCGTGGCGGTAATCCCGGTGATCCAGAAGCAAGCTGAGCAGTTCATAAAGGACCTCCCGACGCTTTTAGCTCAGGTGCAGGACCTCACTATCAACGGAGTGGGTATAAGTCCACAGAGCGTGCTCGAAGAAGGGCAAGCTTACCTCTCTAGCCACGTCACACTCTCATCGGTGCTTGATTTAAGCAGGAGCATAACTGAAGCGGTCTCCTTGAGCCTAGTAGCATTCATAGTAACCGTTTATCTGGTCATACACCCTACTCTACTAATAGATGGCTTTGTCTCGCTCTTTCCAGCAGAGCGAAGGGAAAAGGTTCGAGACGTACTGGGCAAGATGTATCACGCTGTTCAGAAGTGGTTTCTCGGGCAGCTAAGCGCGATGGTAATCATAGGAGTGCTCACCGCAGTTGCCCTTTCTATAATCGGGCTACCGTACGCGTTGCTCATCGGGGCTTTTAGCGGAATCCTGGCGTTCGTCCCGTTGATAGGGTTCGTGATCTCGATCATCCCACCAGTGCTTCTGGCTCTGGCCATAGACCCTATTCTTATCGTGTGGGTAGTTCTGTCATATATCGTCATTCACCAGGTCGAAGCGCACGTAATTCAGCCCATCGTAATGAGCCGGGCCGTAACCCTGCACCCGGTCGTGGTGGTCTCCGCCATCCTTATCATGGGCTCGCTGTTCAACCTCATAGGCCTGCTGCTCGCCGTCCCGCTGGTGGCCGCTTTAAGCGTCCTCGTGCGTGAACTCTGGATCGCGCGAATGGACCGTATAGGCACAGACTCGCGTGCTCCTACTCCCGAGCAAGAGAAGCCAATGCCTGCGAGAGTAGGCTCGCTGCGACGAGTGTTGAACAAGCTTCAGCGCCCCGGAGAGCCATAAGGAGCGTTCTATACATTCAGCTTCCGAGAGAAACCGTCTGAAAAGTCTCTGGAAGTGAAGTTTCAGCCATAGATCACTTGGCTCACGATGGCGAAACGGTTCTCCTTCGCCCTATTTCACCGGTTCTCGGAGTCAAACTTAGTGCTCGTCCAGCGTTTTCAGAGAGTTTCAAGGCAATTGAGTTAATAAGGGGCAGGTTGCCTCTTCTGTCAAGACGGATGTTTGGCATACGATGTGGTTTTAGAAGTAGAAAAGGGCACTATCTCCTGAGGAGTTGTGAACGTAAGACAGAAATAAGGAACGACCTTGCTCAGCACATTGTCTCTTCCAGTATTGATACTCATCTTCGTGACAGCTGCAGCCGTCGTATGGATAGCGGGTACACGGCTTTCCAACGCCACCGATATTTTTTCGGTCCACTTCGGTCTTGGGGAGGCGCTCGGGGGCCTACTCTTCCTGGCGATAGCTACTAACCTCCCCGAGATCGCCATTACTGCCAGCGCCGCGCTGCGCCAGAACATCGGTATCGCGACCGGGAACATCTTGGGAGGGATTGCCATTCAGACCGTCGTACTGGTTGTTCTCGATGTATTCGGCGTACGAGGACGGCGCTCGTTGACCTACTGGGCAGGCTCTCTTGATCTGGTGCTCGAGGGTGTGCTGCTAATGGCTATCCTTACAGTAGCGGTCATGGGGACCCAGCTACCAGCCCCACTGATCATAGGGCGTGTCGAGCCCGCCGGCTTGTTGATCACGGTGCTCTGGTTGGTAGGAATCTGGCTTATAGCTAAAGCTCGCACCGGGTTGCCCTGGCACGAGGAGGGCCATGCCCCCGGAGGGCAGACAGAGCCCCGCGGCGTCGCCAAAGCCAAAAAGAGACGCGATGCTCGGAATAAGGGAGTGAGCATCACACGAACAGCCATCGTCTTTGTCGCCTCAGCCATCGTCACGCTTGTGGCCGGGGTGGTGCTCGAGATGAGCGGCGGCGACATCGCCGGGCGGGTCGGGATGGACGGTGTTTTGTTCGGCTCCACTTTCCTGGCCGCCGCCACCGCACTCCCCGAAGTCTCGACCGGGATGGCGTCCGTCAAGCTCGGAGACTACAAGCTTGCAGTGAGCGACATCTTTGGGGGCAACGCCTTCTTGCCGGTGCTGTTCCTATTAGCGAGTTTGCTTTCCGGTCAAGCTGCGTTGCCACAGGCCCAAAGCACTGACATCTACCTGACAGGGCTTGGGTCTCTGCTCACGGCCATCTACCTCTACGGGCTCATCTTTCGGCCTAGCCGTCGTATCTTGCGCATGGGCATAGATTCGCTGTTGGTGCTCATCCTGTATGCGATTGGGATTGTGGGGCTGATCGCCGTGACTTATAGATAGTCTTGCGTAGTGGCGCAAGTTTTCAGACAGGTTCAGAAGGTATATTCCCCGAAACTCGGTGCTTTCATGGTAGCGACTGAAGCGAGGAAGGAGTGCGATGAAGATCGCAGTGCTTGGCAGAGGCAACGTCGGTGGCGGGCTCGCTGATCTCTGGGAGAGGGCGGGTCACGAGCTGACGAGGATCGGGCGAG
>DATDKT010000214.1:0-3306 GCA_036519775.1 Rubrobacteraceae bacterium
AGCGCCGCGATGATAATGTTCCCCACCGAGTGGTCCGAGAGGTCGCCTCCGCCCTCGAAGCGATAGTTGAAGACCTCGGCCAGCTTTCTGCGACCGGCGAGGGCCACCAAGCAATTCCTTACGTCGCCGGGAGGGGCTACCCTGAGTTCCTGCCTGAGCCGGCCGCTCGATCCTCCATCGTCTGCCACCGTCACGACCGCGGTTAGATCCCCAACCCTATCTCTCAGACCCCGCAGCAGCACCGGTAGCCCGGTGCCACCGCCGAACGCCACCACCCGCAACCCTTCCGTCCTACTTATCATGGCTCCTCAGTATATCCTCGTTCGATCTGGATTAGCGATACCGACCCCGCCCGCTTAGACCTGTCGACGGATCACTGCGGAGACGCCTGGTTCTACTAACTTAGGGTAGGGCCGGTTTGCGCCTGTCTGGCGCGGCGGTCAACCGTTACCAACCTCCATTCCGACTTAATGAGCGCACGCTTTCCCGGACCATTCGAAGGCCTACTTAGATACTGAAGGTATAGCTCTCGCCGGCTTTGATCCCCCGGACAATATCGCCCACACCAACCCTGACCAATCGGTTGAAGCCGTTGGTTTGGACGGTGACCGTCAGCTTGTCCTCTTCAAGCTTCACCTCAAGTGGCGTCCCACGAAACCGCATTGGGAAAGACACCCCCTCCAGATTCTCTACCGGCTTCGGGTCGAAGTGGAGTACCCCGTCGCGGATGTCGGTCCCCAGGTAACCGCGCTGGATCAGGTCCAGCGTCCCGGCCATCACCCCCATGTGGATGCCCTCTTTCGTGGTGCCGCCCTGCACGTCGCCGACGTCGCTCTCCAGAGCCACCATGTACCTCTCCCACGAACTCTCCGGGTCGAGGCCGGCCAAGATGCCGGCGTGCGCGATGAAGCTCAAGGTGGAACCGTGAGAAGTCCGGTGATCATAGTATTCGATGTTCTTGCGGACTATCTCGGGCGTGTAGTCGTAACCGAGCTGCTCGAAGAGCCGCCCGAGCTCTTTCTCGGAGAACAGGAAGAAAAGCAGCACGGTGTCAGCTTGCTTGGTCAGCTTGTACTTGTCCGGGTCGTCCCCCTCGGCACGGAGGAGGCGATCAAGACGCTGGACGTTGCCATATTTCTCACGGTAGTGGTCCCAGTCCAGCTCCTCCAGGTCCTCGTAACCCTCGAACTGGCTGATGAGCCCGTCGCCGTGGAACGGGACGAACATCTTGTGCCTCATATCCTCCCACAGCTCGACCTCCTCGTCGGTGAGGCCGATCCTGGCGCGCAGCGTCTCTCGATGGCGTTCGGGGAGCAGATCAAGTACCTCCAGGGCGATCTCGGAAAGCCAGGCCACCATCACGTTGGTGTAAGCGTTGTTCCGTAGTCCCTCTTCCTCCGAGTCCGGGTATTTCTCGTGAAACTCGTCCGGGCCCATAACACCGTGGATCTCGTAGCGATCTCGCTCGGGGTTGAAGTGGGCGATGGAAGACCAGAAGCGCGCGATCTCTAACATCATCTCCGCCCCGTGGTCCAATAAGAACTCGAGGTCTCCGGTCGCCTCGTAGTATCGCCAGATGTTGTAGAAGATGTCCGCACTCACGTGCCGCTGGTTGTGGCTTAGGTCCGGCTCCCACTTTCCAGACTTGGGGTTGAGGTGCACCTCCTGAGTCTCCTCCTGGCCGTCTGAGCCGCTCTGCCAGGGAAACATCGCCCCCTTGTAGCCGGCTTCTCTGGCCGCCGCCCGGGCCTCGTCCAGGCGCCGGTAGCGGTACATGAGCAGCCCGCGCGTGATCTTGGGCAGCCGGAAGTTCAGAAACGGGTAGATGTAGAGCTCGTCCCAGAAGATGTGTCCGCGGTAAGCCTCACCGTTGAGGCCGCGGGCCGGAACGCCCGCGTCGAGGTCCGCGGTGTGCGGCGAGCAGACCTGAAGTATGTGCGAGATGTGCAGGCGGAGCAAGAGCTGAACCCGATCGTCTTTCGGGACTCGCACGTCGCACAGGTCCCACAGCCCGTCCCACGCCCGCTGGTGACGCTTGAAGGCCTCAGCGAACGTTGGGTAACGGCCGATGGCCTTGCCGACGTTTACCAGCGGTTCGTTTATGGCATGGCCGCGCGAGGTGTAGAAGGCGACCATCTTCTCGACGCGTATGGGTTCCTTCTCCCTCACCTCGAAGGAGAGCACCTGATGGACATAGTCCTGCATCTGGTAGAGGCTGCGCTCCACGTCGAGTGCTCCTCGCTCGCCATAAACGCGGGTGCGGGCCGCCTCGGCGACATAGATACGCGACTGGCGGGTCCGCGTCTCCAGGGCTATGACCTCGGGACCGAACGTTCTCGGCGAGACCGGATCGAGGTGGCGGCCTTCGAGCTGCTGGTAACGGGCAACGCCCTTGTTCGTGACTCGGCCGTCCAGCGCCGAAATCACCTCCACCTTGCCCGACCAGTTCTCCGGCGTGATGGTCCACTGCATGGCCGCCTGGTGCATGTCGGCCATACTAACGAAGCGGCGGGTCTCGAGCGTGGTCTCCCGTCCCGCCCGGTCGCGGAAGCGCAGGGTGCGCACGATCATGGCGTTACGAATGTCGTACTCGTGTCGGTAGGAGAGCAGCTCGACGTTGTTTATGCCAACGGCCTCTTCTCCCTCGATCCGCAACTCCAAGAGGGGCCAGTTCGGGAGGTTGACCAGGTCCTCGTTGAGGACCGGCACCCCGGCCATGATCGTGGTCTCCCGGTTGAAGCCGCCATGCATGTAGGTGCCAGGGTAGCTGACCCCGTCGGTCTCGGACCACGAGAGGGCGCCACGCGTGCAGAAGTAGCCGTTGCCGGTCGAGGTCAACGCCTCGCGCAGTCCCTCCTCCTCGGGCTCGAAAGAGTCGTAAGCGAGCGTCCATTCCGGCGTCGTGATCCCCGTCTTCTGTTCTAACATTTCCTCTCCGTTCCGCAACAGTGTTGGTCGGTGGTTGTCAGCGTGCGAGCGTGTTCAGGAACCGTTCCACCTCCTCCAATGTGTGGAGGACATAGTCGGCGGCAGTGGTTCGTCCGGCCACCTCCGGGTCATCAGCGCGGCCGACAAAGATGCTGATACCCCTCCCGGCGAGCGCCTCGAAGGCATGTTCGTCGGTTATGTCGTCACCCAAGTACATGGGCACCGCGTCGTCGCCGCCGAGGTCCAGTGCCTCGAGTAGGTAGAGTGCGGCCTTGCCCTTGTCCCAATCCAACTTGGGCTGAATTTCGTATACCATCTTGCCGGGCGTCACCTTCAACTCGTCAGGGTGCTCGGCAAGTACCGTGTCGACGATCTCTT
>DATDKT010000215.1:0-11175 GCA_036519775.1 Rubrobacteraceae bacterium
ACCGCTACGGTTGGAGCTCGATGATAGTAAGGCTGGCAACTATAGTCGTGGCGATCGTCATCCCTGGGGTCAGTGTGATCCCGACCCTCCTGGTCTACTTCCTACTCGGCTACCTGCTCCCCGAGACGGACGAGTTCTAGAAGTCAAACAAGCTTTATGCCCTCGTGAGTAAGCGGAGTTTCCGAGAAGACCTTAGCTCTCGGCAGCTCGGTGAATAGAGGCAAGGGATAAAGGCAAGGCTTCGCTCTGACAGTTGACAGATACGATCATAGTAGCGACTTCTTTAACGTCCCGCTGGGGAAAGGTCCGAAGTTGTTCACACATGACGCGGTGCTGGTACAGTAGGCCTGAGAGCAGCTTCCGGCGGAAGCACCGCTGAGACGAGACAGCGAGATCCATCTATACTGTTTGCGTATGAGGCACATATGCTTAATATCGGACTATGGCCTCGCCAACGAGCTGGTGGGATCGTGCAAAGGTGTGATGGCGAGCATCGCACCCCAGGCTCCCATAATCGACATAACGCATGCTGTCCCCACCTTCGACGTGATCCGGGGAGCGGAGCTCCTCCAGCACGCCACGCGGTATATGCCGAAGGACGCTGTGTACCTGGCTGTGGTAGACCCTGGAGATAAAACCAAAAGGCGAGCGCTTGCCGCCCAAGTACAAAGCGGGGCTTACTTCGTAGGCCCGGACAACGGACTCCTCCTCCCCGCGGCCGAGGCCCTGGGTGGTATTAGGAGAGCGGTACACCTTACGAACCAGCGCTATTATGTAAAGCCTGTCTCCAACAGCTTCCACGGTCGGGACATCTTCAGTCCAGTGGCGGCTCATCTGGCCGCGGGAACAGATTTTGATGATCTTGGAGAAGAGGTAGAGCCGACGTCGATGGTCTCCATCGACTTCCCCGAGGCAGAGAGGGAGGCCGGTGGAGGGCTAGTGGCGGAGATAATCGACATCGACCACTTCGGCAACGCGCGACTGGCGGCGATGCAGGACGACTTGGACCTTCAGTACGGGGTCTCACTGAGGGTGGGGATTCGGGATGAGGTCTTGGACGCGAGGTACGTGGAAGCCTTCGGAGCCTCAAAAGCAGGGGACCTTGTCCTGGTTGCTGACTCTCACTGGCGCTTGAGTCTAGGCGTGAATAAGGGTAACGCGTCACGTGCCCTCCTGCTAGTAGTAGGGGAGAAGGTGCGTATAGAGCCATCGGGGAAAAGTTCTTCCTAAACTATTAGTCGATATCTGAGCCAAAGCCTTCTCGGTGGTTCCACACGCAAGCAGAGCGACCATAAAAACTCGCCAGAAACTCCCTGGCCTCCGTGCGCCGGTGGGGTGGCAGTGAGATCGGCCGGACTCTTCTTCTCGCACCCAGGAGCAGGGCCTGCGACGAGCGCCGATCGGCGACGCCTTCATAGCCCAAGACCGCCACGACGCTTACCTGACCGACAAGGGGTTCTCCTCGGACGAATGGGAGCGGTATTAGCTGCAAACCTACGGGGCATTGGTGGCGGTCACGCCCTGCGATCGCTGTCCTTGGGCGTGGCCGAGGGTCACTCGCCTTTGAGCGTCGGGAAAGCGACAGGTCATAGAGGGAGCTCACGCTACTGTTGGCAGGACACTGGATAGGTGTAACATACCTGCAAAGGAGAAAACAAGCAGTTCGCAAGGGAGATAGCGGCCGAACGGTGCGAGAATCCTAGCGTAAGCTGTAGGTGGCGAGAACAGTAAGGATATACGGAGAGCTAAGTGACTCTATTACTCTCACTGCTCGGTGCCGGATTGATCCTCATTGCGCTGCGCGATATCTTCGACACTTTGTTCCATTCGAGCGGAAAGGGCATGTTGAGTCGGGCGTTGCCTCGCATTCTCTGGCGTGGCATCCGCAGGATTGGCGATCGCTATCCTCTGGCACAGGAACTTTGCGGTCCCGTGACGCTACTCGCCGTGATAGCGAGTTGGGCCGCGCTCCTGGCGGTCGGCTGGGCTTTCGTGTTTTGGCCGCATCTAGCGAGAGGGTGCTTGCTCGCCCCGGGGCTAAGCTCCTCCGCCCAAGGCGGCTTCGTCGACGCGCTCTACCTCTCACTGGTGACACTGACGACTTTGGGCTACGGAGACATCACGCCTACCAGCGGCTGGCTCAAGGTGCTCGTGCCATTCGAAGCCTTAGTCGGCTTCGCCCTTTTGAGTGCGAGCCTCTCGTGGGTCATCTCGTTGTATCCGGCCTTTTCCCGACATCGCTCCCTTGCCCACGAGGTAAATCTGGTTCGTGAGGCGGAGTCCGAGACCGGGATAGGTGTGAGGCAGATGGACGCTGTTGCCGCCGAGCAGATGCTCGGAAGCTTGACCACGCAGCTGATAGCCGTCCAAACCGATCTTATCCACTTTCCGATCTCATACTACTTTCGCAGCAGCAAAGAGCGGTTCGAGCTGTCGGTGGCCATGCCCTACCTTCTCCGCGTGGCGCAAGAGGGCGACAGCTCCGATTGCGCCCCTGGAGTCCGTATGCGAGCCAGCATGCTGCGTGGCGCGATCGAAGACTTCTCGGATACGGTGGGAGCGCGTTTTCTGGGCCTACCCTCGGCTTCGAGCGATCAGGTCCTTAAGGCCTACGCTCGCGACAACCTTCATACTTCATCTGAACTAGAGAACCTTACTTAGAGAGGTCCGAAGGCAAGGATTTGGCGGCGGCCATTAGGTTTCCGGCTAATAAAATCGCCGCCCTCCGCTTCAGCGCCCTGCTGAATGAGGAGGCTCCCGAGGTGAACCCGATGCTAGCGTAGCTCCTAGCTACGTCCTTGCCGTAGTCTCTAGGCTAGCTCTGGATATCCATCCAACCCTGCTACATGTTGTTGCCCACCTCGCCTATTAGGGCGCCCAACGGCCCTTTGCCACGGTCTTAACGAATAACGATTCGTAGAGCTGCATATGGGTTCCGGGAACATTCTTTTTCCCGGCAATAGCGTGAATAAAAGGGGCGGGTGGCTCTATGAGTGAGGCGAGAGGGAACCATATGCCAGCGCGGTAGCCAAGGAAGCTAAAGGTAGAATCAGAATGACTGCAACTGAGCCGCCTGCCCATTCTCCCCACGTGTCTGAGTTAGAGACTAGGAATCCTACTAACGCCCCCAAGCTCAACACAGACTCCTCTAGTATCACGGCGAAGGTAGCCGTAAGAAATACCAATTCGAAATGCCCTCGCACTAGCTCGTTGCTACGTCTCAGGGCTGCTAAGGGTCCTAGGCGTTCCCTAACAATAGCAGGCACAAACAATGACCAGCGCGTCAGTAGCCACAGTACGGGTATTACTAGTAGGCTGGCGGCTGCACCCGGCACGATAACTGCAGCAACCGAGGCTATCGTAACCAGTGGCACAGCGGGGGCTACGTGAAGAAATCGGGTGAGCACACTACGGAGTGGAATATGCTCTGCCCTTCGTGCCTCGATCATTATCTCTTCTGCATATGCTACATAGAAGTAGAAAGCGAAAGCTTGAATAAGAAATGCCAGGATGCCCTGAATAATATATTCGGAGTCGGGGAGTAGGTAGGAAATCTCTACGAGCATCCCTAGAAACGCAGCGGGGAGTAACATCGCCACAGGATGTCGACGAATGAGTGCACCTGCTTCCCACCACACATCTGATGCACTCACCCGCTCGTCCAAGAACAGTAGCGTCCTCACCTTCTTCGTGTCAGGTCCTTTAAGGACAATGGCCTAGTGGGATCCTCAGGCTCCGTACATTGCTTCTGGCCCCAGCGCGTGCTTCATCTTAGCCCAAGTAAAGTGGCGTAGCCTAAGAAGGGGTTTGCCTGTCAAGAACATTACCAGGAGGACTGCGACGAGGTCGAGGGCAACTCTTCATAAGGATATTCCTGGTTAGCTTTACGAGTTTCCGGGAAGACCTTAGCTCTCGGCAGCTCGGTGAATAGAGGCACCCTACCCTTAGGGGAGGCCAAGCTCTTGAGTGCCCTGTAGTCAAGGCAACCGAACTTTGCTTGGGGTAGTTAGGTCAGGGTAAGGTGTTTATTATGAAGCATGGGAGTTCCTGTCAAAAGGCCTTTTAGCTTTCGATGCTAGCAGACCTCATGTTGGTGGTTTTGGCTCTAATCGTGGGTATCCTGATTGGTTGCGTCGGCATCGGTGGCGTGCTCCTTCCGCCGGCCCTCGCCTACTTTGGTGGCTTCGATCTTCACTTGGCTATGGCCACTAGCATGTGGAGCTTTCTCTTTACCGGCGGCGTTGGCACGTTGGCCTATTCTAGGCGCAACAGCGTGGACTGGAGGATGGTGCTGTGGCTTGGCGCGGGAACCGTTCCGAGTGCTGTGTTGGGCACTCTTAGCAATGCCGCGCTGCCCGGCGGCGTGCTGACAGTACTTCTGGCAGCCTTGATAGTTGCAGCGGGAGTTAACGCCTTAACGAAGGCTCCATCTGCCGAGCGTCCAGCATACTCCTTTGGCAACCTCCTACTGTTCTTGATCGGGGCAGTCGTAGGCTTTGGCTCCGCCCTCACAGGCACCGGTGGCCCTGTGCTGCTCGTACCTATCTTGATATTCATGGGAGCACCGGTTTTGTCTGCCATCGCTGCGAGCCAGGCTGTCTCAATACCTGTGGCATTCTTTTCTACCTTTGGATACGTACTGTTTAGCCGGGTCGATTTCGCCTTCGGCACGGCATTGGGTTTGATCGCGGCAGTTGGAGTTGTGATGGGCATGCTAATCGCCCATGCGGTCCCCATTTTGGCGCTGCGTCGCATCGTGGCGGTTTCCTTAGTCGGAGTGGGTGTCCTGATAATCGTACGGGTTCTGGCCTCCGGAGCTTGATCGAGAAGATCCTTCTACTAGGCAGCTCGGTGAAAAGAGGCAACAGGGCAGCCCCATTATAGGCACGAGACTGCCGTTAATAACCCTTAACCGAGCTGTATCCCAGTGTTACCGAACTGTGTCCCTGTGTTGACATACGGCTGCCATACTAGAGATATGAGAAACAAATTGGCGTACTTTTTAGTTGGCTTTGTCGCAGGTAGAAGGGGTTATTACCGGTGGCACCACCAGGACGAAAATCGTGGAGACCGTTGGTTCAGGGCGTACGAAAGTTGGCAACAACAATGAGCACCCTTGCGGACGAAGAGTAGAACCTTGAGGTCCGGTTCTTCCATCCCTCCCAAAAGCTAGCTAGTTTCCGAGAAGCCCTTATTGTGGGCAACTGAGTTTCCGAGAACACCCTCCTTCTCGGCAGCCCGGTGAAGAAGCACAGAAGGACGGGCTGAAGTCTGTCACGAGCAAGACATCTGTCCTCACTACGGTGTGCGGCTAAGGCCCAATACCGAAGCGGAGTGCAAGCGCAGTTTCGGGGGAGTATACGAAGGTAGAGCCTTCTTGGCGGATCTCTTTGGCGAACAGTTCTGATAGAAGCTTCTGACTGTAGATGTCCCGGAGGAGCTTGGTTGCTTAGCGAACATGATCCTCCGTTACGGCTTCCGCCTCTAGGTAGTAGGTCAAAGCCCTAGGAAGCCTCTGCTCCACCTTCGCTCCTTCTGCTGATACGAGGAGGTTAAGTGACCTCGCGCAGGCGCCCGGTCTCTACCTCATAGATAAAGCCGCGAACGCTGTCCTTCTGAGGTATGAACGGGCTCGCTTCTATGCGCTTTATCGACTGGCGCACGTCCTCTTCTAGGTCGGCGAAGGTCTCCAACGGGAAGTGAGGCTTAATCCCCACCTCCTGCTGGATCTGTCCCCTAAGCTCCTCATCGGAGAAGGTAAGCATCCCGCAGTCGGTATGGTGGATCAGCATTACTTCGCGCGTTCCCAAGAGGCGCTGCGAGATCATCAGGGAGCGGATCTCGTCGTCCGTGATAACGCCCCCGGCGTTGCGGATGACGTGCGCATCGCCCTCTGAGAGTCCCAGCATGACATAGGGGCTCAGGCGAGCGTCCATGCAGGTGATGATGGCTATCTGCTTTGCCGGGGGCATTGGCAGATCGCCCTTATCGAAGGAGTTGGCGTACCTCTCGTTGTTCCTAAGCAGCTCGTCCATGGTGCTCATAGCTCTAATGCTCGCTTTCTCTAAGGGCTTTTGCAGCTATCAGCTAATGATGCTACACCGCGGGGGCTGGCGCATCTCTATGGATGCTCACGTCTAGTAAGGAAAGGGGTTTCCGAGAACTCGGTATGCCGGAAGCTCGGTTTTCCGAGTACACCCCTTCTCGGCAGCTGGGTGAATAGAGGCAACCCGCCTTCCCTATAGGCTGGCGCAAGCTTCGTAAAAAATAGTGCATATGCATCATGCGCGTGCCCCCCCTGGTTGCCGGCATGCTTCTAGCGCTCGAGCTTTGCGGGGCTCGTCAGCCCTGCTCTACAGGTAAGGAGGAACTGCATGAGCCCACGACCGCTTCCTGTGACCGTCGCCGCCATTCTACTGGCGCTATTTAGCGTGCTGAACTTGTGGTTTCCTTTGTGGGCAGAGTCTATCCCAAGGGAAGAAGAGGTACCGGCGTTGGTCGTTTACACAACCGTTTTGGTGGGCGTTGCTGGACTACTCGGCACCGCTAGTTTATGGATGCTAAGGAAGTGGAGCCTCTGGCTCACCATAGTGGTTTCGGTGCTTAACGTCCTGGACGGAGCGGCGGGGGTGGGCGGGGCGCCAAACGCTGCATTGCAAGTCGCTGCCACAGTAATGGTCGTAGGCTTTGCACTCATCATAGTGCTGGTAGTGCTTCCGACCTCGCGGTGTGCTTTGGCAGCTGCCGAACAACCTTCGCGCGTAAGGTAAGCCGGGTTTCCGAGAATCTACAATGCCGGAAGCCCGGTTTCCGAGAATGATCCATGCCGGAAGCCTAGTTACCGAGAACACCCTCCTTCTAGGCAACCGGGTGAATAGAGGCGAGGACAGCGTTATGGCGGGTAGACGTAAGCTATCGTGTGCAAAAATTTGCCGAGAATAGTGCAAACGGATCATGCCGAAGGAGATGTGTCGTGTCACAGTTGTAGCAACGATTAGTGAACCGCAGTCCGTGAAGGATTGCCAGGGAAAGGAGGAGGAGGCTAATGTCCACCTACGTCATCTTGGTGAACTGAACTGACGAAGGGATAAGGAACGTTAGGGGTACCCTGGAGCGCACCGAAAGGGTCGAACAACTCGCCCAAAAGCACGGGGCAAGGCTACAGCAGACCTATTGGACCGTTGGGCCCTACGACATCGTTGCTATCGCCGAAGCGCCTGATGACCAGAGCGTCACCGCCTTCTTGCTCGAACTGGGCTCCATAGGAACCGTTCGTACCACCACACTGCGGGCATACGAGCGCGAAGAGATGTCGGGGATTCTTGAGAGGCTTGGACCTCCGGCCGCCACATGAGCTAGGAACCTAACACACACACACACACACACACCCACACACACACACACACACAGAGGGGCGGGGCTAAGCACCCGCTAGACGCCAACCTCACGCTGCTAGTAGCCGGTACTATGCGACGATGATGACGATCACGATCACAACGATGGCATCAACAACGACAACGAGCGGGAAGTGGTGCGCTTCGTAGGTTAAGGTAACGTACTAAGCAACCACGTAGGGCCGGGAATCTCACACCCCGGCCCTACTACTTGCGTCGGCTTCTGCTGCTATGAGACCTCCCAGAGGTGGAGCTGGCGCTGGTGTAGGGGGGCATCTTCCTGTTTTACTCGGCCTCTTAAAGTCAAACAAGCTTTATGCTCTCGTGGGTAAGCGGACCTTCCGAGAAGACCTAAGCTCTCGGCAGCTCGGTGAATAGAGGCGACCCGCCCCCTAACGCTCTCTAGGTGCAAGCCCTTTAGCTACCCTCCCTTGACAGCTTTGTTGTTTTCGGTCATGGTCAAAGTAACGTATGCGCATCCTCTGAAAGCGCTGCGATAAAGGCAAACCCGTCGTGAGGCGGGGGGCAAAGCCTAAGGACCTCTCTCTTCTTAGGGAGAGGTGGCCGGGCTACCGAACATAGGCGCGAAGCTTGAGAGTACGCGTTCAGCTAGTGTTACTTTCAACGAGCCGTAACGTTCGGAAAAATCTGTCATTATGTACGCGACGGAGGACGAAGAGCAGCCGGTGGAACCACCCGCAAACAACGAAGGGCAGCGGCAGACCGAGGGGGTCTTGCACCGCAGCGAAGATCACTTCCAGCCCTTGGTGCAAGGGGCTAAGAACCACGCCATCTTCATGCTCGATCCTCAAGGGCGTGTCGTAAGCTGGAACACGGATGCCGAAAGCATAAAAGGCTATCGGGAAGAGGAGATTCTGGGTCAGCATTTCTCAGTATTCCACACCGAAGACGACGTAAAGCAGGGCCACCCCGAGAAGGAGCTGCGCGCAGCAGCTACCGAGGGCAGCTACGAGGAGGAGGGCCTAAGGGTACGCAAGGACGGCTCCAAGTTCTGGGCCCACGTAACCATCATGGCCTTGAAGGACGAGGCAGACGACCTCCGAGGATTCGCGAAAGTAACGCGTGACATAACCGAACGCAGGCCGGTCGAAGAGGAGCGTGCCCGCTTCGCAGCCATAGTCGAGTCCTCAGACGATGCCATAATCGGCAAAACGCTAGATGGCATTATCACCAGTTGGAACAAGGGAGCGCAGAGTATCTATGGTTACTCTGTCAACGAGGCTGTGGGTCAACCAATTACTATGCTGGTGCCACCAGAACGTCCCGACGAGGTGTCCAAAATCCTTGAGAAAGTTAGGCGGGGAGAGAAGGTCGTCCATTCCGAGACCGTGCGTGTGACCAAAGACGGCAGGAGGCTAGACATCTCGCTGACTGTCTCCCCTATCAAAAACTCAGAGGGCGATATCATAGGTGCCTCGACGATCGCCCGCGACATCACCGAACGCAAGCATGGTGAGGAAGCGCTGCGCTTTTTAGCCGAAGCTGGCGAGGTGCTCTCCTCGTCGCTCGATTACCGGGACACCCTCTCCAGGGTGGCGCGCCTGGCGGTACCCGGCCTTGCCGACTGGTGCGCGGTGGATGTTCTCGCAGAGGACGGCACGCTTGAGCGGCTGGCGGTTGCCCACCAGGACCCGGAGAAGGTCGCGCTCGCGCATGAGCTGCGACGACACTACCCGCCTGATCCAGATGCGCCGCAAGGAGCCTTACAAGTGTTACGTAGTGGTCAGCCGGAGTTCTATCCTGAGATCAGCAACGATATGCTGTTAGCTGCCGCTCGGGATGCTGAGCACTTGCGGCTCATGCGCGGGCTGGGATTCACGTCTGTGATTATTGTGCCGCTGGTCGCGCGAGGACAGACTTTGGGGGTGATCACGCTGGTGACAGCGGAGTCGGGACGACGCTACGAGCAGGCCGATTTTGAGCTGGCTGAGGACCTCGCCCGCCGGGCTGCTGTGGCCGTGGACAACGCTCGGCTCTACCAGGAAGCCAAGAACGAGATCGCCGAGCGCAAGCAGGCCGAGGAGAAGATTCGTGTCCTCAACGAGCAACTCGAACGGCGGGTAAGACAACGGACCGCCCAGCTGGTGGAAGCGAATAAGGAGCTGGAATCCTTCTCCTACTCCGTCTCCCACGACCTAAGAGCACCACTAAGGCACATCGGCGGCTTCGCGCAGATGCTTCAGACAAGGGCGGCTTCGTCGCTAGACGAAACCGGGGTGCGCTACCTGAATAGGATCCTCGAATCTACGCAACAAGCCGGGATTCTCATCGACGAGCTGCTCGCTTTCTCCCGCATGGGGCGCACGGAGATGCGCCACACCACCGTGGATATGAATCGGCTCGTTCGAGAAACGCCGGGCGAACTGAAGCTAGAGGCGGAAGGGCGAAGCATCGATTGGAAGATCGGGGAGCTACCCGAGGTCGACGGTGACCCCTCGATGCTGCGGCTGGTGATGAACAATCTCCTTTCCAACGCCATCAAATACACGCGCCCCCGCGACGAAGCTGTGATCGAGGTCGGAAGCCGAAGGGAAGGAGATGAGACTGTGTTCTCCGTCCGCGACAACGGCGTGGGGTTTGAGGCTGAGTACGCCGACAAGCTCTTCGGGATGTTCCAGCGGCTGCACCGCGCTGAGGAGTTCGAGGGCACCGGCATTGGCTTGGCGAACGTCAGGCGCATAGTCCAGCGGCACGGAGGCCGCGTCTGGGCGGAAGGGGCCGTGGACAAAGGAGCCACCTTCTACTTCTCGCTTCCACGGCTTACGGAGGAGAGCGATGAACAACCCGGGTAAGATCCTGCTGGTCGAAGACGATCCGAACGACGTCGAACTGACCGTGATGGCGCTCACCGAAAACCATCTGGCCAACGAGATTGTCGTCGCGCGCGATGGGGAGGAAGCGCTAGACTTTCTGTATCGCCGGGGAGCCCACGAATCAAGAGAGGCGGCAAACCCAATTGTGGTGCTCCTGGATCTGAAACTGCCTAAGGTGGACGGGTTGGAAGTGCTGAAACAGGTAAAGTCCGACCCCGACTTGAGAGCGATCCCAGTGGTGATGCTAACCTCTTCGCGCGAGGAGCGAGATCTGATCAGGAGCTACGATCTAGGCACGAACGCGTACGTTGCGAAGCCGGTAGGCTTCGAAGAGTTAGTCGAATCGGTCAAGAAAGTCGGGCTCTTCTGGACCGTCGTCAATCACCCGCCGCCGGGTAGCGGGGAGCGCTGACCGTGTTTGAGCTTCCCAATCTACATAACACACAGAACTAAGGTTCTGCGCCACTATCTCTAATGACAGAGTTCCCGAGGTAGAGTCGGCGCTGGTGTAGTAGGTGATGGGTGAGTGCTTAGACAAGTACAGTAGCGCCGTAGAGAAGATAATAAAGGATGAGTGGTCCAAATCCATGGGCGAGGAGCCGTTTTTCAAAGACGGCCCGCCCCTCGCCAACCCCCAGTTTTTCAGCAGATCATAGAACAATTATGCTGCAGACGGCATATGAATCCGCTAGGTCCGCCCGTTTTGAAGGAAAAGAAAGAAGACATCGCCCCTCAGTCTAAATATCCGAAGAAGCCCAGCCCTCTCGGCAGCTCGGTGTATAGAGGCAACGGAGGCCCCCTTCGGACAGCTTTTAGTAAGGTGTGGCTTTGGTAGGCCAAAGGAGACTCCTATAAGCACACCGGAAGAACACTGGACCGAAAGCGGCACCGATATCCTGCGCACGGTGTCCTTCAGCGACGCGGTCATCGCTATCGCCATAACCCTC
>DATDKT010000216.1:0-13590 GCA_036519775.1 Rubrobacteraceae bacterium
TCCGAAGACCGGTGGTAGTGGCGCTGCATCGCTGTTCGCGCTTGGCGCGGGCGCGCTCTTGGTGGCCGGTGGCCTTGTGGCCCGCAGGATCATCAGGTAGCGAACGCTACGCACGTAGCCTAGCCCTTTTTGTGGCTAGGCGCTTTAGAGGCGGGTCTCCCCCTTGGGAGTCCCGCCTCTCTTTCCGATTCTCTGATCCGCTTTTGAGAATATTGATTTGTCTGTAGCGCGGCAGCGCGCTTGTTTTCGGTTCGCGCAGTGTATATCCTCACCGGCGGTGAACGGTTCTGGGTAGGGCGGTCTTCAAGATCTCGGTCGGTTTCGTAGCGGGCGCGCTGATCCTGCTCGCTGGCTCGCTGTACCTATCGAACCTCTACCTGAAGGATCAGCAGCGGTTGGCGGAGGCTGGGAACCTGTCTAGTGCGATGAACAAGGTTGACTGGGCCTCACGCCTAGACCCCTTTAGCCCGGTCCCCCCGTCCTCGGAGGCTTACCTCGAGTTGCGACAGGGGCGAACGGAGGCGGCAGCCGAGGCCTTTCAAAAGGCTATAGATCGAGACCCCTACAACTACAAGAACTACGAGGCACTCGGAAACCTCCAGAGGCAGCAGTTGGGTGACCCGGAGGCGGCGGTGAAGAGTTACCGGAAGGCTCTGGAGCGCAACCCGCACGCCGCCACCATAATCTCGCGGCTCGGCGAGGCGCTCCTGAGCGCCGGGACGAGCGACGAGAATCTTGAGGAGGCGAGGACCCATTACGAATGGCTCCAGGCGCGCGGGAGAATTCCCCTCAGAGATCTCTATACTCTAGGTAAGGTACAGACGCGGCTCGGCGAACCGGAGGAGGCCATCGAGACCTTCGAGGAGGCGAAGGAGAGGGCCGATACGGAGCCAGAGGAGTCTTCTTCGGACGAGTCTCGGCAAA
Organism: Rubrobacteraceae bacterium; assembly: GCA_036519775.1. GTDB lineage: Bacteria > Actinomycetota > Rubrobacteria > Rubrobacterales > Rubrobacteraceae > Rubrobacter_F. Next base: position 925 of record DATDKT010000216.1, read on the forward strand.
CCCAGAGGAGGGCGTTTTTGGATTCGTTGGCCCTTGCCATTGCGGACGCTCTGGTAGTAGAGGGCTCCTTTGAGGAGGCACGGGAGTACCTCGCGCAGAGCGAGGCAGAGCAGGCGCCCGCCATACTCACGCTGCTCAACGATGATCCTGTGAGCTACCGGCAATCGGTTTTCGATGCCCCGATCAACTAAGCGAGGTGAAGGCCGGCAGAGCCGCTCCTGGCGCGGCTGGCAACGGGAGCAGCGCGACGACCTCACCCTCTCGGAGGCGCGTCACGTCCTCTGGAGGCGGCGCGCGGTGGTGGGGGGTTGCACGCTCCTTTTCCTCGCCATAGCTTTGTTGTACGTCCTCTCGCAAGACCCCGTCTACACAGCCGAGGCCACGCTCTCGGTGCGTTCGCAGGAGGAGATCGGACCCACAGCGAGCTTTGACGAGATCCTCTCGGGGCTCCAGGACCCGGCGTCGTCGCGTGGCCGCCTCACCGAGGAGGCGGCCGAGAGGGCGGGGTGGGAGGATGGCCAGGCCGACTTCAACGACCGGCTCGACTGGGAGCCGGTGAACGACGAAGAAGTCAGAGTTCGGTTTTCGGCCTCGACGCCGGAAGAGGCGGCCAGGGCGGCGAACGCCTACGCCGAGGTCTTTGTCGAGCGCGTCAGGGAGCTTGAGGGGCGGCCTGTGGGCGGGAGCGTCGCCGTGGACGCCGAGGTAGAGAGGGTTGCCGAACCCCCGGAGCGCAGGTCGGACCGGGGAGTGCTCCTCGCCGCGGTTGCGGCCGGTGTCGGCGGACTCCTCATCGGAGGAATAGCGGCTCTCTTCCTCGAAAGTCGTGCCCACCGGTGGAGCGGCTCCATAGACGCCGAACGCACGCTCCGGGCGCCGGTCCTCGCCGTGATCCCCGACTACTCGGACGAGCTTCCGGATCTCTCTCCCCCCGAGTCGGAGGCGCGGGGTAAACCCGGAGACGAACTACTCAGAGGAGAGGGACGGCGTGGGTAGCGAGCGGGCCCTGGCGGAGGAGACCGTGCGGACGCATCAGCTCCTGGACCCTGGCTCCGAGGTCGGGCGATCGTTCGCGACGCTCGTGGAGAACCTCGACGCTCTGGGGCGACCGGCAAAGAGCGTGGTCATCACTGGCCCGGAGTCCGGGGTGGGACGGACCACGGTCTGCCTCGGCTTGGGGGCGACGCTCGCGGCCGTAGGCAGAAAGGTCACCATCGTGGACTGCAACCTGGATCAGCCACACCTGCACCGTCCCTTCGGCCGGCCTAACTTTATCGGGCTCACCAGCGCCCTGGAGGGGAGCGGCAGTCTCGAAAACTACGGTTTCGAGGCGGCGCCCAACCTGCGAATCATCCCGACCGGTCCGGTCTTGCCGGGCCTGCCGGGCTCGTGGGTTCTCCCGAACTCGCCGAAGCTCGTTGAGGCCATTCGGGATCTCGGAGAGAGCAGGGACGTCGTCCTCCTTGACGCGCCGGTGGCGAGCGAGGTGCTCGACGCCCCGAACTTCTGGGGCTCTTTCGACGGTGTTCTGCTGGTCGTGCACGCGACGCGCACCCCGAAGGGCGTGGCCCGAGGCTTCACCGACGCCTTGCTCGACGCGCGGATCAACCTCTTCGGGGTGGTGCTAAACGGCCATGTTTGAGAGGGGCCCGAAAGAGCGCATCGAGACCGGGGAGATGCCGGCGGTGGGCCAGATCCGGGAGAACACGCCGGAGAAGGGGTGGGCGGCGGGACGTAACCTGACGCTCTTCAAGAGCCTCGTCCTCGCCATACTCGTAGCCATCACCTTCTACGGGATGCTGAACCGGGGGATCTTCAGCGCCGAGCTGTGGCTGCCGGTCGCGGTGGCCATCCTGAGCATGGTCTTTATTACGCTGTTCATCACGGGCTATTTCGCCGGTACGCCGAGGATCGCCTGGGTGCTCTTGGGGCTCTTGGTAGTGCTCGTCGGGATAAAGGGCCTCTCTCTGACCTGGAGCATCGCTCGGACCGAGACGGTACAGGAGCTGTTACGCTCTTCGATGTACCTCGCCGCGTTCGCCCTGGCGGCGGCCTCGCTCTCCTCGCAGAGGCTCGTGGGACCGTTTATCGACGGCATGAGCCTCGTAGCGGGGGCGGTCGCGGGGCACGGCGTGTTGCACAAGACGAACCCGGTCGATTATCCGGCGAACAGCACCGATGGCGTTAGGGTCGGCTCGACGGTAGAGTACCCGAATACCGCCGCGGTAGTCCTGGGGATGGGGATAGTCCTGGGGCTCGGACGCATGACCCAGCTTAGGAACCCCTTCTCACGGGGGCTGTACGCGGCTTTGATCCTTGTCCTCGGTGTGGTTCTGTACGCCACGTTCTCGCGTGGGGGCATGCTCGCGCTCGCGGTGGGCCTGGTCGTGCACTTCGCCGTAGGCGGGAGGCGGCTGCAGATGTTCGTGAACCTGCTCCTCGTCTCCGGACCGCTCCTCTGGCTCGTGTGGAGCGTGCAGGGCCTGGATACCTTCTTCGCGTCCGTCTCCGACGAGAGCCTGGCGGCCGCCGACGGTTCGGCCTTCCAAACCGACCTCGTGACCGCTATCCTGGTCGCGTTCGTGCTCCAACTGGCCTACGCCTTCCTCGTGAGGCGCTACGAGCTGGCTCCAACCCTGCAGAGGGCGCTCGGAATCGCTGCAGTGGTCGCGGTCCTCGCGGGAGTGGGGTACGTAGGCTTCGTGGTGCTCGGGGAGCAGGAGGGCTCGGACGAGGTGCTGGGGGCTTTTACCCGCAAGGTAGAGGATACGGAGGACGTGCGTGGTCGCCTCACCTCCCTCTCCTCGAACTCTCGGTCCACCTACTGGCGGGTGGCGTGGGACGAGTGGAAGGAGCGCCCCCTGACGGGCACTGGGGCCGGCACCTTTTCGTATACCTGGCTGGAGAACCGCCCGGGCTTCGGCGGTGTGAGGCAGGTGCACAACGTCTTCCTGGAGCAGGGGACGGAGACGGGCGTCGTAGCCTTTCTCGCGCTCTCCGGCTTTGCTGTACTCCTGACCGGGTACGGGGCTTGGGCCGCGCTACGAGCGACCGGAGAGCGGAAGTTCCTGCTCGCGGGGCTCATGGGGGCGGTGGTCGTGTACCTAGCCTCCTCGGCGCTCGAGTGGCACTGGTACATACCGGCCTCAACGATCTACTTTTTTGTCCTGGCGGGTGTGACGATGAGGCTCGCCGCCCGCACGGACCAGTCCTTGCCAGACGAGGCCCCGAAGTAGCCTCGGGATTCGAGCCGCGTGACGAAGCAGAGCGCAAAATCTCAGACTCCCCACGATTGAATAAGACGGGGGGGACCTTTATCATCTGCCCTCGTGAATTCTAGCGGAGCAACTTATTGGTGAGGGCCCCTTTGGAAGATGAGCGGTACGAGGCCCACGTAGGCCAGATCGCACGAGGCGTGGGTATAAGCTCCCTTGGACAGGGGCTGAGCCGCCTCTTGGGCTACGCGACGCAGGTCACTATGGCATGGCTGTACGGGCCCGGCCAGCTAGGGTTCTATGTGCTCGGAATTACGCTGGTGCAGATAGCCAACATCCTCTCGCAGTTCGGGATGGACAACGGCGTGGTGCGCTACGTCGCCCACTACAGGGCAGAGGGGGACAGGCGGAGGGTGCGAGGTGTCATCATCCAGGCTCTTCTGGTGACCTTCACGGTGAGCGTAGTGTTCTCGATCCTGCTGTTCATTGGCGCAGGGTACCTCGCGAACAGGCTCTTTAACGAGCCATTCATGGAGACGGTAATAAGCGCCTTCTCGATCTCCGTACCGTTCTTCACGCTCATGAGCATGGCGCTCTGGGCCACGCAGGGCTTTCAGACCGTGAAGTACGCAACCTACGTTCAGTACGTCGTGCGGCCCCTCGTGAACCTCGTCTTCATCACGGTCTTCTACCTCTTCGGGGTCGAGGTGCTCGGGGCGATAGCTTCCTACATCCTCTCGATGGCCTTCGGCGCCGTCCTCTCCCTCTATTACCTAAGGCGGATCTTCCCCGATCTGTTGAACCGCGAAGCCAGACCCAAGTTTGAGAGCCGGGCGCTCTTCAAGGCATCGGGGCCGATGATCGTGGCGAACATCACGCACCAGGTCAACTCCTGGCTTGCGCTGCTCGTGCTCGGCGCCTTCGAGACCGCGCGGCAGGTTGGGATCTACGACGTGGCCTTCCGGACGGCCGCCCTCTCGACGCTGGTGCTCTTCGCTTTCGGCGGCATATTCTCGCCGATGATCTCCAACCTCTACCGCAAGGGGTTCTTGCGGGACCTGGCCTACTTGTACAAGGACGTATCGTACTGGTCCTTCACAGGGGCGCTGGCTTTCTTCTTGATAACTACACTGCTCGCCCGAGACATCATGGCGGTTCTTGGCCCCAAGTTCGTCCCTGGCTGGCCGGTGATCGTCGTAATCGCCGCGGCCCAGCTCTTCGGCGCTTCGGTCGGTCCTACGGCTCGGGTACTGGCCATGACGGGGCGCCAGAGGATAGTAATGTTCGCCACCCTGGGCTCGATCTTGACGGCCGCGGTCCTGAACCTGCTGCTGGTCCCCTCCTTCGGCATCTTCGGGGCGGCGGCGGCTACGGCGGCCGCGCTGGTCTTGGTGAACGCGGTGACCCTGTTCTTCGTCCACCGGCTACTCGGCTTCTGGCCATACAGCGTCCGGTATACGAAGCCCGTGATCGCTGGGCTGCTCACCTCAGCCTCGGTTTACCTGGCGGGCCTGGTCCTGCCCGCTTACGTCGGTGCCCCGGCGCTGCTAATCTTCGCCCCGCTCTTTCTGACGGTCTTTCTCACGCTGCTCGTCGCCCTGGGCCTGAGCCCTAGCGACCGGCACTTCCTCGCTTCTTTCTGGGACGCCGTCCAACGCAACCTCCGGCGCGCTACCCCGGGGGGTGATTCTTGAGAAGGGGGTAAGTGATCAGAGGCGCTAAGCGCGACATGGAGTCAAGGGGCTCAGCTAGGGTGGGAAGAATAGGAAGGAAAACTTGAGCTGTGTCTGACGGTACGATTAAAGTATTGTACGTTGCCGGTTTCGGGCGGAGCGGAAGCACGCTTCTCGGCAACGTCCTAGGGCAGGTAGATGGTTTTGTGTCGGTGGGCGAGATCCGCAATATCTGGCTGCATGGCATGATTCAGAACAAAGTTTGCGGCTGCGGAATGCCATTTGACGAGTGCGCGATGTGGCAGCCGATCCTGGATGAGGCGTTCGGGGGTAAGGGTGGGGTCGATCCCGAGAAGATGATTCGCCTGCGCGAGAGCTGGGTCCGTACCATGCACACCCCCTTGATGCTGGTACCCTCGACGCGGCGGCTGATAAGGCAGCGCTTGGCGGAGTACCTTGACAACCTGGAGAGACTCTATGATGCGGTGCAGGCCACTACTGGCAGCAGGGTAATCGTCGACACCTCGAAGTTTCCTTCTTACGGCTTCGCGGTAGGTATGGTGCCTTCCATAGATCTGCGGGTGATTCATCTAGTTCGGGATCCCCGGGCCGTAGCGTACTCCTGGCTCCGGAAGAAGCTGCAACCAGACCCCGAGACCCCCGAGTACATACTTCAGGACAGTCCCGCGAGAAGCTCCTTACGATGGGCGGCGCGCAACTTGGGTACGGAGGCATTCTGGCGGCGCTCTCCGAAGAAGTACCTAATGTTGCGCTACGAAGACTTCGTCGCCGAGCCTCGCAAGACCATCGAAGGGGCGCTGGAGCTGGTGTGGGAGGAAGCGACCCCGGTCCCTCATGTGGCAGAGCACGAGGTGAAGCTTGGAGCGAACCACAACATCTGGGGTAACCCAAACCGATTCCAGACTGGGCTGGTGCGTCTGCGGCCGGACGACGAGTGGGCTTCTCAGATGAGGCCTCAAGATAAGTCGCTGGTCACGTCGCTAACGCTTCCCTTGCTTGTGAGATACGGGTATCCGGTCGTCGTTGCTGGAAACACCTCGGCAGGCTAGAGGATGGAGGTTGGTTCGCGCAAACCACTGCTTGTAATATCTCTCTGTATCTAGTGGCATTTTCTTTGGGAGATCATTAGATTCTCTCCACCCTCTTCGCCAGGGTCCGCGCAACTTCTCTTTCACCCCCGGCACCGTGCGCAAATGCCCCGCCGTCTCTTTCGGACGGTGAGGCGATCCAGCGCCACGTTCCGAACCTCGCTGTGTACCCGCCGCGTCAAGTAGCAGAGGGATTATGGGGTGAGTCGTTCACCCTCTAGGTTCCCCCACAAGAGCTCCTCGAACCTCGCGAAGCGTGCCTCCCAGGAATTCTCCCGGGCGAGCTCGATCCTGGCGCGCATCCTCTCGGAAGTCTCGCTCTCATGCAAGCATCGCAGGATCCCGACGAATTCCTTCGCCCCATCACCAAGGTAGACGTGTCTAGCGAGCCGCTTCAGGTCCGGCAGTGGCGTGGCGACGACTGGTTTGCCCGTGGCGAGAGACTCGTAAGTCTTCGCCGGGAAGGTGCCTTTACTGAAAGAGTTGATTTTATAGGGGAGGATCAGGGCGTCGGCCTCGCGCAGATGTTCGGGTAAGACCTGATGCGGAACCCTGCCGAGGAACTCTACACCTGGAATTTTGGCGAAGGAAGGCTTCGATAGGGTTCCAAGTATCCGCACGGTGTACCCGGCCTCGGCCACCTCCCGGACGAGATCGAAGTCGAACCGCGTCTCATCCGCCGTCCCAAAGTAGTAGAGCGTCTTTGTGGGAGACTTCAGGAGACCGGTGTTGGCCTGCCGGAACAGCTCGAAGTTCACCCCAGACTCGATACGGATCATGCCTGGCCGCACTTCGCGATGCTTCTCCTCGAGAAACCCGGAGTCCACGGTGACCGTATCCGCCACCTTAAGGAGCTGCCGCTCTGTCTCCCCCATGTCAGCTGGTGCGCGAGGGTACTCCTCAAAGTTGAAAATGCAGTGATACCAGGTGAGCCGGGGTTCGAGCCCCGACACGAGTTCCAGCGTGGTCTGGGTTGGAGGGAAGGCTATGACCACCGGCGCGGAACCGACAAGCCTTCGCAGATCCCGGACGATCCTCGGCACGAAAAGGCGGTGGTTGATACGCCGAAACATCTCACGGGTAGGCGGGGCTACAAGCGGAGAGTAGATTGTGAGGTTGGGCGAAAGGCTTGCCGGTTTCTTGCCGCCAGAGTGCACCCTCAGCAACCGCTTGAGTATCTTGCGTACCACGGCCATTTCCAGAGGTGGCTTCCTTATGCCCGTCGTCTCGACGTATACGGTAGGGTATCCCGCGTCCGCGAAAAGGGTGGCAAGGATCTTGCTCCATTCCCAAAACGCATCCCAGCGGATATTGGCGAGCAGGATCACCGGGGGCTTCTCAGACATAGCACCTACCTGACTTCATAACAACAGTGAGTGGGCTCCACAACAACGGGGATCTCTTGCACATCGTTGTCTGCCAAATTCGGACCCTTTCTCCTAAGGCCTCTCCCGGTAGTCTCGGATAGCAGACAAGCCTTGCTGATACAATTCTTAGAGTTGCACACAGTGCCGGAAGAAGATACCAAATATAGCTAAAGGCCGCAACGGGGCTTCTGCTGAGCGTCCTACAATAGTAGAGAATCTACAATTTGATCCGAGAACCTATAGCTTGGTAGTGTCTAGAATCATATGACAACCGCAATGAAATTCCACTACATAAGGAGGTGCTCCTATAGTGGAGCGCCAATTTGGCGAGAAAGTTGCGGCAGGGCTTGACGTATACTAGCTCGCTAGCTACGTATCGAAACGATCTTCTCGCTCCGCCGTATTCGGGAACTACTGTAGGGCATTCGCGTCTCGCATATTCGAGTCATGAGAACTACTCTTGTATCGGCGGTTGGGTTTGCGGCGGAATGGTATAACGGAGGAGAGCTGTATGGGATTAGGGGGTGGAAGTGGAGGCCGACCGGAGCCTCTTGGGCACCTTAGAGCCGGCGGCATCCGTTCGTCTGCCGGGCGTCGAGTACCGCGGGGAAGGTGCCGCCCTGCGAGCGGCCCGGTACCCCTGCGGATGCCGACGCCCTCATCATCACGTACAAGATCAACGACTTCAGCAAGGGGGAAGTTCTCGGCTAAGATCTTTGGGTGTCTAGCGACCGGCAAGCCCACATCGTCACCCCTTACTGGACCTCGTTCCCTTCGGCGATTCTTTTGTACCGCTGAAGGACGTTTAGGGTTTCGTGAGCGCGCTGGGGTGCCTGCCGGATCTCGAGACAGAGGCCCTAGTAGAGGACAGGGTCAAGCTTGCCCGGAAGAACTTCTGGGAGGCACGCTTCGCCGGCATCGAAGAGACCGTGTGGGGGAAGCCGTAGCCTCGTGAGGGAGCGCGTGAACATCCTCGGGGTCAATGTGGAGCCGCTGAGCGTTGCGGAACTGCACGCGAGGATACTAGGCATAGTTCGCGAGGGGGGGCACGCACTCATCTTGCACGTCAACGTCTACGGCCTCAACCTCTGTTATCAAGATTCGGAGCTGCGCTCCTTTTTCAACGCTGCTTCGGTGGTCTTTTGCGACGGCGCGGGCGTCGTGCTAGGGGCCCGTATCCTGGGACAGCACCTACCACAGCGCATCACCTACGCTGATTGGGCCTGGCAGCTTATGGACTTCGCCGAAAGGGAGACCCTCTCGCTCTTTTACCTCGGTGCTCGACCTGGCGTCGCCCGAAAGGCCGCCGCTCGCCTCAAGGGGCGGTACCCGAACCTAAAGATAGCCGGCATCCACCACGGCTACTTCGACGGCACCATAGGTGGCCCCGAGAACGAGGCCGTGCTCAGGGAGATAAATGCTACGAGGCCTGACATACTCCTCGTCGGCTTCGGTATGCCGCTTCAGGAACGCTGGCTTATGCGAAACTGGGACTGGATAGATGCCCGTGTCGCCCTGACCGGCGGGGCCGTCTTCGACTACGTCTCCGGGGAACTAAAGAGGGGGCCGCGTATCCTCACCGACAACGGCTTCGAGTGGCTGGCACGGCTCCTAATAGAGCCCAAGAGGCTGTGGCGACGCTACCTGATCGGCAACCCGCTCTTCCTCTTACGCGTGCTGAAGCAGCGCCTGACCGGTACTTAGTGCGGGCGGGTCGGTGAGTTACTCCTACATGGACTCTGAGCGCTGAGATACCTACAGAGTTCGAGTGGGTTGTATACTGCCTAAGGTGTTCTTGATCGGTCGGAGCGCGGTTTGAGGGAGGCGGCGAGGAGAATCTTCAGGTTCCACGTCTTCCGGCGTCTTCTGAGCGTGGCGGCTTTGATCCTCATCGATGCCACAGCGCTGTCTCTGAGCGTACTGGTCTCGGGGTATCTCGTGTGGGGCGAGAGAGCCGGGGAGGTCGTGGCCTACCTGCCGGTCGTGCTCGCGGTGGGGCTCGCCCTTTTCGCTGCACAAGATTTATACGACCGCGCGGCCGCGCGGCGCAACCCTGGGGCGCTCGTCGGAGCGGTGCTGTGGTGGGCGGGGCTCCTAGTCATCGGATCGGTAGTCTATCCCGAGAGCGGGTTCGGGTTCGGTGGTGTCCTGCTCGCCGCGCTTTTGGCGCTCGTGGTCAGCGGCTTCCTGAGGCTTTTCTTCGAGCAGGGGGTGGAGTGGATCTACCGCCGCGGCTCGTTCCGGATACCGACACTCGTGATCGGCGAGAGGGGGGATCGGGAGCGCCTGATCCGGGCCCTCGACGCTTCGCCCAGCGCCTACAGCCTGGTCGGGGAGCTCGACCTCTCGGGCGGAAGGGTTGACCTGCCGCGCCTGCGAGAGATGCTCGACGAGACGGAGGTCCGCAACGTCATCCTGGCCGGGGCCGAGCGGCTCGCGGACGAAGAGTTCCTGGATCTGCTCCGCTCCGTCAGGCTGCGAAAGGTCAAGCTCCGGGTCGTGCCAGGCGCCGTCACCCTCCTGAAGACCAGGCCAATCCTCTCGGAGTATAGAGGTGTTCCCCTCTTCGAGATCGGCTACCCAAGGTTGGACAACACGCAGAGGAGCTTGAAGCGCCTCCTGGACGTAACAGTCTCCCTCTCCGGCCTGATCTTGCTCAGCCCGTTGCTCCTCACGGTGGCGGTTCTCATAAAGCTCACCTCTCCGGGGCCGGTTCTTTTCAGGCAGAAGCGGGTCGGGGCGGACGAGAAGGTGTTTATATGCTACATGTTCCGCTCGATGTACGAGGACGCCGAGGCCCGGCAGGAGGAGCTAGAGGCGATGAACGAAGCCGACGGGGCGGTCTTCAAGATAAAGAACGATCCACGTATCACCTCGGTCGGACGCTTCGCGAGGCGCTGGAGCATCGACGAGCTGCCACAGCTGATAAACGTGTTGAAGGGCGAGATGAGCCTCGTGGGTCCGAGACCGCTACCCCTGCGAGACTTCGAGCGGATGAGCGAGCTGCACAAGAGGCGGCTCGCGGCCATCCCGGGGATGAGTGGCTATTGGCAGATCAGCGGCCGCAGCAGCCTCTCTTTCGACGACATGGTTCGCCTGGACCTCTACTACATAGAGAACTGGTCGCTCTCGTTTGACATCAAGATCATCCTGAAGACCATCGGCGCCGTCCTCAGGCGCGAAGGTGCTTACTAGCGATCTTCGTAGGAGTAACCCTTTAGAAAGTAGAACCTCTCGATGCCGTTGCGCACGGTGGCGAGCGACGCAGCGTCCCACCCGATGTCGTGGCGGCTTCTGTGAGGGGACTCGAACACGATGCTCGCGCAGGCCTCGAGATGGTCCTCGTCGTGCCCGAGGCCCTAGAAATGTTGTCGTAGGGTTCCTGACGACGTGGACGAACTTGACATCGGTGGCGACGGTCTTTTGCAACCGGTGCAGTAGCCCTGGGTCCTCCGCCAGTCGCAAGGTGGAGTAGCCACCCTTTTTGTCGCCGATGACTCTCAGTTCATCGAACCGGCCCTGCCACTGTTGGGAGACTTCGTAAGCGTAACCGTTCCATTCTCCTTCACTTTGGGCGAAGCGGCGCGAGTTGTCGAGCAGGAGCTCATAGAGCTGGTGTTTGCCGAACCCCGCTTCGACGAACTTCGAAGTGTCGAGCTCGTGGGCGACGATCGCGTTCGGGTGCGCGTCTAGGTAGCGAGCCGATCAGACTGTGCCCGCTGCGCGGGTAGCCGATGAACATGCAGTAGGTCTGAACGTTGTCGAAGATCTCCCGGTTCTCTCTCCCTTTGTAGTAAGAGGCGAGGTAAGCCCAGGTGAGCAAGGGTGGACTGAGGGCCTTCGCGATAGCTGCTCGTACCTGGTTCATGCGCGGATCACCGTTTTCCGTCCCACGAAGGCTGTCGTCCCAACGCTCTATCGCGTAAGAGTCTTCCACGGGCTGGAACCGGTGTCAACGCGTCGATCCTGCCATTTGGTATTCTTTCTTATAAGCTACGGGGTTGAAGAGGATGGACTTTCGGGTTGCGCTGTTAGGGCGACCCGGGAGCTTGGTTTGGAGATGGGATCTTTGGCGGAAGAGTTTGATGTCGGGGTCGTTGGAGCCGGGTACGTTGGTATCGTGACGGGCGCGTGTTTGGCGCAGATCGGGCACCGGGTGACGTGTGTGGACAGGGACGAAGGCCGCGTCGCCGAGCTCGAAGAGGGGCGGATGCCGATCTACGAGCCGGGCCTCGAGGAGCTGGTGGCGAGATGCGTCAGTCAGGGGTGGCTGCGCTTCGCCACGGAACTTGCGGGGGTTGTGGAAGGAGTGGACGTCCTCTTCATAGCGGTAGGCACGCCGCAGGGCGACGACGGGGCAGCCGACCTCTCCAGCGTTGGCGCGGTCGCCCGGAGCGTGGGGCGGGCCCTGGCCGAGGCGAGGACCCGAAGGGAACGCCCGCTGGTGGTGGTCAACAAGAGCACCGTGCCCGTGGGGAGCGGGGATTACGTCTCGATGCTCATACAGGAAGGCGCCGCCGAGGCGGAGAATGGGGGCGGCGCGATCGACTACCGCGTAGTCTCCAACCCGGAGTTCTTGAGGGAGGGAAGCGCAGTTTACGATTCGTTGTTTCCGGACAGGATCGTCTTGGGGGCCGAAAAGCGGGACGCGCTCGATACTATGCGAGCCCTCTACGAGCCGATCATCGAGCAGAGCTTCTCGACCCCAAGGGACCCGAGGCCCAAGACGGCGGTGCCGTTCGTCACCACGGACGTGGTCAGCGCGGAGATGATCAAGTACGCCGCCAACGCCTTCCTCGCCACCAAGATCAGCTTCATAAACGAGATCGCCGGGATATGTGAGCTGGTTGGAGCGGACGTCTCTAGCGTGGCGCACGGGATGGGCCTGGACGAACGCATAGGCAGCCGTTTCTTGAGCGCGGGCATCGGCTGGGGGGGATCGTGCTTCCCCAAGGACGTAGCAGCTTTACGCGCAGTGGCCCACGAGTACGACCACGAGCCCGTGCTTCTCGATGCGGCGGTCGCCGTGAACGTCCGGCAGCGCAAGCGGGTCATCTCAAAGCTCCAGCGCGACCTGCACACCCTCAAAGGCAAGCGCGTGGCCCTCTTAGGCTTGACCTTCAAGCCGAACACCGACGACCTCAGGGAGGCCCCGTCTCTAGAGATCGCTAAGGCCCTCGAACGGTACGGCGCCCGGGTCGTTGGCTATGACCCTATCGCCGGCAAAAAGGCTGCGAACCTCTTGCCGGGCCTCAAGGTCGCCTTCGACCCGTACGAAGCCCTGACTGGCGCGCACGCGGCG
>DATDKT010000217.1:0-2717 GCA_036519775.1 Rubrobacteraceae bacterium
AGGCTCCTTGCGCCGCCGGTGGCCAGGACGAAAAGCAATACGGCCGCCCACCCGATAGAAGCCCGCACCGCGACCAGCGACTCGAAGGAGACACCCTGGGCGTAGAGGATCTTGGCGAACAGCCCGAGCGTTCCCCAGATAGTGGCCGCCGCAACGACGGCGAATGCGCCGAGCAATCTGTCTCTGGTCACGTCGAGGAATTCTCCCGTTTGTGGTGCCCGCAAGCGGTATTTATACGGTAAGCTCCATCGTCGCGCCGACGGGTGATCTCCGGAAGCTCCACGTAGTACCCTTTTCGTAGAAGCTAGGTAGTCGGGAGAGAGCGGCCTATGGGCAAGACCTCTGAGGTAGAGGAGCCAGGATACGTGAAGGGTGATCGGGTATGTGTCCTTAGGGGACTGGGCTCGCGCAAACAGGAGTGGCGACTCTCCTTCCGCGCAGAAGAGTGCTGATATGCTCCTCTAATGCCGGTCGAGCTTGCGGGCCACCTCGTTCAGGCCGATCCGGTAGCAGATAGACCTCCCGTGCGGGCAGGTGGCAGGGAGGCGGCTCTCTAGCCAGCTCTTTATAAGTGCTTCCATCTCGGGCTGGGAGAGTTTGTCTCCCATCTTTACGGCAGAGTGGCAGGCTATGGTGGCGAGGATATGGTCTTCGCGGCGGTGGCCCGGCTCGGTACCCGAGATGGCCGAGAGAGCGTCCTTGAATGCGCCGGCTATATCCCTGTCGGCGAGCGTGGAGATCACAGCCGTAACCCTCACGGATCTCGGCCCGAACGCCTCGGCCTCGAAGCCGTAGACGGAGAGCTCTTCGAGGCTTGCAGCGGCCAGCTCGGCCTCAGCGGGGGAGAGGTCGACGACCTCGGGGACGAGGAGGCTCTGCACCGTCGCCGGGCTGTCCGAGTCGTGAAGCCTGTCCAGAATGGCCCGCTCGTGGGCAACGTGCTGGTCGACGACCCAGAGGGATTCTGGCTCCTCGATGAGGATGTAGCCCGCGGCGAGCTGCCCTATGACCCGCAGTTCCTCGGGGGAGGCCTGCGGCAACCCGCCCCTTTCCGGCAATTCTCCGTATGGTCTGCGCTCCTCAGCGAGCGATTCAGCGAGCGGCCTGGAAGCCTCGGAGAGCCTTTCGCGCGCCTCCTGCAGTCCACGCGCGGGAGGCGCTGTGTAAGGGGGACGGTCTTCTGCGGCGTAGGAAGGGTAGTCCGCCGGTGGTCGCGGGGGCCCTGAAAAGCGATCCTGGGTGAAAACTTTTTCGGGTGCACGCGGGCTCGATGGTGGTGCCGGGGCGCGCCACTCGATGGCGTCTCTGACGGCGGCGGCCACGGCTCCGCGGGCCGCCCTCTCCTCCGAGAAGCGGACGACCTGCTTTGTGGGATGGACGTTCACGTCGACGCGGCGGGGGTCGGCGGTTATCTCGACGGCGACCGGGGGGTAGCGTCCGGACGGCACGGTCGCCCTGTAGGCGTCGTCGAGGCCGCGGTGGAGGTTCTCGGCCCTGACGAAGCGCCCGTTCACCGAGATCGTCTGGTGGGCCCTACTGCCCTCCGTCAGGCTTGGAAGGGCTGCGTAGCCTGAGACACCGAAAGGTCCCGACTCGTACTCCACCTTGCGCAGCGCGCGCGCTTTGGCGACGCCCAGGATCTGGGCCAGGCGTTCGAGGAGATCTCCCGCCTCAGGCAGCGAGAGGTAGTCTCTGCCTCCCTCCGTCAGGCGGAAGGCGAGCGTGGGATGGGCTATCGCCAGGTGCGTCACGACCTCCACTATCGCCGAGCGTTCCGCCCGCGCGCCCTTCAGAAAGGCGCGTCTTGCGGGGACGTTGTAGAAAAGCCGGTCGACGAGGACGGTCGTCCCCTTAGGGTGGGAGGCGGCCGAGACTTCGGCCGCCTCCCCTCCCTCGACGACGACCTTCGTGGCCGCGCCCTCGCCCGTGGAGGTGGTCAGGGAGAAAGAAGAGACGCTGGCGATAGAGGGGAGGGCCTCGCCCCTGAATCCCAGGGTGGTCACGGCTTCGATATCTTCGACGTTCCGGATCTTGCTCGTCGCGTGCCTGAGTACGGAGAGGCCTGCGTCGCCCCTGGTCATCCCCGATCCGTCGTCGCGGACCAGGATGCGCGAGGTGCCGCCGTCTCCCAGCTCGACTTCGACGCGGGAGGCGCTTGCGTCGAGGGCATTCTCTACGAGCTCCTTGACCACCGAGGCCGGGCGGTCCACGACCTCCCCGGCGGCCACCTGCTGGGCCACCCTGGGGTCGAGGACGTTGATGCTCGCGCGTCCGGTCTCCATAGATCTTGGGCCATTGTACATCCGGGGGCGGGTTTTCCCACGGGCTGACGTGTAGAATCCCTGACTATGCCAGAGATGGACGAAAACCGGCGAGATCCGCTGCCGCTAAGGGAGGTCGAGCAGCTCGTCGAGCTCGTGCGCGAGAGCGGGATGGGTGAGATCCGGGTCCGCCAGGGGGAGACGGAGATCTCGGTCAGGGCCAGACCCGAGGTTCCAGCCAACCAGGCCGCATCGGGGACCCAGGGCGTTCCCGAGAGAGGCGAGCCTGAGTACTCGCCCGAGATGGATGGGTTGCACGCCGTGCGCTCGCCCGTGGTCGGGACCTTCTACAGGGCGCCGGCTCCCGGTGAGGACGCCTATGTCGAGGTGGGGGATACGGTCAGCGCCGGGCAGACCCTTTGCATCGTCGAGGCGATGAAGCTGATGAACGAGATC
>DATDKT010000218.1:0-5876 GCA_036519775.1 Rubrobacteraceae bacterium
ACCCCGGTCGCATAGAGGTACACTTCGGCCCATGCTATCGAAGCTCTTAATCCTAAAGGTTGGCGAGGCTGGCGAGCCTACGGATTATGCTATCTTCGCCGAACAGGTCGCCGCTTTACTTCGTTGTAGCGTCTGGAGCCCAGATTTTCTTTACGTAAAGAACTTTGTCGCATTCACCCCTCGCCCCCCGAGGACGTTGTAACGCACCTCTCGCGTGCCGTTGGTTAGCAAGGCATGGAACCATAGCTCAGGTTCTTTAGTATTTTCTAAACGGTACGAAGAGGGTCTTTGCAATCAGACTCACTAGCCGATACCCTTGATGTAGTGTCTACAGCACGTATGCTTACGCCTACCCTACAGCGCTTTGCAGTGCAGTTGAGCTGCAGGCTATGGACACATTAGAGCTTGCGCAGGAGATCTTCTTGGTAAGACACATGAACTACGGTAAGACACATGAACTGAAGGAACGCATGAGTCACAATAGTCCCTCTACAGCGTCCTCTCAGCATCTCGGTGAATAAGGGCAAGAAGGAAGGGCTGGAGTTCGTCGAAGCTGCGCCTCGGCCATTTTCAATCGAGCCGCCGCGTGTACACGTCGCCGGGCCACCCACCAGCCGGCATGCATCGGAGGAGGTCGGTCATCTGGCCTGCGTTGGGACTTTTGCCCCCACTGGTCGTCTAGACAGCGTGAATCAAAACCCTTGACCCATAGAGGTTAGTGGAAGAATAGATGCCTGCTCCAAAGATCTCTGTCGGGAAAACGGTGCAGCCACAGAACCACAGTTCCTTTGGCTCTCGCGTGTAAAGCACACCGGTTCAACCATTATGAACGTCGCTGTAGGACCAAAGCACCTACAGGACTCGATGCCCTCTAAGGTGGGAAGTTTGCCTTGCGGTCTCGATCAGCGGGCGCCCTCCCCAGCGGCCCAGCCCGCTTCGTCTTCGGTCTTGCTCAGGGCTTCCTCGACGCTCCTGTGCCCGAGCAGCGCTTCGCGGATGCCCTGCCAGATGGCGTCTTCGACCGCCGGGTAGTTCTCGTGCTTGGGCGGTATCAGAGCGGCTCTCTTCGCCTCTTCGAGAAGGTCCCAGCGGCGAGCGGCGAGCGAGGCTTCGGGGGCCTCGGATCGGGCGTCCTCTAGAGAGTCTTTACGCGCGGGCAGTGTGCCCAGGAGCGCCTCGTAGGTCTGCGACTCGCGCGAGGTCAGGAAGCGCAGAAGGGCCAGGGCGGCGGGGCGGTCGCGGACGGTGGTGGGGATCGCGAAGGTGTGGCAGCCGGCGTAGATGAAACGGCCCGCGCTACCCTCGGGGTAGAGGGCGACGTCGAACCGGTCCGCTACCGCGCTCTCTTCCTCCCCGTAGGTGTAGAACCCCCCGGGCCAGTCGGTTGACATGGCTGCTTTGCCGTCCCTGAAGCACGCGGCGACGTCGTCGTAGTGCCACTCCGGCGTCTCCTCGGGTGCAGCCTTCTCGTAGAGGTCCTTGATCAGGCCCAGGGCCCAACGACCTGCCTCGTCGTTTAGGCGCGGTCTGGGGGGACCTTTGTCCTCGAACATTCGTCCTCCTGCCATCGCGTGCAGCTCGAAGAAGTGACCGAAGAGGCCGGACTCCTTGCCAGGGAAGACGAACCCGTACGTTGCCTCGGAGCGCAGGCGCGCCGCCTCCTCCAGGAGTTCCTCCCAGGAGGCAGGCGGTTCGGGGAGGAGGTCGGTCCGGTAGAGGAGCAGCTTCACATCTAGCATACGCGGGAGGCCGTAGAGGCTGCCGTTTATGCGTGCGAGCTCTAGTGTCAGGGGCGAGAAGTGGCGGAGGTGTTCGTCGTCCAGGTCTTCGTCGAGCGGGGAGAGCCACCGGGCCTGGCTTGGGGCGTACTTGACGTGGGTGGAGATCAGGTCATAAGAAGCCTCCCCCGAACCGAACTCCTCCTCTATGCGCTCGTTGAGTTCAGGGTGGGAGAGGGCCCCGGCTACCTCGACATCCACGCCCTCCTGCTCCTCGAAGTCCGAGAGGCGCGAGTAGAGAGGATCGTACATCGGTCCGCCGACCAAGAGAACCCGCAACTTGCTAGTCATTCTCACCCCGGGATCTTTGCCCACTTGCTCGGGCAGTCTACCGGCGCTGCCCGGCACGAGCAACGGTGGGGTACTGCCGTTGACGCGGGTTGGAGCCGTGGTTATATTGCTGGAACGTTTCCGCCAGGGTGAGGTATGGGGATGGAGCAGGTCACTAGAAGGCCGGAGGCCGCCCGCCGCGCGCGGGGTGTTGCGCGCTCCGGCCTTCTCGTGGAAAGGGGGAGGAGATGCTGTCTGAGGAGGCCGTGACGAGGGAGTCGGTTGTTCGGTTGCGGGGGATCTCGAAGGAGTTCCCCGGCGTCAAGGCCGTGGATAGTGTGGACCTGGAGATCCTGCCCGGAGAGGTCCACGCGCTAGCCGGGGAGAACGGGGCTGGCAAGTCAACCTTAATGAAGCTCCTCGCGCAGGTGGAGCGCCCTACCGAAGGGGAGGTCGAGATCTCCGGCGAGCCGGTAACGTTTCGCGGTCCCGGACGAGCTCAATCTCTAGGGATAGCTATGGTCTACCAGGAGTTCGCCCTGGCCCCACACCTCTCCGTCGCCGAGAACCTCTTCTTAGGGCGCGAGCCCGCGCGCGCGGGGTTCGTCAACCGCCGAAAGGAGAAGGAGAGAGCAGTGTATCTGCTCAGGCGGGTGGGCCTCGAGGTAGACCCGGGCCGCCTGGTGTCGAGCCTGACCGTTGCCCAACAGCAGCGGGTGGAGATCGCCAAGGCCCTGGCCATCGAGGCGAAGTTGCTTATCCTGGACGAGCCGACGGCCACGCTCGCGGAGAAGGAGATCGAAGGGCTCTTCAAGGTGATACAGGACCTGGCTTCTCGCGGGATCGCCATCATCTATATCTCGCACCGCCTGGACGAGATCTTCCGCATAGCGGACCGCGTGACCGTGATGCGCGACGGTAAGGTCGTGGACACCGTCCCCGCCTCCGAGCTCGACGAGGAGAAGCTGGTGCGCCTCATGGTCGGACGCGAGGTTGACAACCTCTACCCCAAGCCCGAAGTCGAGATTGGGGACGTGGTCCTGCGGGTGAGCGGGATAAGCCGCGGCACCGTCCTCCAAGACTGCTCGTTCGAGGTGCGCAAGGGAGAGATCCTGGGCTTTGCCGGCTTGGTAGGCGCGGGACGCACGGAGCTTGCCCGTGCCGTTTTCGGGGCCGACCCCGTGGACTCTGGGGCGGTAGAGTTGGAGGGTGAGGAAGTGAGAATCAAGGACCCGCAAACGGCGATAGAGGCGGGAATAGGCTATCTCACGGAGGACCGCAAGGGCGAAGGGTTGGCGCTCCAACTCGACGTTGCCCAGAATATCACCCTCGCCCACGTGCCCGTGCGGGCGGGCTTCCTGGACCTTGGGGCCGAGGGGCGGACCGCTCGGAGACGGCGGGACGAGTTGAACATCCGGACCCCTTCTATTCGTCGTCGGGTGCAGGTTCTCTCAGGCGGCAACCAGCAGAAGGTGGTCGTCGCGAAGTGGTTGGAGACCCACGCAAAGGTGTTGTTCTTCGACGAGCCCGCTCGCGGCATAGACGTGGGGGCAAAGGCTGAGATGTTCGGGCTTATCGGAGATCTTGCGAAGGAGGAGCGGGCGATAGTCTTGATCTCCTCCTACCTGCCCGAGCTGTTGAACATGTGCGACCGCATCCTTGTGATGCGCGAGGGCCGGGTGGCGGGCACGCTCTCCCGTGAAGAGTTCTCAGAGGAGCGCGTCATCGCACTCGCGACCGGGGCGAGGGAGGCCGCATGAGCAGCACGGCGAGCACGACACAGGAGAGGATCAGGGGGAGCATGCGTGAGCGGTTCTCGGACGTCGTCTCGCAGCTCGCCGCCGCGGGCGCCCTCATCGTCGTCTTCGTGGTCCTCTCGATAGCCTCGCCGGAGTTCCTGACCGCGGACAACCTCTTCAACGTGGGCTCCCAGACCGCTGTCGTGGCCGTGATCGCCGTCGGAATGACGCTCGTCATCATTACGGCCGGTATCGACCTCTCCGTAGGCTCCGTGGCGGCTCTTTCGGGCGTTGCGGGGGCCCTCTTGATGGTGAGCTACGGTCTCCCGGTGCCGGTGGGTATCCTCGGCGGCCTCTTCGTCGGGGCGGCCTGCGGGCTGGTGAACGGGCTCCTGGTCGCGTTCGCCGGTCTCAACCCGTTTATCGCCACCTTGGGCATGCTCAGCGTCGCCCGGGGGTTGGTCTTCATCTCGACCGGAGCGGTTGCCGTCTTCGGAGCACCGGAGGCCTTCCGGCTTCTGGGACAGGGAGTCTTAGGATCCATACCCATCCCGATAATCGTGATAATAATCGTAGCTATTGCTGGTTACGTCGTACTCTCGCGCACCCGTCTTGGGCGCTACGCCTACGCTATGGGCTCGAACCTCGAGGCTGTCCGGCTCTCAGGGATCCCGATCCGGCGCTACCTGACCTCTGTTTACGTGATCTCGGGCGCCCTCGCGGGCTTGGGGGGCATGATAGCCGCCTCCCGGGTCAACTCGGGGCAGCCGAACTTCGGCATCGGGCTGGAGCTGGACGTGATCGCCGCCGCCGTCATCGGTGGGGCGAGCCTCTTTGGGGGGCAGGGCACTATCTTGGGCACGCTCATCGGAGCCTTCCTTATAGCCCTGATCCGCAACGGGTCCGTGCTACTCAACATAAACACCTTCTATCAGGACGTGATCATCGGCGTCGTCATCTGGTTGGCGGTCTTCTGGGACCAGTACCGGCGAAGGAAGCTCGCCGCGTCGTCGGAGTAGGTAAAGGGGAAGGGAGGAGTCAGGGGATGAGAAAGCTCGCGTTGGCGATTCTGGCGGTCGGTGCGCTGGCCCTCTTAGCCGGATGCGCCCAGGTCCGCCAGGGCGGAGGAAACAAGGGCGGTGGGGAGGAAGGACCGATCCGGCTCGCCGTCGTTCCGAAAGCCATCGGCTTCGACTTCTGGGAGCAGGTGCGCGTAGGGGCCGAGTGCGCCGCCGAGAGGTCGGATGAAGTGGAGGTCCAGTGGGACGGCGTTACTGCCGAGACCGACGTCACCGGCCAGCAGGACCTGTTGATCAACTTTATTACCCAGGGGGTAGACGGCCTGGTCTACGCCGCCACCGACGCCCAGGTGCTCGCCGACGTCAGCCAGCAAGCCATTGACCAGGGCCTGACCGTGGTCAACATAGACTCTGGCACTGAGCCTCAGCCCTCCGAGGTTCCGATCTTCGCCACCGACAACGTTGCTGCCGCCGAGAGGGCAACCCAGCTCCTCGCGGACGAGCTCGGTGAGGAGGGCGGGGAGGTGGCCTTCATCCCCTTCCAGCCGGGTACCGCGACCAACGACACCCGCGACGAGGGTTTCAAGAACATAATGGACGAGAACCCGCAGCTCGAGCTCGTCGCCGAGCAGTCCAGCGAGAGCGACTACAACACGGCGCTGCAGGTCACCGAGGACATCCTCACCGCCAATCCCGGCCTCGACGCCATCTACGCCGCCAACGAGCCCGGGGTCTTGGGCGCCGCCGAAGCCGTGCGGCGTGCGGGGAGGGACGGTGAGATCGTAATCGTGGGCTGGGATACCGCCCCGGACGAGTTAGAGGCCGTCGAGGAGGGCACCGTCACCGCCCTGGTGGCTCAGAACCCGTTCCGCATGGGCTACGATGGCGTCAACGCGGCCGTCGAGATGATCCGCGAAGGCACCCAGGTAGAAGGCGCCGACACGGGCTCCACCCTGGTCACCCAGGATAACCTGAACGACTCTGAGGTCGAGGCGGTCCTCAACCCGAGCTGCGACAACCCACCGACCTAGAGACCCGAACACCGCTAGTCATCGGTGGCGCCTCTTGAC
>DATDKT010000219.1:0-22910 GCA_036519775.1 Rubrobacteraceae bacterium
ACCTTGCCACCGCGCCCCTCTATGGCGTCGGCCATCTGCTCCAGGTAGCGGTCCAGGTTGGCCATGGTCTCTTGCTTAATACGATACGCCCTCTCCCTCAGCTCCGGCGCCTCGGGCAGCGCGTTCAGGACGGCGTTGCGACTCACGACGGACTTCTTGGTGAAGTGCTCGACGGCGTTGTGCAGGCCCCGGTCCTGTATGGCCCTCCGGCCGCGCTCGTTGAAACCCTCTACCTCGCTCGTGATGCCCTCGCGGCGCCGATCCTCGGTGTCGCGCTTTCGGGCGGGCTTCTCCGTCTCCATCGCTATCCCTTTCCGTCGCCGGAATCTAGTACCTGAGCCAGGTGGTACACGCGCGTGTCGTGCCCCGTTCGCTTCAACCTTCCCTCTAGGTGCATTAGGCAACTAGAGTCGCACGAGACGAGGGTGTCCGCTCCGCTTTTCTCCAAAGCCTTTATCTTCTCGTCGGCCATCGCAGTCGAGACGTCGGGCATCTTAACGGCGAAGGTTCCTCCGAACCCACAGCAGAGCTCTTCATTCTCCCAATCGAGAAGTTCTAACCCCTCGACGCTCCGCAAGAGCTCGCGTGGCTCCTCCAAGACCCCGAGCTCCCGCCGCTGGTGGCATCCGCAGTGAAAGACCGCTTTACCTTTATAACGGGCACCGAGGTCCTTCACCCCCAGCACGTTGACCAGAAAATCTGAGAGTTCCCTGACGCGGCGTCCCAGAGCCTTCGAGTGGCTCTCCTCGGCCATCCCCTCTAAGATGAACGGGTAGTAATGGGAGACCATCGTGGCGCAGGAGCCGGAGGGGCAGACGATGTAATCCCCGCTCTCCTTCTCGAAGACGTCCAGGAAGTGGCGGGCGACGGTACGGGCCTCGTCAAAGAACCCGGAGTTGAAGGCTGGCTGGCCGCAGCAGGTCTGGTCCTCGAGGTAGACCAACTCGACGCCGAGCCTCCGCAGAACCCGCACCATGCTGACGCCTACCTCGGGATTTATAAGGTCCACGTAGCACGGAACGAATAGAGCGACCCTCACCTGGCGTATCCTTTCCCTCTCCCTCGAACTGAGCACAAGTATAGCAACGTCCTGTTAGACTGCGCTCGGGGGCTCGCGACAGGATAACGTATGCAGACGGAGAAGCCTATATACGGAGAGATAGAGGAGATCCTCAAAGAGGTAGAGCCGCCACGGGTGGCGCTCGTCGAGCAGCGTGTCGATGCGCCGGCGGCTCTCGAAGAGATTGAAGGGAGCGTTCGGGAGGCTCTACGTTCGGTGCAGCTTCCCTCCGGTACGGTCGCCATAGGGGTCGGGAGCCGGGGGGTTGGCGGGATCGGGCCCATCGTCGCGGCCCTGGTCCAGGTTTTAAAGGAGGCGGGCGCCGAGCCCTTCGTCGTGCCGGCGATGGGGAGTCACGGGGCCTCGACCGCCGAGGGGCAGGCAGAGGTGCTCAGACACCTGGGTGTGAGCGAGGAGGAGGTCGGATGTCCCGTTCGGGCCACGATGGAGACGACCATGCTCGGGGAGACGCCCTCCGGGGTCGAGGTCTTTATGGACAGGAACGCCTACGAGGCGGACGCGGTGATCTTGGTAAACAGGGTCAAGCCGCACACCGCCTTCCGCGGACGGATAGAGAGCGGCCCGACGAAGATGCTCACTATCGGCCTGGGCAAGCAGAATGGCGCCCACTCGGTCCACTCGGCGGGCTGGGAGAACATCCACCGTACCATCCTCGAAGCCGCCCAAGTCGCCGTGGAGAGCGGCAAGGTCGCCTTCGGGCTCGCCGTACTCGAGAACCCCGACGAGAAGCCCTACAAGGTGGTCGCCATCCCGGCCGGGAAGCTGGAGGAAGGCGAGGCGCTGCTGCTGGAGGAGGCTAAGAAGAACCTCTTGAGACTACCCTTCGACGTGTTAGACGTGCTAGTGGTGGACGAGATCGGCAAAAACATCAGCGGCGACGGCGCGGACCCGAACGTCACCGGCCGCTACCCCACCCCCTACGCTACCGGCGGCCCCGAGGTCCTGCGGATGGTCTTTCTGGACCTGACGGAGGAGACCGGCGGCAACGCCAACGGCGTCGGGATGGCCGACGTGGTGTCCGAGTGCGTCGCCTCCAGGATGGATCGGTCCGCGACCTACCTTAACGCCCTCACCTCGACCACGCCCCAGCCCGTCAAGCTCCCGATGGTCATGCCATCCGACAGGCTTGCGATAGCCGCCGCCCTGGAGATGTGCGCTGGGGTCTCCCCGAAGGACGCGCGTCTCGTGCGCGTAAAGAACACGCTAAGGCTCCGCCGGATGCACGTCTCCGAGGCGTTACTCCCAGAGGTCGAGAAGGACGAGAGGCTGCGCGTCGTCGAGGAGCCGGGACCGATGCGGTTCGGGGAGGACGGTTCGCTCTTTTAGGCCCTAATCCATCAGCTGTCCGCCGTTGACCTCGATGATCTCGCCGACGATGTAGTCGGCGGCCGGGGAGGCCAGGAACAGCATCGCCCCGACCGTTTCCTCCGGCCTCCCCTCCCGACCAATAGGTATGCCCTGAGCTATCCGCTCCCGCACCTCCGGCGGGGTGAACCGCTCGTGGAAACGTGTCGTTATGACCCCCGGAGCGATACCGTTGACCAGGATGCCGTCCGCGACCAGCTCCTTCGCCATCGCCCGCGTCAGCGTGCTTACGCCACCCTTTGCCGTAGCGTAGGCGGCCGAACCCGGACCGCCACCGCTGCGGGCGGCGACGGAGGTAACGTTGACGATCCTGCCTCTCCCCTGGCTTTTCATCATGGGCAGCACCGCCTGGGAGCAGAGGTAGACAGATTTCAGGTTGACCTCCATCACCCGGTCCCAGAGGTCCTCGGTCATCTTCTCTAAAGTCCGGCGCTCGATCAGGGACCCGGCGTTGTTCACCAGTACGTCGAGCCTCCCGTAGCGGTCCTTTACCTCCCCGACCATCCTCTTCACATCCCTGGCGTCCGAGACGTCGCCTTTCACGAGCAGGGCCTCTCCTCCCGCATCCTCTACTTTACCGGCGACCTCCCGAGCCTCATCCTCGCTGCTGTTGTAGTGGACCGCCACCCTACATCCCTCTTCGGCGAAGCCAATCGCTGCCGCCCGTCCTATCCCGGTACTACTCCCCGTCACCCACACCACTTCGTCGTTGGAGAACAAGGTTTCTTCTCCTTCCGTTTGCGGTTCTAGCGTTTCACACTTCGGGCGTAGGCGGACTCGCGGACGACGACTTGCCCAGGGCCTGTATCGCCGTCGGCAGAATCGTTATCTCCGGCACGTAGGCGCGCTCGGGTAGCGTCGCGAGGAAGAGGCACGTGGCGGCTACGTCCTCGGGCTTCAAGCTCAGGTCCCGGATCTCCTTGCTCGGAGGCTCGGGACGGTTGTCCAGGATGGGGGTGTCCACTATCCCGGGCATTATGGAGGTGAAGCGCACCCAGTTCTGGTGCTCCTCGAAGCCCGCCGCGCGCGCCAGCCCGATCATACCGGCTTTTGAGGCTTGGTAAGCTGGGCCGGACATATCCGGCCACGAGCCCGAGACGCTGCTGATCAGGATGACCAGCCCCCGCGCTTCCCGCAGGTACGGCAACGCCGCCTTCACGCAGTAGAACGCCCCGCTCAAGTTTACCGAGAGGATGGTGTCCCAATCCTCCTGCGAGAGCTGGTGCAGTCGGCGCTCGGGGACGTTCGTGCCCGCGGCGATGACCAGGACGTCTACGCCTCCAGCCTCCCCGATCCCTTCGACAAAATTCTCGACCTCCCCCGCGTGCGAGACGTCGAGCGTGTGCGCCTCCACGACGCCGAAACCTTTTCGCTCTTCCACGCCTTCCTCGATAGCCTCCCTTCGGCGCGCGGCGGCGTGTACCGTAGCCCCCGCCTCCGCGAACAGGTTCACGATCGCGAGGCCTATCCCGCTGCTCGCCCCGATGACGACGGTCGTCTTCCCCAAGAGCTCCCCTTCCCACACCGCTACTCTTCCACCCCCGCGAGGAAGACCTTGATCTGGGCCGAAGGCCCCTTGACGAGCTCCGCGAAAGCCTCCGGTCCCCTTTCGAGCGGCAGGACCGGCGGCAGCGCCCCGATCCCGGCCCACCCCTCGACGAGCCACCCGAGCGCTGTCTCGAAGTCTTCATCCGTGTAGGTGTAGGAGCCCTGGATGTCGAGCTGGCCGCGTACGATGTCGTGGAAACCCAGAGTAGTGTCGTCGTCGTGCAGCCCGATCATGACGGCCCGCCCACCCGGACGCAGCAGCTCCTCGACCGCCATCCGGCGCGTCGCCTCGGCGCCCACCGCGTCAATCACGAGATCCGCCCCAAGGCCCTCCGTCGGCTCCTCTAGAGCTTCCCGGGCCTCCGCACCGGAGCTGTAAGCGGCGCGCGCACCGAGCCCGAGCGCCTGCTCGCGGCGCGCCTCGTTGGGCTCGACGACCTGCACGTTCTCGATACCCGAGAGGACGGTAGCCTGCAGGCACATAAGGCCGATGGTGCCGGCCCCGACTACCACGGCGTGCTGCACAACGCCGTCACCGGTCAGCCCCAGGCGCACTGCGTGCACGCCGTTGGCCAACGGCTCGGCGAGCGCGCCTACCCGCGCCGCATCAGAGAGTCCCTCCGGCAGCAGATAGGCGTTCTCCGCCGGCACACGCACGTACTCGGCGAAACCGCCCGGCTGGTGTATGCCTATAAGCCCCCGGCTGGGGCACAGGTTCTTCAGACCCATCCGGCACATGCGGCACGTCCCGTCTACGTAGAGCGGGTTCACCGTTACCGTGCGGCCGACGAGGCTCTCGTCCACTCCCTCCCCAGCCTCGACCACCGTACCGGAGAACTCGTGGCCCATCACCAGCGGCGGCGTCCTGTTGCCCATCTTTCCCAAATACCCCTCGACCTCCGAGCCGCAGATCCCTACCGCCTCGGGGCGAACGATCGCGGTACCTGGCCCTACCTCGGGCTCCGGCATCTCCTCGACCGACATCTCCTCCGGCCCGTTCCATACGATGGCCTTCACGGTAACCTCCTTTACTACAAGTCCCTGGTTACTACAAGCCCCTGATCAGGATCGCCCGCGCGGGCGACCCGTCGGAGCCCGCGAGCTTCAGGGGCAGGCAGGCCAGGAAGTACTCCCCGGGCTCCACCTCCGTCAGCACCAGGCCTTCCAGGATCACCACATCCGCCCCGAGCAGCGTGTGGTGGGTACTGAACCCAGCGTCCTCGAACGGCTCGACGGATAGGTAGTCGACGCCTATGGTCTCTACCCCGATCTCGACCAGATACTCCGCCGCCTCCCTAGAGATGGCGGAGTATCCCTCCTCGAACTCCTCCCTCTGCATGAACCCTAGCTCGGAGTTGCGGGTCTTGAGAAGAAGACGGGCCTGCCCGGCGACCTCCGCGGCCTCCAGGTCCGCACGGCCCACGTGCCCCTCGACGTGTGTGAGGTCCACGACCCGGCAAAGCCCCACGGAGCGCGAGAGGTCCAGGGCCTCCATCGGCCAGCCACCAGGGATGAAGTGCATACGCGCGTCCATGTGAGTACCGGTGTGGGAGCTCATCTTCCACTCGCTGACGGTAGCCGGGTCCCCGTTATCGGTGCGGGTTACGAACTCCTGCGACGGCGGCTCCGTATCGTCAGGCCATTTCAGCATCTTCGGGTCCACGGTCCGGGTAACGTCTATGATCTCCACTATCCCTCCCTGTGCATGAGAGCCACCGCCCGCACCGGGGAGCCGGACCCGCCCCTCACCTTGAGCGGAAACGCCACAAAGAAAGACCAGGGCGGCAACCTATCGAGATTCTTCAGGTTCTCCACGATATAGACCTCCTTGCCGAGCAGGGCGTAGTGGGCCGGGTTCTCCTCGGAACCGAAGGCGTCGACGGCCAGGGTGTCACAGCCCACGAGCGAGACGCCCTTCCCGATCAGGTACTCCGCCGCGTCCCCGCCGAGGCCCGGCCAGTCCTCCAGGAAGCTCGTCCCTTCGGGACCGGTGCCCCACCTCCGGTCCCAACCGTAGCGTACGAGAACCATGTCCAGCTCCTCTATTGAGCCATACTCCTCCTCCCACTCCCTTACGTGCGCGGCGGTGAGGAGGCCGCTGCGCGGAAGCTCCGGAGCCTCTATCGTTGCGGCGCGTCCGGCGAGGCGGTGGAGGGGGACCTCGTCTATGCCGTAGTGGGCGGGACCTTCGGCGATGAAGTGCAGGGGGGCGTCCATGTGAGTGCCGGTATGCTCGCTCAACGTCAGCCCGTAGTGGCGGGCTACGTCACCTAGCTCGTAGGACTCGTAGAGGACCTGACCGAAGCGGGCGTGGGTCGGCCAGGAGGGGATGCCCTCTTCGAGGGTGTGGCTCAGGTCTATTATCTCGAAGCCCTGCAGAAGGGCGGCTAGAGTTGTGGGATGTTTGGGGTCTTTCTCGTCCGGCACGTGCTACTCCTGGGCCGCCTCGCCGCCGGTGACCCTCGTCTCGCGCATGAAGGCCAGGGGGATTAGGGCGATTAGGCACGGGATGGCGAGGACGACGTAGTTTATGGCAAAGCCGAAGTTATCTATGACAATGCCGGCCACGGAGGCTGAGATGGTCGCGGCGACGCCCAGGGCTATGCCGATCATCAGTCCCATGCCCGAGGAGGCTGCGTCGGGGACCGAGTCTATGAGAAAGGCGTAGAGCACGGGGAAGGGTGAGTTGCGGAAGATACCCCAACCGAGCAGGATGATCCAAGCGGTCGCCAGACCGCTGATGAGGATTATCGCCAGGACCGCGAGTGTCCAACCGACCGCGATGATGCCTAAAGAGAACTTGCGCCCAATACCATCAGAGAGCGTCCCCCAGACGATCTGACCGATCCAGCCCGTAAGCCCCGACGCCCCGGAGACGATGGCCGCCGTCGCGAGGTCTATGCCGATCTCGTCGGTCAGGTAGACCGTGAGGAAGGTGTCTATGCCGAACTCCGCGAAGAGGAAGCAGAAGGTCATCGCGATTGCCAGCAGGACGTTGGGTTGGAGATCGCTATCCTGACCGCCCTGAACGGGTTCTCCCGGTCCCGTTCCCCGATCTCGCCCGCCTCGACCGACGGGGTCATGCCTTGCTCCCGGATCCAACGATTCACCCTTTCGAGGTTCCCGCGGCGGGCGAGGACTATCTGGATGATCACAATGGGAACGGCGACGAGCGGGATGAAGAGGAAAGCCTCCCGCCAGGTGGCTACATACAAGACCCCGCCAATGATGAGTGGGCCGAAGAACTGGCCCAGAGGGAAGCCGGTGTGATGGGTGCCGACAGCGAAGCCGCGGTTCTCTTTTTGCCACCACTCCCCGATCATGGCGACGTTCACGGGTTCCATTCCGCCGGTGCCTATGCCCATGGCGACCCGCAAGGCCTGGAGCTGTCCTACCGTCTGGGAGATCGCCGTCGCGACGGATGAGAGTATCGTGACCACCACGGCTACGGCCCACGTCCAAGCCCGGCGCGGTCCCTTGCCCAGGACGTCGCCGAAGACGCCCAGGGCGATAGCGCCGATGGTTATGCCGATGAAGTTCAGGGAGTTGAGGAACCCGGCGGCGGTGTTGGAGAGGCCGAACTCGTCCTGGAGGGCGGGCAGGACGCGGGGGAGTATCACCCGATCTACGGAGGTGATCAAGATAGCCCCCGTCGTCACCACAAGCATCCACCACGATATAGGATGCCCGCGCGGGACGTACCTGCGCGACGGCGCCCCCGAACCGATTTCTCCGGCCACCGAAGCTCCCCTTCTTTCGCTTTCCCCTGAGCTACGGCCTCAACTTAACAGCGAACCCATACCGGGTCAAACGGGCTTGCTATCGCCCGCAACCTCGCGCTCGTTCTATGAGCCTGGGATCAGGTCGGGTTGGCCAAGGCTCCGGGAGGGGTGGTCTCGCGCGTGGCTGCTACCTCTTCCACGCACACCTCCAACACCTCCAAGGCCTCCTCCAACTGCTCGTCGGTTATGACCAGCGGGGCCAGAAAGCGGATGCAGTTGCCCATTACGCCGGCAGAGAGGGCCAGTACACCGCGCTCGGCGGCGAGCTTGAGTATCTCCCCGACCTCGCCCTTGGCGGGCTCCTTGGTGTTCCGGTCTTTGACGAACTCCACGGCGATCATCGCCCCCAGGCCCCGGACCTCCCCGATCACGTCTACCCGTTCGGCCAGAGCCAAGAACCGTTCCTGTATCTTCTCCCCTACCTCCCGGGACCTCTGTAGAAGACGACCATCCTCAAACTTGTCCAACACCGCCATCGCGCTCGCCAGAGCCACCGGGTTACCCGGGTAGGTCCCTCCCAGGGCTCCCTCTTGAGGCGCGTCCATCACCTCCGCCCGACCCACGACCGCGGAGAGGGGGAACCCCGCCGCGAGCGACTTGGCCAGGATCACGAGGTCCGGCTCGACCCCCGAGTGCTCGACGCCGAACATCTTGCCGGTGCGTCCGAACCCCGCCTGGACCTCGTCGACGATAAAGACTATCCCGTGCTCCTCGCTTCTCCGCTTCAGCGCCGACAGGTAGTTGTCAGGCGGCACTACGAACCCGCCCTCCCCCAGGACCGGTTCCACGATCAGGGCCGCCACGTCCTCCGGTGCGACGTAACTGGAGAAGCTCTTCTCCAGCAGACCGGCGCAAGCCTCCCCGAAGGACTCCCCTTCTCCGGGCTCCACGGGTGGTCGGTAGGGGTAGGCGTAGGGTACCCGGTAGATCTCCCCGGCCAGCGGCAGGAGCCCCTGCTTGTACGGGGTGGTCTTGCTGGTCAGCGCGAGGGCCAACCAGGTGCGCCCGTGGAAGCCCCCCTCGAAGGTGATCACCGCCTTGCGGCCCGTGTACACGCGGGACATCTTGATCGCATTCTCCACCGCCTCAGACCCCGAGTTGAAGAACGCTGCCTTCTCGCCGCCGGGGACAAGCCCCGCCAGGCGCCCGGCCAGTTCGCTGTAGAGGGCGTAGGGCGCCACGGTGTAGTCCGTGTGCACGAACCGCTCCAGTTGCTCCCTCGCCGCCCCGACGACATCCGGATCCGAGTGCCCCACGTTCAGCGTCCCCACGCCTCCGGCGAGGTCTATAAAGCGGTTTCCGTCCACGTCCGTGAGCAAGGCGCCGTCGGCTTCCCGAATCGCTGCAGGGAAACCTAGGGCCAGCGCACGGGCGACGTACCTCTCGTGGTTTGCCAGCACCTCCCGGCTCTTGGGTCCCGGGATCTCCGTAACTAACTTTATGTGGGCCATTAGCGCCTCCGATGGTCTTAGATCAACGCAACGCCGGCAACCGCCGAACTTGCCGGGGCGAAGGTCCAAGCGCGAAGTCCGCACCCCAGGCTTCCCGGCACTTCTCCGCCCCGTACTATACGTAAACGAACACGGAAAAGCCCACGATACGAAGCTCCGAACCCGTAAGCCAAAGCGGACAGGGACGAGCGGGGCCGGGTGTGTCGGGGGTGGTTCGGGCGTAGAATTCGTGTAAGTGGACAGCTCGAAAAGATCGGTCCTGCTCTCGGAGGCCTCCTTGATCTCTGCCGCCCTCGCCCTCGGAAGCAACCCCGTCGCCGTCAAATACGCCGTGGGCGACATAGAACCGCTGCCCTTCGTAGCGCTTCGGTTCACGCTGGCGGGGCTCGCCGTGCTGGCGGTCCTGCGCTTTTTAGAGCCGGAGAGCGTATCTCTTGGGAGGAAGGACTTACTCCCGATGGCGGGTCTGGGGATCGTCGGCGTTGGCTTGAACAATGTGCTCTTCACCTTCGGCGTGGACCTGACCAGTGCCTCCAATACGGCTCTCATCTATGCCACTCCCCCGCTATGGGGGATGGTTTTGGGCTTCGTACTTGGGACCGAGCGACCGAGGGTGCGTGGTATTTTGGGCGTCCTGTTTGCGATGTTGGGGGTTGGCGTGATCGTGTACGGAGGGTTGGGCGGCGGGAGCTTGACGGGGGATCTGCTGGTCGCGGGGGCGGCCGTCTGCTGGGGTTCCTACACCGCCTTCTCTATAATCCTGCTTCGCAATTACTCGCCGCTCGCGGTCGCCGCCTACACGATGCTGATCGCGGGTCTGGCGGTGTCTCCGTTCGCCTCTTTCGACCTCGTGCGGATGGAATGGGGGGCCGTAAGCGTGGGGGCCTGGGCGGCGGCCGCGTACTCCGCGTTCGTCGTGGCCGCCTTCGGGTTCGCGGCCTGGCAGCGTGGGATCAATCGCATCGGGGCGAACCGGGTGCTCGTCTACCAGTACCTCATCACGCTGACCGGCGTCGTCTGCGGCGTCCTCCTTCTGACAGAGAGCCTCGGAGCGAACCAGTTGCTCGGCGCCGCCGTTATCTTCTGCGGCGTGTATCTCGGGCGCCGTCAGTAGCCGGCTTCTACGTCTATGACCCCAATGAGCTCCTCGCCCGCCTCAAAGCGGGCCACGTTCTCCTCGATGCGCCCCGCCAGAGCGCGAGCCAGAGCGTCGGGCGGGTTCGCGGTGTGCGGTGTGATCAGGGCTCGAGGCTCGGTCCATAACGGGTGTCCGTCCGGGAGCGGCTCGGGGTCTGTGACGTCCAGGGCTGCCCCGCCGATGCGCCCTTCGGCCAACGCCTCGGTTAGCGCGGCCGTGTCGATCAGAGAACCCCGCGCCACGTTCACGACCCAGGCGTGATCCTGCATCGCGCTCAACTCCGGCGCGCCGATCATCCCCTCCGTGGCCCCGGTAGCGGGGGCCGCGACGACGAAGAAGTCGCCCTCCGGCCAGAGCTCACCGGTCTGGTCAGCAGAGTAGCTCTCGGTCGCCCCCGTCACCTCTCGCCCGCTGCGCGTTACGGCCAGGGTACGGGTACCGAACGGTTCGAGCAGCCGGATCAGGGCCCTCCCGATCCCGCCGGCGCCCAGGATCACCACGGTCGAGCCGCCGAAGAGGTGTCCGAACCGCTCCTCCCAGCCCGTCGCGCGGACGCACTCGTGCAGCCTCCTCGAGCCCGCGAGCATCAGCGCGAGGGCATGCTCGGCCACGGTCTCCGAGTACACACCCGCCGCCGAGGTAAAGATGCGCTCCGCGTCGATGAGCCCTTTCTCCATCCAGGACTCCACTCCTGCGGAGGGCAGCTGTACCCAGCGCACGCCCGGGTGGAGGAGCTCGGGGAGCTTGGAGTTGTCCGAGCCGAGCCACACGATCGCTTCGGCCTCCCCCGGCTCGTCGACGACAACGCCCCCTCCGCGCTCGACCGCCCCGAGGAAGTCGTCCGCGTACCCGGCTCCGAAGTGGTCCCTCTCCGGGCCAACGTAGATCCTCATTCCCTCGCCACCCGGCCCGGCCTCCTTATCCATCGCCTCTCGAACCTCCCTGGTCACACCCTCATCGAAGCTGGAGAGCACCAGTTTAAACGACCTCTTAGACCGGCTCTTCGCCCGGGGGCTGCGAGCATGTTATTTTGTCTGTCGATAGAGCCTCGGGGACGGGACGCGTGGAGATAGCCATCATCGCCGACGACCTGACCGGCGCCGCGGATTCGGGGGTGCAGCTGGCACGCTCTGGCTACCGGACCGCGGTGGTCTTTCGCGGAGCGCCGATACCATCCGGTAACGACCTCGACGCGGTGGCGGTGGATACCGACTCCCGATCGTTGCCGGCCGGTTTCGCAGCTAAGCGGGTCGTGGAGGCCGGGCACGCGGTACGAGAGGCACGTATCATCTACAAAAAGATAGACTCGACTCTGCGAGGCCCTATCGGGGCCGAGCTCGCGGCGGTCCTCGCCGCGACCCGCCGAAAAAAGGTTCTCGTCGCGCCCGCCTTCCCAAGCGCCGGACGCGAGACAAGAGGCGGTACGCAGCTAGTGCACGGAGAGCCCGCGCACGAGACCGACCTCTCTAAAGACCCCGTCACCCCCGTCCTGGAGAGCCACGTCCCTTCCCTGCTCGCGCACACCTTCCACTCCATAATTGCTCTCTCGGTCACCGACGTTCGCAACGGCGAACCCCTCCGCGACGCTCTGGAGAGCGGGAGTTGCGTCGTCGCCGACGCGGAGTCCGACGCCGACCTCGAAGCCCTCGTGCGGGCCGTACCGGATCCCTCGTCGATCTTGTGGGTTGGCTCGGCGGGCCTTGCCCGGGCACTCGGCGAGATCTATCCCGGTCCGCGCAACGGCGTTCCACTCCGAGCATTTGCCCCCGCCTCGGGCGTGTTGGCGGTGGTAGGGAGCATCAACGAGGTCGCCCGGGAGCAGCTCCGCCGCCTGTCCGAAGAGCCTGGCGTGTCAACGGTGTACCTCAATACAGTGGCGCTGCTCTCCGGGTCCTACGAGGGGACGATAGGCGAAGCGGCGGAGGCGGTGAGGGTGATCCTTTCGAGCGACCGGGGCGCCGTTCTATGCTCGACGGCGGGCGAAGAGGTGGACTCCGCACTACGTGGAGAATCGGCTTCGAAGAACGAGGTCTCGGAGCGCGTGTCGGACGCGCTCGCGGAGGTCGTCGCCGGGCTCTCTGGCGAGGACCTCTTCGACACGCTGGTCTTGACCGGAGGCGACACAGCGGTGCGGGTGGCCGGCGTTTTGGGGGCCACGGGTATCTTCCTCGAAGGAGAGATCGAGACAGGCATGCCCGTAGGGACCCTGGTCGGGCCGCGCCCGTACCGCGTCGTCACCAAGGCTGGCGGCTTCGGCAGCCCGGACACCCTGTGCGCCGCATTTCGGGCGCTGGTCAAACCCTAAGAGAACGGAGAAGTATGAAAGGGCAACCCGTAGCCGTGACCCTGGGAGACCCGGCCGGTATCGGTCCGGAGATAATCGCCAAGACCTTCGCCGAAGAAGGCTTACACGACGAGAACAAGGCCTTCGTCGTCGGGGATGCCGGGATCTTGCGGAGGGCGGTGGACCTGATGGGGCTGCCACTCGGCGTGAACGAGGTCGAGAAGCTAGAGGAGGCTCTCTTCGAGCCGGTCAGCGTAGACGTGCTCCAGGTGGGCGAGCTACCCGGAGACCTACCGTTCGGCGAGTTGGACGCGCGCGCCGGGGCGGCGGCCTTCGAGTACGTCCGCCGGGCCACGGAGCTGGCGTTGGCGGGGAACGTGGGCGCCGTCGCCACCGCGCCGCTGAACAAAGAGGCGATGCACATGGGCGGGTACGAGTACCCGGGGCATACCGAGATCCTCGCCGAGCTAACCGGCACCAAAGACTTCGCGATGATGCTTCAGACGGAAGAACTAAGGGTCATCCACGTAAGCACCCACGTCTCCCTGCGGGAGGCGATAGACCGCGTGAGCAAAGAGCGGGTCCTGACCGTGATCCACCTGGCGCGAGACGCGCTTTCAAAGATTGGGATAGAAGAGCCGAAGATAGCGGCCGCGGGCCTGAACCCGCACGCGGGCGAGAACGGCCTCTTCGGCGACGAAGAGGCCGAGCGCATAGCACCCGCCGTCGCCGAGGCGAGAGAGGAGGGCATAGACGCCAGCGGCCCCCATCCGCCCGACACGGTCTTTGCCCGTGCCAGAAAGGGCGAATTCGACATGGTGGTGGTGCAGTACCATGACCAGGGGCACATCCCGATAAAGCTCATGGGCTTCGAGGGTGGGGTGAACGTGACCGTCGGCCTCCCATTCTTCCGCACGAGCGTGGACCACGGCACCGCCTTCGACATCGCGGGCACCGGCAGGGCGGATCACTCGAGCATGCGAACCGCGATAGAGCTGGCGCGCGAGCTGGCACTTTCGGAGAATGTGGCGGAGGAGAGGAGTAGAGAGTGACCTTCCCCAAGGTAGTAAAGGTACGCCAAGAGTTCCCGAGGCCGCGCGTGGAGGACGTGGAGGCGAAGGTGCGCGAGGAGCTGGAGAAGGAGGGGATCTCATCGCGCGTAAAGAGCGGGATGCGGGTTGCGCTTACGGCCGGGAGCCGCGGTATTTCGCAGATAGACGTCGTCTTGCGGTCGCTGGTGCGCGTGTTGAAGGAGAAGGGTGCCGAGCCTTTCATCGTGCCGGCGATGGGGAGCCATGGCGGGGCGACGGCCGAGGGGCAGGTGGAGGTGCTGGAGTCTTTAGGCGTCACGGAAGAGTTCTGCGAGGCCCAGATCCTATCCTCCATGGAGGTCGCCGAGCTAGGAAGAACGGAGCGCGGGGTACCGGTGTACATGGACCGCCACGCCTCGAAGGCCGACGGGGTAGTCGTCGTCAACAGAGTCAAAGCGCATACTGACTTCCGCGGGCCAGCGGAGAGCGGTCTCTTGAAGATGGCCGCAATCGGGTTGGGCAAACACGACGCGGCGCTCGAGTTGCACGGCTACGGCGTAACCGGGATCAAGGACTACATGATCGAGGTAGGCGAGGAGGTCTTGCGTTCGGGACACATCCTCTTCGGGCTGGCGACCGTGGAGAACGCCTACGATGAACCGGCGAAGATAGAGGCCATAGAACCAGAGAACGTCCGCGAGCGCGAGGAGGATCTACTCGCGGAGTACATGGGCTACATGCCCTCCCTGCCCGTAAAGGAGATGGATATCCTGTTCGTCGACGCTCTGGGCAAGAACTACAGCGGGACGGGGATGGACACGAACGTCATCGGGCGCTTCCGCATCCTGGGGGTGGAGGAGCCGGAAAGCCCAAGCGCGAAGTACATCATCGTCAGCCGCGTGAGCGAGGAGTCACACGGCAACACCCTGGGCGCCGGCCTCGCGGATTTCACGACCGAACGCTTTTTCGGCGCCGTAGATCGCGACGTCATGAACGCCAACGTGATGACGAGTACCTTCGTGGAGCGGGCGAAGATCCCGATGGTCCTCGAGAACGACAAAGAGGCTCTGAAGGCCGCGATCCGGTGCAACTGGGGCGTTCCGCCCGAAGAGACCCGTATGGTGCGCATACCGAACACGCTGCACCTGGAGCACGTCTACCTCTCCGAGAACCTGGTGGACGAGGCGCTGGAGAACGGCAACGTCGAGGTCGTAGGAGAGGCAGCAGAGCCGGAGTTCGACGAGAACGGGTACCTGAAGTACTTCTAGGAGGCGGTCTATGGAGGGCACGGGAGCAACGCCGGGTCTGGGACGGCTGCGGGGCAAGTCAGTGGTCGTCACGGGGGCGGCGAAGGGGATCGGGCGGGCGACCGCCGAGCTCTTCGCCCGCGAGGGCGCGCTTCTCGTCCTGACCGACGTAGACGAGGCCGGGCTCGGGGAGCTGCGGGAGAGGTTGGCCGGCGAGGACATCGAGGTCGGGACCGTCGTGGGCGACGTCTCTAGACCTGAGGACGCGAAGCGCATGATCGGGGCCGCCGTCGAGCGTTTCGGGCGGATAGACGTCCTCGTCGCAAACGCGGGCGTCATCCCCTTGAGCACCATAGTAGATGCGACGCCGGAGGACTGGGATCACGTGATGGCCGTGGATGGGCGAGGAATGTTCCTCACCTGCAAGTACGCAATAGAGGAGATGCTAAAGACCGGGGGTGGCTCCATCGTGTGCCTCTCCTCGATCTCCGGCCTCGCCGGCCAGGCGCAGCAGGCGGCCTACGGCCCGGCCAAGTTTGTCGCCACCGGGCTGACCAAGCACCTCGCGATCGAGTGGGCGGAGAGGGGCATACGGGTAAATGCGGTGGCGCCGGGCACCATCTTGACCGAGGCGGTCGCGGAGCTGCCGGACGAGTACAAGGAGCCGATGCTGGAAGCCCACCCGATAGGGCGGCTCGGGGAGCCCTCCGAGGTAGCCAGCGCGATCCTGTTTCTCGCCTCCGACGAGTCCTCCTTCGTCACCGGCGCGATCCTGCCCGTAGACGGCGGCTACCTGGCCCAGTAAAGGTACGAGGATACCGCTATCCGTCGTGCTCAGAGGACGTCGTCGCAGCTATAGAGCTCGGTCGAGCGTTCGCCGCTGATGATGGCGGGCCTCCCGTCCACCCGCAGGATCGGCTCGGGGTAGCCTGCCTGCTCGCGCCGAAGGGCTTCCTCACCCCCCTCCTCGCACCATCTCTCGGCGAACACGTTTTCGAAGATGCTCTCCTCCGGGTAGGCGGGCGTGTTCAGCTCCCTCTCAGACACGCCTCCGATCCTGGTGCTCTGCCAGTTCGCGCTATCCCACACCAATACGTATCCCTGCTTGCTGGTACCGGAGTACAGGCCGGAGGAGAGGTAGGAGGCCCAGAGCCCGAAGAAGTTGAAGAGCGGCATAAAGGCGAACAGGACGAGCACTGCCGCCCGGAAGGCGAAGCCAGTCGAGAAGTTCCGGCCAGGATCTAAAATCGTCGAAGGGGTGGTATCGTCTGGCGCTCTCCAGAACAGGATCAGGACGAAGGCGACCATCGCGAAGTTCCAGGGCCACACCACCGTGTTGTGGTCGTGTCCCAAAGGCCCTATACACAGCATGATGAAGGCGTGCATGAGGAGGGCGCCCATCACCGCAAGCCTTCGGAAGCGGCGCGTCAGGAGCCCTATACCAATTACCGCCTCCACCACGGGCACGGCGTAGCCACCCGCGAGCAGCGCAGAGCCCGCCCAGTCCGGCAACCGCGTGGTCAGGGGCTCGACGAGCCACGGGTGAGTGGTCTGAATAAAGCTCGCGTTGGCCTTCTGCAGCCCGCTCCAGAAGTAGGTGGCGACGACGATCAGGCGACAGGCATTCAGCGCGTCCAAAGCGCCGACCCGGCTCAACCCAAACAAACAAAAAGCCGCGAGCATGAAACAGTACTGATAGAACCACGGTTGGAGCCTGGATTCGTCCTGCACGACGAAAAACGCCGCCATGACCAACGCGCCTATCCCAAGCCACCCTATAGCGCGACCCCGCGCAATCCCTACGCCGGTGACGAGCACCACGAGGAGGCCGAAGAGAGCGTAATCCGCCGGGTACGGCAGGGGCGGGACCGCGTCCCAGAGGGGAGTTAGCGGGTAGGAGCGCGTAGAGATCCAGAGGTTTGGGGAAAGTAGCAAGCCCGCGACAAGGCCGGCCGCAACAGCGATCCGCAGCCAGGCAAGACGGTACTCCGCCCCCCGTTGCGCCTTGTTCAGGTCGCGCACAGGAGCCTCCTCGTGCAGCGTGCCCTTCCGGATCGGTATTTCTCCTTTCGGTCTCGACATTCCTCGTCCCTTGACACGCAACAAGGATAGCGTCGACGACGTTTTTGCGCCACGCGACCGTCTATCCTGCATCTTCCTGCGAGCGCTTCTTTTGACTCTGAGTTTCGGTTGTCGGAGAATCCTTTCGGGGCAAAGGACGCTGACGGGTTTCGGGCGCCGCGTCCGTTATGGGGAAGGAGGCGAATGGCCGAGATCTTCTACGACGCCGATGCGGACCTAGCACGCCTGCAAGGGCGGACGATTGCCGTGATCGGGTACGGCATCCAGGGTCGTGCCCAGGCGCTGAACATGCGCGACTCAGGGGTGGAGAACGTGGCGGTGGGCAGCGTGCGCGACGAGAGCTGGAGGCAGGCCGAGGAGGACGGCTTCTCCCCCGTGCCGATAAGGGAGGCCGCCGAGGGGGCGGACGTGAGCTTTATGCTCGTCCCCGACGAGGTCGCCCCAAGCGTGTACGAGGAGCACGTCGGGCCAGCCCTAGGCGCGGGCAAGACGCTGAACTTCGCCTCCGGGTACAACATCGCCTTCGAGCATATACGACCGCCCGAGGAGGTAGACGTGATCATGGTCGCACCACGCATGATCGGGAGCTCCCTGCGAAGCCTCTACCTGGAAGGCAAGGGGGCACCCTGCTTCGTGGACGCGCACCAGGACGCCTCCGGGGAGGCGTGGGAAGACTGCCTAGCCCTCGCCAGTGCCATCGGTTGCACCCGGGCCGGCGCTTTGCGGGTCTCAATGGAGCACGAAACCTGGATGGACCTGCTCGCCGAGCAGGGGATCTGGCCGCTGATCATGGGCGTCTTCTTGAGTGCCTACGAGCTGCAGGTCGAGGCCGGCATCCCGCCGGAGGCCGTGCTACTCGAGATGTACGTCTCCAAAGAGCCGGCCGAGATCATGGAACGTGTCGCGGAGGTGGGCCTCTTCGGGCAGCTCGGGCTGCACTCCCGCACCAGCAGATACGGTCAGACCACGCGTCTCGAAGAGCTCAATCGGAGCGGCATCCAGTCCTTTTTGCGCGAGGCCCTCGAAGAGCGCATCCGCACGGGGCGGTTCGACAGGGAGTGGACGGAGGCGCAGGAATCCGAGGATCCCGTCCTGGAGAGACTGCTCGAAAGGGTAGGCAGGCACCCGATAGTCGAGGCCGAGAAGAGGCTTCGGGAGGCGCTGGGCACCGCCCACGGAGAGGAGGAGAGTGGACCTTGAATTATTGGCTTCGGCCTGGGTGGTGGACCTCTCGGTTACGCTCTCGGAGCGGCTGCCAGGGACGTGGCCGGGGCACATGAACTATGCCCACCACAACTGGAACTGGTTCGCCGAAGTCGAGGGGCCGACCGGGCGCACCAGGAGCGCGGACCCTTACCAGACCAACTTCATCGTCATAGACGAGCACTGTGGCACCCACTTCGACGCGCCGACGCACTTCGTTCCGCCCCCAGTCTACGACCTGCCTTTCGCCGGTCCTCTGGGTGACGAGACCGGCGACAGGGTGCCGCCCGGGGAGCTCATGGGACCGGCGACCGTGGTGGATGTAAGCTTTCTAGCCGGGGAGGGCGAGCCGGGGGTGAGTCCGTTTATCGAGCCAGATCACGTTGAGGCGTGGGAGAGGGAGCACGGCGAGCTGCGCGCCGGAGAGGTCGTGCTCTTCCGTACCGGCTGGGACCGCTACTACGTGGAGGGCGAGGAGGGCGAGAAGTTCATGAGCGGATCGCTGGTAACGGGCGAGCACCCCGGCTGGCCGGCGCCGTCGCCCCCGTGCGCCATCTACCTGCACGACAAGGGCATCAAGACCATAGGCATAGACGCTCCCAGCATCGGGAGCGCCCACGACGGGGTACCGGTGCACCAGGAGGGTCTGAGCCGGGGCCTGCGCTACGTCGAAATCCTCACCAACCTCGACAAGCTTCCCACGCGCGGGGCCTTCTTCGTCTTTCTGCCGCTCAAGATCGCCGGGTCCTCCGGCGGGCCGGGACGGGCGATAGCCTTCCTGCCAGGGTAATAAAGGAGCCAACCCCCACCTGCGTGCGCAGGACACGCAGCGCCGCTGTATTACCATGAGGGTGTTGCATGCGAGCCGACGGGGCGGTGGCAAGGGTTGGGCATAAGCTGGCGCGAGGTTTTGGGGCTCCTGATCGGGCTGGCCGTGTGCTACGGTGTCATCAGCTACGCTCTGACCAGCGCCCAAGAGCGCGAGACATCCTCCAAGCAGACACAGGAGAGCACGCAGCGAGAGGCGACCGATCAGCGCACCACCCCCGCCGCCCCGGAAAACACGAGAACGTTGACCATACGGGTGGGGGGCCTCACCGGCCAATCGTTCGGCGCCAACTTCGGCAACCTCTCCTCGAGCCGCTCGGTGGAAGGGCGCGCGCCCGCTGATTACGAGGTCCAGGTCAGCACCGACCCCGGTTCCGGGGACTATGTCACCGCTACCGCGTGGAAGACCACCGGGGACAGCAACGAGCTGAGGGTGCAGCTCCTGGACGAAGGCAAGGTAATCAAAGAGAGTAGCACCACCAGGGACTACGGGGTTGTAGCCGTAAGATGGAGCCCCGGCGAACCGCAGTCGGAGGAGACGACCATGCCTGGAAAGAAGGCCGCAGAATACACCGTGCTCAAACCTTAGAGAACGCGCGGCTATCTAACCGTACTCGAACCCCGGCTCTCCCCTCTCGAAACATCTGGGTTGTTTAAGCGACCCTCGACACGGGGATAAGAGCAAACCCAAAAGGAGGGGGCCAAACAGTGACGAAAACCGAGATAAATTTCCGATGCGTTCCCGGCCTTATTCTGACCTCGATGCTGGCCGCGGGCCTCGTACTGGCGCTGCCGGCTCAGGCGCAGTCGGAGCCCGGCATCAGCACCACTCAGACGGCCGATCCCAACCCCGCTACCGTGGGACAACCACTCACCTTCACCGTCACAGTGACCAACGACGCCGCTACCCAACACGTGGGGCTCAAAGACTTCTTTCCGGAAGGCGCGGAGCTAGTCTCGGCGACGCCCAGCCAGGGGAATTGCGGTTCGGGCCATCACTCCAACGCCGTCCAATGCGTCCTGGGCGATCTGCCAAGCGGAGGCTCGGCCGCGGTCGAGGTCGTCGTGCGTGCCACGGTTCCGGGAACTGCGAAGAACACCGCGGTCGGCGGGGGAGAGCACTCCCCCGAGATCTCCGACGAGGCGACAGTCGAGGTGAACCTGGCGCCCTAGCCAGGCGGCTGGCGAAACCACAAGAGCTCACCGAAATAGAGCCGGTAGAGAAGGAGCCGGGGCCAAGATGCCCCGACTCCGTTGTGCCCTCTTCCCCCAAGTCTCGAGGAACACATCTGCGGCCCGACCAGTCGTTACGCGCCGCCTCCCGGCTCGCCCACGAGGAGAATCCCGCCGATAGTATGAGAAGAAGATCATACTTTAGGGTGGATCAAATCCTCCCTTTGTAGGACGCGAACCTAAGAAAGGGGTGAGAAGCTTCTCCTGGATTCGTTTAGTCCCAGGAGAGGGAGAGAAGGATGAAGAGACTTATAGTGGTCTGGATGGTGGTGCTGGCGGTAGCGGTGGTAGCCGCCATCCCCGCCCTGGCGCAGGGTGTTCCCGACGCCCTGGATACGTCCGTTAGCGGGA
The DNA here is from genome assembly GCA_036519775.1 of Rubrobacteraceae bacterium. Lineage (GTDB taxonomy): Bacteria > Actinomycetota > Rubrobacteria > Rubrobacterales > Rubrobacteraceae > Rubrobacter_F. The sequence continues at coordinate 20,625 of DATDKT010000219.1, forward strand.
ACAACACTCCCCTAATGGATGAGGGGTCTGAAGCACTATCAAACGGTCCTCAACCGGATGTTGCTCCCCCACCAGAGACTCCTCGCGAGAGCACTCCTTCGCTAGATCCTTCTCTGCCAGAGACTTCTCTAGCGGTCGTTCCTTCTTCGAACGTGTCTCCCCCTAACATCGGGGAGCAGAAGGCTGGTGACGAAATCGAAGCGAACGAGGCCATCGAAGACCAGGGAGTCAGGAGCGATCCGGCCCGGGAGATAGGCAAACAGGAGGTCGATAGCCACCAAACCGAGCGAGAGGCCGACGAGGAGCAAGAAGTTGAGGACCGGGAGGTCGAGATAGACGGAATCGGTAAGGTTGGGATCGATAAGGCCGGAGCCGAGAAAGCCGGAGATCCCAAACAGGAGACCGAGCAGGATGCCGACAGCGGCGACGCGGACCAGTCCGTCGACGTCATAAACACCGGCGACAATGTCAACCTGTGCCTAGCGGTGCTGCAGACCGCCAACACCGGCAACGCGCAGAACGCGCAAGGGGTTGTTCAAGACGTCTCCGAAGCCGACGAGGTTGAGCTCGAGGGCGGCGGCAGCATCACAATCACACCCCAGTTGATCGTAGACTGCCGGCAGATTATCTACCAGATCGTAACGGGCCAGCAGCCCGGTGCCGGGTCTGGGGACAGGGACGCCATCCTCAGGGGCGCCGCTCTCAGAGGCGTCGGCAACGTGCCCGGGTTCGGGCAGCTAGGCATCGGGACGAACAGGGCCGCGCTCAAGGTCGCCGGTACGTCCAGCGCTGGACTCTCCAAAGCCGCTGCTCGCAGTTCGCTACCGAGGACCGGCGGCGGTGCGCTCCTGGGGCTGGGCGCCGGCGTAGTGCTGGTCACCGGCGGGCTGTCGGTCCGCAGGATCTTCCGATAGTACAAGCAACATTTGGGATAGGGGCGGTTTCCGTCCTAACGCATAAAGATGGGGTGTATTCTCGGAAACCTGTCCCGCCCCGGTCCTATAGCATCAGCACCTACCGGACCTAGCCTAGGCTACCCTGCTGGCCTAGGAGGCCTGAGCGACTATCTTAGCCCCCTCTTAGAATTCGGTGTCATATTAAATGGGTAGCCTCTCTTCTAACGGAAGCTACGCTGGTCGGACGGGACATTAATCTACCCATCCATCCTCTCCCGACCAGCCCATTACAGAGTCGGGGTGCCGCCATCCACTCACCCCGGCTCTTTTCCTCTAGGCGGGAGTTTTTGTGCAACGCCGGGGGACTCTATTCGGCCAGCCGAGAGTACGTTGACACACGCGAGGCTGCCCTGTGGCGGGCGCATAGCCCCGGTCCCAACAGGGTAGGCGAACGGTGTAACCCCTAGCCGGGGCGCAGGGTCATACCAGTTACCCTCGGTGGCAATTTAGTGTACGGGGTTTACGCTTCTTTCTCATGTGTACACGCCGCCGGGGGCTATCTCTTGCCGTCAGGACGCGCGAGGTTGCTCTCTGACGGGCGCGGAGCCCCGGTCCAAGAAGAACGGCGCCAACGCCCTCTATAGAACCGCCCAGCGGACAAGGAGGTAGGAGTATTGCCCGCTGGGCGTCCCCGTTGGGGGCTAGCTTAGGGCGGCGCTAAACGCCGGGGCCAAAGGGCTTGATGCTGTTCTTCAGCAGTGCCTTGATGGTGTAAGCCGTACCGTCTACGCGGTGGGCGAGGGTGACCGTGTTACCGCACCCGCTGCAGCCGAAGGCGTCCCTGTGCTCCTTGGGCCAGTCTTCTTCTAGCCCTAGGAGAGTCAAGTGTTCCCCGCACTCGCTACACTCAAGGACGATTTGTCCCGAAGGTTCGATTGTGCGCTCTGATAACTTCTCCGCCATTCCCCTCCTCCTTGTTATGGCGGCCTCCTTGCGCCGCACGATAGAATTGATACGGGTGGGCCACATGAGCCCCTGGGATTACCCCCTCCTTACGACCCAGGGGGAGCAGCCATAGGGCCCACCCTCTCCTATAGAAACCACTATTTTGCTCCGATTGCAACGTCAAGTTGGGTGAACCTTTTCCCCTTTCGGAAGCCTAACCCTGCGACACAGGGTTAATGAATCTGCCCCCGCTAGGGCTACTTGTGTTGTACGAAGTTGTTCATCGAAACTTAACCGGCCGTCAACCACAGGTCCTTACCGATGGCGCTACAATCTCCCTTAGTTCGATACAAAGGCCACCAGGAGCGTGGGTATGAGCATCGTTACGGTATTTCTGCGAGCCGATTTCCCGGTAGGCTTCCTGCTCCTGTTTGCCTTTGCTATG
>DATDKT010000220.1:0-2055 GCA_036519775.1 Rubrobacteraceae bacterium
TCGCCTTCCTCGTAGCGATAGCGGCGTTCCTGGGAACGGTCGCGGATAGCCTGATCGGGGCCCTCTCATCCCGCGCCGGTAACGAGCTGACCAACGTAGCCTGCACGCTAGTGGCCGCCCTTCTCGCCCTCATCACCACCTGAGAAACCCCAAAATCCACCCTTGACAAACCTCACTCGTCGATACATAATAAACGGTACTGTTTAGTTTACTTCGATAAGGGAGTCCATTGGTTGCGACTTCTGAGGATCTTGGACCGAGGGCGAGGGCGAAGCGGGACCAGATCCTATCGGGCGCGCGGGCGGTGTTTCTGCGCGAGGGCTTCGCTGCTGCCAGCACTGACACCATCGCGGCGGAGGCGAAAGTCTCCAAGAGGACCCTCTACGTCTATTATCCGAGCAAGGAGGAACTCTTCGCCGGCGTCATGCGCGACCTGACCATCGAGAATCCCCAGTCCCGCGCTCTGGAGTCGATGGAGGAGATGGCGCCTGGCAGCGAGGAGGAGTTGCGCCGGGATCTCCTGGAGCTCGCAAGGAAGATCGTCGTGACCATGATTCAACCGGACTACCTGGCGCTGCTCAGGACGACTATCGCCGACACCCACAGGTTCCCGCAACTCGGTGTGATCTACCGCGCCACCGTGCCCGAGCGGGCCATGAGGAGCTTCGCCGTCTTTATCGAAAGGAGCCGGGAGCGCGGGGTCGTCGGTCCCCACGTAGACGGGGACACGGCGGCACGCATGTTCGTAGGACCCCTGCTCACCTACGCCATCCTCGACGGCCTCTTCGCCGAAGGGCCGCCGCGTCCTCCTGCACAGGAGAAGATCGAGGACATCGTCGAGTTGTACATGAAGGCGATCACCTGACGAAAGCGGGAAGGAGGCTGTGCCATGAAGAGCGAGAAGGCCGAAGAGCTCCGGCGAACGACGTGCTGTGTGATCGGCTGCGGCCCCGCCGGTGCGATGCTCGGGCTCATGCTGGCGCGTGAGGGGGTCGACGTGCTGGTGCTCGAGAAGCACGCGGACTTCCTACGGGACTTCCGCGGGGACACGCTACACCCCTCGACCATGGAGATAATGGACGAACTAGGGCTGGCGGAGGGCCTGCTCGACCTCGAGCACACAAAGGCCCCGAGGATCGAAGCCCGCCTCCCGGGAGGGACCGTTACGGTCGCTGACCTCAGCCGCCTGAAGACGCGCTACCCTTACATCACCTTCATGCCCCAGTGGGACTTCCTTGACTACGTCACAGGGGAAGCGAAGCGCTACCCGGACTTCCGCCTGGAGATGAACGCCGAGGCGAAGGATTTGATCCTGGAAGACGGGATCGTACGAGGCGTGCGCTACGAGACGCCCGACGGTACCCGCGAGGCGCGGGCGCTCCTCACGGTCGCCGCCGACGGACGGTCCTCTCCCTTCAGAGAGCAGGCCGGCCTGAAAATGGTCAAGACTTCTCCGCCCATCGACGTGCTCTGGTTCAGGCTCTCGCGGCGGGAGGGAGACCCCGAGGATACCTTCGGGTATGCCGGCGGCGGACGTTTCATGGTCGTCATAAACCGCGGCGAATACTGGCAGATCGCCTACGTGATCAGGAAAGGCGACTACCAGAAAGTGCGCGACAACGGCCTGGACGAGTTCCGGAGATCCGTCGGCGAGACGATCCCAGATCTCGCCGGCCGTACAGGGGAGTTGCAAGATTGGGAGGCTGTAAAGCTTCTCTCCGTGCAGGCTGACCGGCTGCGGCGTTGGCACAGGCCGGGGCTACTGTGCATCGGGGACGCCGCGCACGCCATGTCTCCTGTCGGCGGCGTCGGCATCAACCTCGCTATAGCAGACGCGGTCGCCGCGGCGAATGCCCTGGCAAGACCGCTGGGTGAAGGCCGGGTAAGTTCGCGCGACCTGATGGCTGTGCAGCTAAGGCGCGAGCTACCCACCCGCGCGATACAGGCATTCCAGTCCATCGCCCAACGGCGTGTTGTCTCCTCAGCTCTCGGCCCTGATGGAGCGCCTTCGATCCCCGCACCAGCGAGGATGCTCTTGCGTTTGCGCCCGGTGCG
>DATDKT010000221.1:0-13492 GCA_036519775.1 Rubrobacteraceae bacterium
CTCCCTGAACCTCATCCAAGCCGACTCCGAAGCCGACAAGTTCGGGTTCGATGGGGTGGGCGGGCCTCTCACGGTTGAGGGCAACAATGAGACCTCGTGCGGCCAGGGAGTTAATCAGGAAGGTTCCGCTTCCGACTAAAGAATCGAAAAGAGGATATCCGCTATGAGAAGGATAACGTGGGCAGTCGTAGCGGTGGCGACGGTGCTGGTTTTTGCCCTGCCCGCCCACGCCCAGGAGGGGCAGGACAGTTGTGACTGGTACTGGGACTACAACTACGTTAAGTCCGGAGGGTGGGAGTACTGGTGCTGGAACCCCACCTTTGGATGGTGGTACTCGACGAACGGAAAGAGTAAGTCCACGACTTTACAACTACAGTCGTGAATGCGTTCGGACTCATCGTTGTTGGGTATCTTTCCTAGGTAAGGCTACAGGGCCGGAGCTAACAGCAGCTCCAGCGGGTACCACAACCGCTACCACAACCCTGTGGCGCTTCCGGCGTCTCCTGGCACTATACGACTTCACGCCTTGCCGAGATTCGACTTAGAGGCGCTCTACCACTCCCCATGGCACTCTACGGTGAAGTACGGGACGGGCCTGAAAATCATGGTGTCCCCGGTTCGAGCCCGGGTCCCGCCACTCCTATTTTCTAAGCATTTCCAGGAAAAACCTGGCTCTAACTGGGCGGCCAAGCATAGAGCGCCGCTTCTACCACAACGGGCCCTCGCTTGAGGTGCTCCGAGAGGAAGTGGTTGAGGCGCATAGCGGCCTCACGGTGCATAGTGGGGGAGACGTGGGTGTAGGTGTCGGCAGTCTGCTTGACAGAGGCGTGCCCGAGCATCTCGGAGACCAGGTTCAGTTGCTCGCTGACGTCCAGAGTAGGGGGTGGCCTCTATTCACCGAATCTTCTAGAGCTGCCATTTCCGGAACCTTGTAAGGCTGGAGGGTACATGGTCCGGTGTTATACGGCATTACTGCCCCTCTGAACCTCTCCACAGGCGCTGCGAGGGTACGCGCAAGGCCCGGTTAAACTTGCTCGATGAGTTCTCCCAAGCAATGGCAGCGGTGAGCTCCACCAAGGCGTCCTCTTCAAAGAACCGGCGCAAACGGGAGAAGAGTTCGTCGTCCACGTCCTGGCCGGTAATGGTCATGCGCTCGGCGTACTCCAGGGCCACGCGCTCCTTCTCCTCGTACAGCGGGCTCGTAGCGTACTCGTCCAAGGCGAGTATCTTCTCGTCGGAAACTCCCAACTCGCTGCTCACGGCAGCATTTATGTCCTGTCAGAATTCGCACCCGTTTATGGCAGCGACCCGCCGGTTGGTGAGGGAGACGAGCTTGGCCTCGATGAGGCCAGAGGAGTCTAGCCCAGAGTACATCGCTCGCACTCCTCGAAAGATGCTCGGGCGCCTTGCGTACAACAAGTGGTTCAAGAGTGGCGCTCCCCACTTTTTGATCTGGGCTTCAAAGACGGCCCTTATAGGTCCTTGCGCACGGTCCGGATCGACGCCGTTGATTCTTACCATTGCGTTACCTCCCTCTATGTCAATGCTCCCATATGAACAGTATCCGGAACCTTCTACTAATATTTTGCGCTTGCAAAGCGGATCGTCGCAGAAGAACTTATGCACGCGCACTCGGAGGCCCACCGGAACCCCTCCTCCCGGCAGATAGGTTAGCTGCTCTGGTACAGAGAACGAGACGTCGTCGTGCACCGGTCACCATCTCAGCCGTGCTTTACTAGAGGCTTCCTGGCGAACTCCTCCGTGAATTGCCCCGCGAGGAAGTCCTTGGTATCTGCCGGTCCCCGCATCCTCAGTGAGACCGGTCCTAGGTTCGGCTCGAAGAGGAGCTCGAAGGCGAAGAAGCGGCAGCATTCCCTCTCTTCGGAGACGAAGCGTACCAGTCCCTCGGTCCACTTCTCACCCCCGGGGAAGACGAACTCGTAGCTGTCCTCGAGTTCCCTCACCTCCTTGCATCCGCTAAAGAGCTTGTACGAGATCTCCTCCCGGCGCGTGCGCTGTCCTCCCTCCGAGAGTTCGCAGGAGATGGGTATCTGCTTCGCCGTGCGTCTCGACTTGGCACTCATGGTCTTTACCTCCTCAAGATAGGTGGGCTCCCTTGCGCCCTTGCGGTCAGAGGGTAATACTTCAAGTGTACTTGAGGTCAAGCCGAACAAGGAGGGCCGTCCGATGCCTGCTCTTCTGACCATTGGCGAGGTCGCCCGGCGCGCGGGTGTTAGGACCTCGGCGATACGCTACTATGAGGAAGCCGGGTTACTCCCGGAGCCCGAGCGCGTAGGCGGCAAGCGGCGCTACGAGAAGGAAATACTGCGTCGTTTGGCTCTCATCGGGGGCGCCAAGCGTGCCGGATTTACCCTCGGCGAGATTCGCACCCTCCTGCACGGCTTTCCCGCCGAAACTGGGGCAGCGAAACGCTGGCAGGCGCTCGCTTCGAAAAAGCTGGTTGAGGTGAACGAGGCCATCGCGCAACTCCGGGAGACGAGAGAGCTGCTGGAGGAGGCGCTGCGTTGCGAGTGCGTGAGCCTGGATGAATGTGCCCGGCTGCTATACCAGGCGTAAACTTGCCCCGTTCCGAACTATTATTCCGGATCTAGCCCCGGACCTGGCCAAGCAGTACGCTATTGAGGAGGGCATCAGTTCTCCCGCGGCACGGTGTGTCGAGACCGCTCTTCGCCTTGCAGACCAACAAAGACCCCACTGAGACCTCCGAGATCCGCGTTGACGATAGATTGAATGAGAAACCCGAGCCCGGTCTGCTCTCTGCGGACGACATTGTTTCGGTACTGAATGGCGCCTAATCGCAAGCTGCGCTCCTCTGTACTCATGCAGATCTTGCGGCTGCGATGCCGGCCAGCGCCACAGTCAAGGCGGAACACACCCACGACAGTAATGCTCGGTTCAACGAGCGTCCGGTTCTTGTGCTTGTCGAATATGAGCGCGGGTCCGAGTGGGATGATGCGAATGTGTTGTGCTGCGAATCGCCAGAAAACTGCTGGGAGCCGCTACTGGCTTAGTAAAGGCGCCTAACACCAACTGCAGCCGACGCTTCGCGCGGCCGCTATTCTTCATATCGCACCGTTGCCTGCTCAGCTCCCGCTGGAATATCGATGTTTCGCCCGTTCACAATTTCGACACCATCCGCAGCACCGTACTGCAACCGGGCTAGGACAGAGCCGAACAGAACAGGAAAGCGAGAGCGAGGAAAGCCATAAAAACTGCATAAATGAGGCGAATTACCGGACACGCTAGAACGTAGGAGTTAGGACTGAAAATCATGGTGTCTCCGGTTCGAGTCCGGGTCCCGCCACTTTTATTTTCTGGAGATTTGCAGGTAAAACGCAGCGGTGAAAAGAAGCTCGGCGTGAGCATCGGGGCTCTTTGACAGTAGTTTGACAGTAATCTGTTAAAGCAAGTGCTCTTCGTACTGATCTGTGAGTAGCAACGGAGCGAGTTCGTACGGTAAGGGGTCTACTCCAACCCGAAGAAGCGCCGCCACCACGACCGGGGCTGGGAGGGCTCCTGCTGCTCCGGAGGGGGCGTCGTACCACTATCCGCCTCGTCCGAAGCCGTCTCGGGGGTTTCTCGGGTCTCTCGGAGTGCTTCTAACTCCTGTCGTAGCCGCTGGTTCTCTTGTCTGAGCCGCCTCGCCTCTTCTTCGAGCGTAGACTGCGTCTGCTCGGAAAGCTCTAGGCGAAAGCGCATCTCAACCGCCTCTGCAGTACGCTCCTCTACCCTAGCGGCCAGTTCCCGTAGCACGTCCGCGATGCTGTCTGGGAATCCTGCGGCCACATCCGGGACGTGGACATTAGCCGGACTATGCCTGGTCTCTGGCCGCGAGGACCTTAGCGTGTATAGGCTGTCAACGTCTACTAGCCAGCGACGTTCTACCCCCACTCCCTCGGCCTTTGCCCTTAGCTCTCCCCGGTCGATGAGCCGTCGGATGGTACGTGGACTTACCCGGACGGCTCTCGCGGCCACGTCCGTCGTAACCCATCCCGACATATCGGGCATGGCCGCGCTATTTGTCCGTGCGTGACCGTGCCGATCCTCGAACTCTGTCCGCGCGTGTCCCCGTAACTCTTGTTCGTGTAGCTCTTCGGGATCCATGGTCTGGTATCTTACCCCCGTCAAAAAGAACACGCCTAGCGACGCTACATATTGAGGGCCACTCTTCTCACGCCACCATCCATGGTGAACTAACCCTTATCTAACGCCATAAGGTAAGAACGGTTGATCTTGTACTTACCGGAACGTGTTTTAGTTTGTAAACGCTTGGGTGAGTGGCTTCGACTACCTCCTGAGGGTGTCTCGGAGGGGGGGACACTTCTCTGCGAGGGTACGTCTGCTTCACCTCTACCCCTCGCCCAAGCTTTCTCTGTATCTACTACCGATGGGAGAGGTGCCGCAGAACGAGTCTGTAGGTATACTGAGGCTCTTCCGGCGGCTCGAGCCCCCCTCCGGCCGCCGGGTTCTGACCCCCCTACAGCCCCTCTACGCCCCTGCTTCGGCAGTGAATATCCATTCAAGCGTACAAGATGGTAGGGCTCCTACGCCTAATACTACGCGATAAGATCGTAAACTCCGGCAATCCCGTATACCTATGCGACCGGCTGTAAGCGGATTTCCGAGAACACCCTCCTTCTACGGTAGCTCGGTAAATAGAGCATGGCGGAGAGGGCAGGAGCTACCCGACCGGCCTCGATTATAGAGAAGGCGCTCCCGAACGTGACGAAAGGCGGCGTCACAAACCCGGAGTAGCGACCTTCGAGCGATATAAGAAGGGGCGGGGCCACACGGCCCCGCCCCTAAAGTTCCTCTTTGGAGGTGTTCGCTGCTACTACCTGACGAGCCTGCGGGCCAGGAGGCCACCACCAACCAGCAGCGCGCCAGCGCCAAGCGCGAGGAGCGCGGGGGTACCGATACCGCCCGACGGGGGCAGCGCCTTGCCAGGGGGCGGCGGAGGCGGAGCCGGGGCCGGAGCAGGCGGAGCCGGAGCAGGTGGGGGCGGCGGGGCAGCCTTCGGCGGCGGAGGCGGCGGCGGCGGCTCACACGGAGCCTTGGCTACAACGCCACCGGCCTTCGCCTCTATGACGCCGTCCTTACACTCGGCCTCGGCCTTCGCTCCTCCGGCCTTGGCCTCCTTGGCCTTGGCATCAGCCACAACAGCCGGCTCGTCCTGGGCGAGAGCGGGCGAAGCGGCCACCATAGCCACCGCCAGCATCGCCGCTAACATCATCAACTTCCTCAACTTACCTACCTCCTCGTCCTAAAGGGTGTGCGTTGTCTATCGGAGGCGGGCCCTCCTGCACAAAGGGCCCGCCTCCTACCAAGAGCTGTCGCTCTTCTACTACGTCCTCGCTCCGATTAGCCGGCAGCCGACGCGGCCTGCTCGACGTTCGCCGTGCACTGGAAGACCTCGTCCACGTCCTCATTGGGGTTCAGCGTGATCTCGGCGTTGCCGCTCGGGGTAACGCTCCCACCGGCGTAGGAGATGCCCTGGTTGAGGGTCTGGGCGTTGCCCGTGTTGCCGGTTAGCTGATCGTTCACACACGAGATGGAGTTGTCACCCGACTGAGTTTGCTCGGAGGATTGGTCGAGCTCTCCGCTCTCGCCCTCCTGCTCGCCCTCCTGGGTCACCTGCGCGATGGCCGGGATAGCAGCCACGGCCAACATCGCCAGAAGCGCTGCTAACAACATCAACTTCTTCAACACTTACCCCCTTACGAGAGATTTACCGTTACTCCCCACATTCTTCCATCAACAACGTCCATAGTCAACACCCGAAGCGAGGTTTTTTTCTACTTTTCTTAAAAAACCTTAACTATCTGGTTGAGGTGTTTACGACCGAAGCCTCCGGCTACCGGTGAGAGGTTTCACGCGCTGCCCGCGGCGGGAGGAGCTACACGTACAAAAAGAGACGGACCCCCGAAGGGGCCCGTCCCTCAGCACAGGGCTTACAGCTTTAAGCCAGCTCGACCCTGATTACGCGGCAGCGGAAGCGGCCTGGTTGACCTCATCCGTGCACGTCATCGTGTTCGAGGGGCTCACGTCGATGTCGGAGCCGACCTCCTCGAACTCGAAGTCATCCGTCTCTGAGGCGTACTGGATGATGGGGATCACGTTCTGCGTGTTACCAGTGTTCGCAACCCCCTGGATGTTCGCACACTGGTTGGAGTTGTCGCCCGAGCCGGAGACCTCGAAGCCCTGATCGACTTCGCCGCTCTCGCCTTCCTGCTCATCCTCCTGCGTAACCTGAGCAATGGCTGGTATGGCAGCCACGGCGAGCATCGCCAAAAGCGCCGCCAACAGCATCAACTTCTTCAACTTTACCCCTCCTTACGAGAGAGCCTTCAATGACATCGCGTATTCTTTCATCCATATACCTTACTGTCAATACCTGAAGTGTAGTTTTTTTCTGCTTTTCTTAAAGAAGCTTAATATCGTTGGATCGGATGGAGAAGCTGAGATCTTGCGTCGCGTCTCTCTGGAACCACCACATGTTGTGGCTTCTATATAGTCACGGCATGGGACGCCGGAAGGAATAGGAGCGGCGGAAGACAGGAGAAGTAGGAAGAGGAGGCGGACCCTTGAGTAAGGGCTCGCCTCCTCTTTAGCTGCTACCGGCTCTCTATAGGGGGCCGGTTAATACCCCTGGTCCGCCTACCTGACGATCCTGCGGACAAGGAGGCCACCGGTCACCAGCAGGGCGCCGGCGCCGAGCGCGAACAGCGAGGCAGCGCCGCTTCCGCCAGTCTTTGGCAGCTGCTTCTTCTCTTCCTTCTTAGCCTCTTCCTTCTTAGCCCCGGCCTTCTTCTCCTCAGGCTTGGGCGCAGGAGCGGGGGCGGCGGGCTTGGGCGTAGGAGCCGGGGCAGCCTTCGGCGCAGGAGCCGGGGCAGGCGCGGGAGCCGGAGCGGCCTTGCCGGCGGCCGACGCGGCCTGGTTGACTTCCTGCACGCACTCGGTCGAATTGCCGGGGCTGCTCGTGATGCTGGAGCCGTTCTCCTCGAACTCGAAGTCGTCCGCGTCGGAGTCGGACTCGATCACGTCCGTCACGCCTTGGGCGTTGCCGCTCTGGCCGACACCCTGAATCGGCGCACACTGGTTGCCGTTACTGCCGCCACCGGAAACATCAAAAGACTGGTCAACCTCGCCGCTCTCGCCTTCCTGCTCATCCTCCTGCGTAATTTGCGCCAAAGCGGGCGCAGAGGCGACCAACACCATCGCCAACATCGCCGCCAATAACATCAACCTCTTCAAGGTCTGACCCTCCCTATATAACGCTAGCCTTTACTACACTACACACTTACTATTCTTCCACCGACACAGCCCAGCGTCAACTCTAAAATACTGTTTTGTTTATTTATCTTAAAAAACCTCAATATTTGGTGGAGAGCATGAGTTTTGCTGCGTAACCATCCGACTATGCAGCGCATCGGCAGGGTCTAAAAGTGTAAAGGTGTGTAAATCTCGAAGGGACGTGTCTGTAACGCAATAGAAGAGCGGGTCCACACCACTGCGGACCCGCTCTTCTCGGGCTCCTCTGGCTCGCTTATTGCTGGCTCTTAGCCCAATATCCTGCGAACAAGCAGGCCACCAGCCACCAGCGAAGCGCCGATCCCCAGAGTGAATAGCGGAACGGCGCCGCTGCCACCCGTCTTCGGAAGCTCCTTCCTCTCTTCCTTCTTAGCCTCGGCCTTCTTAGCCTCGGCCTTCTTCTCCTCTTCTTTCTTGGCATCACTCTTCGGTGCGGAGGCCGGGGCAGGCGCGGGCCTGAGCACGGGAGCCGGCGCAGGCGCGGCCTTCTTCTCCTCCACCTTGCCAGCGGCCGAGGCGGCCTGATTGATCGTCTGCTCGCACTCTTCGGCCAGCTCGGGACTTACGTCGATAGAGGAACCACCGTCCTCGAACTCGAAGTCGTCCACGTCAGAGTCGGCCTGGATCAGCTCCTGTATGTTCTGCGCGTTACCGCTCTGGGCGGCCGCCAGGATCTCCGCGCACTGGTTGGCGCTATCACCCGAACTTGAGACATCGAAAGTCTGGTCGACCTCGCCGCTCTCGCCTTCCTGCTCGTCCTCCTGCGTAACCTGCGCCAAAGCGGGCGCGGAAGTGACCAACATCATCACCAGCACTGCCGCCAGTAATGTTAGCCTCTTCAATTTTTTGCCTCTACCGCAAGTGAAATGCTTTTCATTACGTTTAGTATTCTTCCATGAATAATCCTCATCGTCAACGTCAAGGTGCGATTTTTGCACTTTTACTTAAAATTATTTAACATTTTGCTGGTTGCTACTCTCCGGGCGGACTCTGCCTTTCGGTAGGCAAGTCTTCTCTCCCCCCCCACTCGTTCCAGGAACCGTCGTAGTTGGCGAGGTTCTTGTAGCCGAGCTGGTGCAGGGTGAAGAGAGGAACGGTCGCCGCGACGCCACCGTTGCAGTAGGAGATTAGGGGGGCGTCTCTGTCATCGGGCACGCCCGCCTCCCGCAGCTTCGCGGCGAGTTCCTCGTCCGGGAGGAAGGTGCCGTTCTCAGGATCGAAGAGGGTGTCGGAGTGGAGGTGTCTGGCGCCGGGGACGTGTCCGGCGCGCCCCTCGCCTCGCGCTATAGCGCCCGTGTACTGCCCCTCGTCGCGGGCGTCGAGGACGAAGGCGCCACGCTCGCTCGCGGCGAGCACGTCCTCCGCCTTCTTGCGCCACTCGTGACGGGGCCTCGGGGTGAAGATGGTGGACTCGATAGCGGGCGCCTCGGTGGTGGTCGGGTGAGTTTCGGTGACCCACTTCTTCCAGCCCCCGTCGAGGACGGAGACGCGGTCGTGACCATAGTAGAGCAGCGCCCACCAGAGGCGGGTAGCGAACTGGCCGCCGGCATGATCGTATACGACGACGTGGGTAGCGTCGCCGATCCCCAAAGAGCCCATGACAGAGGCGAAGCGGTCGGGTGGAGCAATCTGGGCGGGGACGGTGTCTTCGGGATCGGTGATGTCGCGGGTCCAGTCTATATAGACGGCGCCGGGTATGTGGCCCTCGTCGTACTCGTCGCGGGCAGCGAGGTACTCGGCCCGCTGGCGACCGTTCCCGAGGTCCGTCTTCTTTACGTAGCCGCGGATATCCACGACGCGCAGGTCCGGTTCGTTCAGGTGCTCTTTGAGCCAGTCCGTGCCGACCAGGGAGTCGCCGTTCCCCATCTCTTTACTCCTCTCCGAAGAGGTCGTGCTCGCGGAGGTAAGCCTCGGCCAGTTCACGAGCCCTTTGAGTATCGTCTTTGTCCAGACGGCCTTCGACGACCTCGCTCTCGAGATAGTCTTTTACGTGCTTAATCCAACGCCCAGGACTCCGCTCGAAGTGCTCCATTAGGTCGTTGCCGTTCAGGGGACTCTTGAGCTTCTCCACGGCATCCAGAGCCCGTATCTCATCCACCCTGCCTTTGAGGCTGCGCCAGGACTCCTCGGCCATGCGCCGCCTTCTTGGGGCGCTGCCGGTTATATCTGCCCGGGCGAGCTTGAGGAGCGTGTCCACGTTGACGAGCTCCTTGTCGCCACGGCTGAGGTAGGTGTCGCGGACGAAGCGTCTTACAGCCGAGTCGCTCCAGGGGTCGCGCCCCACCGCGTAGCTCATCGGGCGCATATGATTTGCGACCAAGTGGGCGACGGCGTCGATGTCGTCCTTGGGGTAGGCGAGGCGCTTCATCGCCGTGCGCGCTATCGCGGCGCCGACGTTCTCGTGACCGTAGAAGTGAACCTTCTTGGGCAGGGTGCGCCCGCCGCAGCGCTCGCACTCGCCCTCACCCGTGCGCTTGCTCGTGCTCTTCGCGCCGCAGTAGGTGCAACGGTGCTCGTAGACCAAGGTCCTCGGCTTACCAATGTCGTGGAAAAAGGCCGCCTTGCGCAAAATTGGGGTATTCTCGACGTTCTGGGTCACTATGAGGGTGTGCTCGAAGACGTCTTTGTGGTGGAACTCCGCCTCCTGCTCGACGTTCAGCGTCTCTATGAACTCTGGCAAGATGTAGGGCATGAGGCCGAGGCGCACAAGGGTGCGCAGACCGGCCGCTACGTTGTCGGAAGTCAGGATCTTCTCGAACTCCTCCCTTATGCGCTCAACGCTGATGCTCTCTAGCCAGAGAGCATTGTTCTGGATCGCCTCTTCGAGGTCCGGCGTCATCCCGAACAGCTTCTCGGGAGTCGTGAGGACCGTCTCGAAGCGGACCGCCCGCAACATGCGCAAAGGGTCGTCGCGCATCCGGTCCAAAGGGTCTCCGACCGGGCGAACCACACCGGACTCCAGGTCCCGCCGCCCGTCGAAGGGGTCCCATATCTTCCCAGTCCTCGCATGTGCTGCGATGGCGTTGATCGTGAAATCCCTGCGCGCCAGATCTTCCACGAGGTTGTCCCCGAACGTCACCTCCGGGTGTCGGCTCCCCTCGGTGTAGAGGTCGCTCCGGTACGTCGTGACCTCTACGTTGTACTCCCCGACCCTGGCGGCGATAGTCCCGAACCGCTCGCCTACCGTCCACAGGTAGTCCGCCACGGGCCTCAGGAGCCTCTTGATCTCCTCCGGACGCGCGGCGCTGGTCGCATCCACGTCCTTGCCGGGGCTCCCAGAGATCGCATCCCGCACAAAGCCGCCGACTAGGTATAGCTCATGTCCCGTCCCCTCGAACCTCTCCCCGAGGCGAGCCAGAGGCTCGGGAACGCCAACGTTTTTCACTTCCGCCATCATCACTTATCAAATTCTATTACGCGAAGCGCCTATTTTTACGCGAACTGTAGTGGTTCGGAAGGCTCCACCGCAGACCTCCTACCCGGGGATGGCCGCTTCCCGGGAGGGGTAGATGTCGAAGTAGTCACCGAAGCCCGTCACGGCGAAGACACGCTCGACGGCCTTCGAGGGGGTGGTGAGCCTGAGGGAGGCGCCTTTTCTCTCTAACGACTCCTTGGCGCGCATGAAGGTCGAGAGGGCGGTCGAGTCCATGAACGCGATACCGCCCATGTCCACGACGACCGCCTCTACGCCCTCAGAACCCCGTTCTATGGCGTACTGGACCTTCGGAGCCGTGTGGAGGTCCACCTCACCGCGCACTGCGACGACCGAGTAGGTGTCGGCGTGCTCGTCTATGCTAACCTTGAAATCCATCCAGATGGTGCTCCACTCTCCGCAAGAGTTCTCGAACCCCGACCGATGTCCATCTCATTGATACCCGAGCATATCATACAGATCTCCTACGCTTACGCTCGCGCGGGAACCGTAACACTCTGGTCCTTGCGTGTTTCTTTTTCTGGTAACATGCGGACGTTGTGGGAACCGTGGGAAGTTCTAACGCAGTGGAAAAGGTCGCGGTCTTCGTCGACGGGGCGAACCTCTACCACTCCATAAAGAGCTACTTCAAGGGCGTCCTCGATTACGGCGTCCTCCTGACCGCTGCCGTTGGCGACCGCAAGCTCCTGCGCGCCACCTTCTACATCGTCGAGAAGCAGGAGGCGGACGACAGCGGAGCTACCGGTGGAGCCTCCGGCGCCCGCTCCTTTGTCTACAACCTCAACAAGTTCGGTTACAAGGTGCGCTCCAAGCCGCTCGTCGTCCACGAGACCCTCTCCTCCGAAGGCGAGAAGACGGTCTCCCACAAGGGCGACTGGGATATCGGGATAATCGTCGACATGATGCGCCTCGCCGACCGCGCGGATACCTACGTGCTCGTCTCCGGCGATGGCGATTACGTCGAGGCCGTCGAGTACCTCCAGAGCGAGAAAGGCTTGCGCGTCGAGGTCATCAGCGCCGCCCCATGCACCTCCCAGGCTCTGCTCGACGTCTGCGACGCCCACACGGATCTCGGCGACATCCCAGAACTGTTCCGGCGGTCGGGTCCGTCGAGAGCGCTCGGCGATCATCAATCGGCTGTCAGCTAAAGGCTAGAGCTCGCCCAGGATCTTCACCTCCAGCTCTAGCTCGATGCCGAGCTTCTCTTTGACGGTCTCTTTTACGAGCTTGATCAGCGTCAGAGCGTCTTTCGCAGTGCCGCCCCCGTGGTTGACGAAGTAGTTGGCGTGAACGGGGGAGACCTCGATCTGACCTACCTTCGTCCCCTTGAGCCCCGCCACCTCTATCACCCGCCCCGGATAATCTCCTTCGGGACGCTTGAAGGTGGAGCCGCAGCTCGGGCGGTTCGGAGAACCGTTCATGCGTTGGGAGCGAAACTCTTTTACACGGGCTTTTAGCTCTTCCGGATCTCCGGTTCTCAGAGCGTAAGCGGCGCGCAAGACGATCCAGTCCGGATGGTCGTGCAACGCGCTGCGCCGGTAGGAGAGCTCAAGACCCTCGTTCGGCACGCGCTCGACCGTCCCCTGCTCCGGCTTGTACACATCGGCCCAGGTCAAGACATCGCAGGTCTCACCGCCGTAAGCCCCGGCGTTCATGTACACCGCACCCCCCACCGTCCCCGGGATGCCGGTCCCGAACTCAAGGCCCTCGAGGCCTTTGCCCGCGGTCGCGTTGGCGAGCACCGGGTAGAGGACGCCGGCGTCGGCCACTACGCTCGTGCCATCTATCGCTACGCTGTTGAGCGCGCGGGCGATCCTCACGGTCAGACCCCTTATCCCGCCGTCGAGGACGAGAACGTTCGTGCCGCCCCCCAGAATCGTGACGGGGATATCATACTCGCGGAGGGTTTCGATGGCTTCTATCAGCTCATCCGCGCTGGAAGGCTCCAGAAGGGCGTCGGCGGGACCCCCGATCTTCCAAGCCGTGTAACGTTTTAGGGGTTCATCGAACTTGGCCGCGGAGAAGAGTCGTTGTAAAGTCTCCCTATGCATCAAGGAGAATATAGAGTACGAGTAGGTTCTTTGCAGCATGGGACGGGCGGCCTCCGATGAGGGCGATGGTGTTGGCTGCGGGCAAGGGAACGCGGCTCTTCCCGCTCACCGGCGAGATCCCCAAACCCATGGCCCCGGTCGTGGACACCCCCATCATTCGTCACATCTTCGACCTCCTCGCGCGTCACGGCGTTAGTGAAGCCCGCGTCAACGTTCACTACCTCGCCGACGCCCTCCTCGGAGCCTACGGCGAGGAGTCACGTGTGAACGGCATGTCCATCCGGCTCGTGAGAGAGAGAGAGCTTAGCGGCACAGCTGGAGGCGTCAAGAACCTAGCCGGGACCTCGGCGGGCGAATTCGGCGAGACCTTCGTCGTGGTCAGCGGCGACGCCCTGACCGACGTGGACATAAGAAACCTCATCGCCTTTCACAAGGAGAAGGGTGCCCTGGCTACCATAGCACTCCACAGGGTCTACGACACCTCTGAGTTCGGGGTCGTCGAGGTAGACGGTGAGGGAAACATTTTGGGCTTTCAAGAGAAGCCGGTCCCGGAGGAGGCTATAAGCACCCTCGCCAACACAGGCGTATACGTGCTCGAGCCAAGCGTCCTGAAGTATATCCCCGAGAATACCTTCTTCGATTTCGCCAAAGACGTCTTCCCGCGCCTCTTGAAGGA
>DATDKT010000222.1:0-2400 GCA_036519775.1 Rubrobacteraceae bacterium
GATACACGATATCGACTAGCTTTCGGGAGTAAATGCGTGTCCCGGTCCTAGGTAGTGAGGCACAAAGTCCCAGATGGGATGTAACGCCCATCCTGCAGCAATCCAATACGGGGAGCCGCGCAGACCGAGCAAGCCCATAGCACCAACACCCTTACGCGAGCATATTGCTAGCGCCCCCGTAGGGGCCCTGGGAATCCGCGGGCGTTTCAAAACGGCTTCTAAGCATAGAGCCTAGGTCGTAGAGCCAGGGTTCAAGTAAGTGCTTCATGCGGCATCAGGTTCATGTTTGCCAGCTAGGTGGCGCCTCCATCTGATCTGTCGCATCGACTCCAGCATGTCGACGAGCGACTCTTCATTGTCGAGACGCTGAGAAGAAGCCGTGAGCTCGCCTATGGCGAAGTACGCTTCCTGCTCGTGAGCGCACGGCTCACAGAAGGGCACTCCCCTAACCTTTACCACCGCTGGGCGCAGGCAAGGATTATCTGTCCCACTGCGCACCCTACACTGCTCCTGTTCTTTAGTTGTCTTGATCAAGAGGCCCTCCTTCCTTCGGTACGGGTCTGCTGCCCTCTCCTTGGGTTCAACAACCCGGTAAGAAGAACTTATAGGGTAGAAGGGAGCAGCCAGGAGGAGCACGCTCTATTCCCCAGCCACCCGCAGCACGACCTTGCCGCCCCCGTGCCCGGACTCGAGTCTTTCGTGTGCCTTAGCGACCTCATTTAGGGGCAACACCTCGTCTACTAGCGGCCGCACTTGGCCACGCTCTATGAGGCTGGTCATCTCGTCGAGCCGCCTCCTCTCGCGTGTCAAGAAGACACCATAGATCGTCTGGTTCAACCGGTACGCTGGAGTGAGATCGCCCTGCAAAGAGACGATGCCCGCTAGCCGGCCGAACAGGCGGGTCGCCTGCACGCTCTTGGCTATGAGGTCTCCCCCAGCCGTATCGAGGACTGCGTCGACCCCCTCACCACCCGTGTCGTCGAGAGCAACCTCGAAGACATCCTCCGAGGTGTAGTCTACCGCTACGTCGACCCCGAGCTTCTTCAAGGTGTCCTGGTTGTGAGACCCTGCGCTCGCCAAGACCCTGGACCCGGAGGCCTTAGCTATCTGGACGGCGAAGGAGCCCACGCCTCCCGCCCCGCCGTGTATGAGGACCGTCTCCCCGACCCGCACGGCCAGTCGACGCACGATCGCCTCGTAGGCGGTGCCACCGGCAAGAGGTACGGCGGCGGCTTCCTCATGGGAGAGGGAGGCAGGTCTCTTCGCCACGATAGAGGCAGGGGCGACGTGGTACTCGGCGTAGGCTCCGTTGGAGTCGAGACCAACGACCTCCGGCGTATAGTACACCTCGTCGCCGGACGCAAGATCCGTGACGCCCGGGCCGACCTCCTCGACCACTCCTGAGATGTCAGCACCCAGGATCACCGGCGGTTCCAGGCCAGCGGCGCTCCCATCAGCTCGCAGCTTAGTATCGACGAGGTTGACCGATGAGGCGAAGACGTGCACCAATACCTCACCAGGACCAGGCTCGGGCCTCTCCACGTCCCTCTCTTCGAAGAGGTTAGGATCGCCGAACTCGGGAAGGATCATGGCTCGCATAGGGACGTCCTCTCTATAGGTGATAGGTGAACCGTATACCGCTCCTTACTAATAATGCCCACGCTGGAAACTCGAAAAACAGGAGGACCGGAAGGGGTCGGAACCACAGGAGGCCTTAGCTAGGGTGGCGCCCCGAGATTTCGTTCCCCCAAAAGCGTTGCCGAGCACGCAGGAGAAGGCCGCGAAAGCTTTGGAAGAAGCATTACTATAGAACACAGCAACTCGCGTTGCAGTACGATTGCATGTAACAGGTTCTCAACCTCAACCGGCTACGATAAGAAGTGTCATCAACTTCCGGGCCGGAGGTACCTCCAACTCCATTACACCTCCGGCCCCTTTCAGTACTTGCAGGAGGCGCGAGGTCGGCTTCTAACGGGCAGCGAAGGGGAGGGGATGCCTCGCAACAACCATCCAGCACGACCGTGCAGCCTACTTCGCTGACTCTTTGCCGAGTGGGCCCTAAGCTGCCAATGCACAACTAACAGCGATCCTGATGAGGGTAGAGCTTCACCTACCGGTGAAGCTCTGCTTATAATTGGTGCGCGCCGTAGTGCTAAGCTAGGTCGCTCCTAGGCCTCAAACCATCGCCGCTCGGACGGCCGCACGTTCCAGATGGCGTTTGATTAAGAAGCGTTTAAGATATTTCGGCGCAGGGGAGAACCTCGTTTGGTTGACTATTTTGTGTTATGTGTGTAGTGTCCCACTATATATGGAGGGTCTGAAAGGTCCCCAGCATGAGCCCAATGGGCGATGCTCTGGAGTGTAAAGCGGAAGAGGAGGTAGAAGTTGAAGAAGTTGATG
>DATDKT010000223.1:0-3576 GCA_036519775.1 Rubrobacteraceae bacterium
CGTCGTGAAGCGCGCGGGCCTCGTAACCATGGACTCCCGCGAGGAGCTCGGCCTCGAGGCCGGCAACCTGCTGCAGGCCGTAGAGACCGGCGCCGTCCTCCCCGAGGCGATCCGCGAGCTCGGACAGGTCATAGCGGGACATGTAGAGGGTCGCCGATCCCCCGAGGATATAACCCTCTTCGTCAGCCAGGGCCTCGCCCTCGAAGACCTGGGCGCCGCCCGCCTCGTCTACGATCGCGCCCGCGACAGGAACGTGGGCCGAGAGATAGACTTCTAGGACCAGCTATCGGGAGCGTTTACCGCCCCGGTCGGGCGGTGGAACCGCGCACCACGAGCCGGGTCGGCAGGAACTCCGGACTGGGCAGCTCTTCCTCGCGGAGCTGTGAGATCAGAATCTGCCGTTCGCGTTTTGTCGTCTACCGCAACGGACAAACCCTTCCCGGAAAGGAAATACAGCCAACGGCTCGCCCTCTTATGCAGGTTGCCCAAGGCTTCCTGTAAAATGCTCAAGTAGCTATGGTGCGGGCGTGGTACTCTGGCGGAGCTACCCGCGCGCCTCCGTTCCTTTGAACTTGCACCGATTCTTAGGTATGCACCTCGACTATTATCTCATCAGCATCTTCTTCCGTTGGCACCACGAGCTTACCTTCGGTTTCCTCGTAGGTCCAATCGGCCTCTTCGCCGTTTACCGACACGTTACCGGGGCGGGTGCTCACACCCATGAGCTCCATGCGCACTAAGCTGCGCTCTGGGAGGAAGGAGCCCTCCCGCTCGCTGAGGCGCACCGAGATGCCATCCCCCGATACTTCGCAGCTCACCCTTCGGCGGGCGTACTCGCCTCTCTCGTAGCCGAAGCCGTTGCCGGCGTCCTCGTACAGGACGGACTCGCCTGCGCCCTCCGCAGGGTAGAGGAGGAGCGCCAGGGGGTCGGTGGGTCTCTCGCCGACGTGGTTCATCTCGGGCCACATGGGGATGGCGGTGTTGGCGCGGACGTAGAGGGCCGGCTCGCCCAGAGGCGCGTGCGCGAGCACGTGGGCCGGACCGTCGAAGCGCCCTCCGGTCCAGTAGTGGAACCAGGTTCCTTGCGGCAGGTAGACGTGGCGGTGCTCGATGCCGGGGCGGGTTATGGGGGCGACGAGGAGGGCGCTGCCGAGCAGGAACTCGTCGTCCGCGTTATAGGTCGTCTCGTCTCCCGGGTATTCGAAGAGGAGGGGCCTTAAGATAGGGGCGCCGGTGCGGTGGCACTCCTCGAAGAGGGTGTAGAGGTAGGGGAGGAGGCGTTGTCGCAGCTTGATCATCTTCCGGCACACCGACTCGTACGGCTCCCCAAAGACCCACGGCTCCTGGTGGATGGTCTCCTTCATCGAGTGGTTTCGACAGAAAGGTTGAAAAACCCCGAATTCGGTAAAGCGAGCCAGTAGCTCGCCGTTGCAGTCGTCGAAGAAGCCACCAATGTCCACCCCGGCCCAGGCCACACCCGAGAGCCCCAGGTTCTGTAGCTGGGGCATGCTCATCCAGATGTGCTCCCACCAGCTCGAATTATCCCCGGTCCATTGCAGGGCGTGGCGTTGCAGCCCGGCGTAGCCCGCGCGGGTAATGACGAACGGGCGCTCGTCGGAGCGGAGCCTCAGGAGTCCCTCGCGCACCGAGCGGGCCATGAGGGAGCCGTAGGTGTTGTGGATCTGGGCGTGGTACTTCGGCTCGTCTCCAGGACCGCCGGGGTGCACCACGTCCCCGGGCATCGTAGACTGACGGGGTACGAAGAGCGAGGGCTCGTTCATGTCACACCAGATCCCGGCCACCCCCTCGTCCACGAGCGCCCGGAGGTTCTCGCCCCACCACTCCCTCGTCTCGGGGTTGGTGAAGTCCGGGAAGGCGCACATCCCCGGCCACACCACGTTGTGAAACTCCTCGCCCTCCACCGTCTTGCAGTAGAGGTCCCTCTCCCGACCTTCCACGTAGACCGGGTAGTTCAGGTCGATCTTCACGCCAGGGTCAACGATGGTAACGACGTTAAAGCCCTGTCCCTTTAGCTCTGCCATTAGCCTCTCCGGCTCGGGGAAGGTCTCCCCGTTCCAGGTGAAGACCCGGTAGCCGTCCATGTAGTCGATGTCGAGGTAGAGGGTGTCGCAGGGGATGTCTCGCTCGCGGAAGTTACGGGCCACCTTGCGCACCTCGTCCTCGTCCATGTAACTGTAGCGGCACTGCTGGTTGCCCAAAGACCACATCGGCGGCATCGGCGTGCGGCCGGTCAGCTCCGTGTAGCGGTCGAGCACATCCTTCGGGGTTGGGCCGCAGAAGACGTAGTAGACGACGTTCCCACCCTCGGCGCCGTAGTAAGCGCGGTCTCTATTCGCTTTAGCCAAGTCGAACTCGACGCGGTGCGTATTGTCGAAGAAGAGGCCGTGGGCTCTGCCGCTTGCCAGAGAGAGCGTGAACGGGACCGAGGAGTAGATGTTGTTGAAGGAAGCGGTGTGCCCAGAGGGAGGGTCCACGTTCCAGAAGACCTGGTGTGAGCCTGTTTTATCGAGGCCGCTGGTCCGCTCCCCGCACCCGAAGTACCGCTCGTCCTCTTCGCGCCTCTTGTACAGTCTGACCGGGCTCCCCAAAGGGGCCGAGAATACGTCCGCCTCCGGCAGCTCGACGACGCCCATCCCGAGCTCCTCGTCATCGGCGGCGAAGACGCGGCCCGAGGGATCGGAGAAGGAGATTCGCAAGGAGTCCAAGGAGATGTGCGCCGTGGCTGCCTCGGTGGAGAGGGAGATCTCTTCTTCGCCGGACATCTCCGCCGCGACCGGTTCCCAAGCCTCCTTCTCTATCGCCTCCGAGGCGTAGTCCGGCGCCCTACCCTCCGGGAACATCCCGACCCGGAAGAGGTTCGGGGCGAGGGCGATCACCTCGACCGTGGCCGAGCTCGCCCCCATACGTATGCTCCTCTCGTCGTGGTCCAGGAGCTTCGCCCTTCCGAGCGGCTTGTAGTGTCCCTCCTGGGTCGACGGCGATTCGAAGATCTCGGCCAAAGCCTTGCCCCTTCCTTTGGTCGTCGGTTTCTTCGGAGCTGTCTACTCCTCACCAGAACGCACAATACATGGTTCTCGTCTCTGCTGATAGTATCGGTAGCTCCATCTTAAGGCCGGACAAAAACAAAGAGCCGACGAGCGGATTCGAACCGCTACCCAGCTTCGCCTCCAGCCTGTCTAGCTATTCTCTCATGCCGATAAGCCGCTACCGCTACTTTCGGGACTCTAGCCCGCCCGCAGAACGTCTCCATGAACAGCGAGGAGGAGGCCGACTGACGCTACGAGGAAGGTAGGCTCGTGGTGTCGCTGGCAGAGAGTGCCGGCGAAACGACGGTAGAGGTGCGCGTCTAAAAACTTCAATCATCTTCGATGAGGGCCGAGAGCTTCGGGTTGGTGTAGTCGCGGACGACCAGCTCGACCCCGAGCTCCTCGAGATCTTCAGGGTCTTGAGTCGAGGCGATTCCGACCGTGGGGATGCCTGCAGCGATAGAGGAGGCTATGCCGGAGGGCGAATCCTCGAAGGCCAGAGCCTCTTCGGGCGAGATACCGAAGGCTT
>DATDKT010000224.1:0-21437 GCA_036519775.1 Rubrobacteraceae bacterium
TGCGGAGCTGGCCGAGCCGGATCGGAACTGGGTACCGAACGTGCGCGTCGAGCGGCTGCCGGACGCTAGCCACTGGGTGCAGCTCGACCAACCGGAGGAGGTCAACGCTCTGCTGCTCGAGTTCCTCTCAAATCATTGCAGAGGCGGTAGTCGACAGGAGGCATCCCGTTCTGAGGAGGAGTGGCCGGCTCATTGACCGGTAAATAAAGAGTCCTACCCGACAGGTGAATTTGTCGAAAGGACGGATGTGGGCAGCGAAGCGTAGCGATAGTCAGCGTGGGTATGGATTCCGTCACGCTGACCCACCTCCTCGATTCCGAGGGCTACGACTTGCACCTCCTCTCCGTAGATTACGGACAGCGTCACAGAAGGATGAAGCGCGGGTCACTTGGACGAACGGCCCAAAGCGTTACGGTACCCTAGTTTACAGGTATAGTTGGCCCTGGTCGTAAACGGACTACCGAGGAAGAAAGGGGCGTGGAAAGATGGGCGTTAGGAGGACGTCGGAGGGAGACTACGATCTGTCCAACCCAGTCGAAAGCTTCGTAGATACAGTGCGCCGGGTGGTGCTTCAGCCGGTGGGATTCTTTGCGAGCCTACCCCGGCGCGGTAGCCTCCTCAATCCACTGGTCTTCGCGTTGATCTGCACCGAGATATCCGCGATCCTCGGAGGCATCCTGAGGTTGGCCGGGGTCGGGGAGAGGTTCGTGGCGGGGTACGGGTTTCAGGTGCCCGAGAACCAGGGTATCGGGGAATTCATAGGGTCCGTGATCCTCGCGCCTATAGGGGGCGCTATAGGCGTTTTTATTGTAGCTGGCATCGCGCACTTGCTGGTCAGGTTGGTCATGGGGGCTGAGAACTCGGGTTTTGGAGCCACCTTCCGGGTGGCTTCCTATACGGTAGTCACATCCCTGGTGAGCTGGATACCGATTATCGGAGGGCTTCTGAGCCTGTACGGGATCTACCTGGCGGTCGTGGGCATAAGGGAGATGCATGGGACGACGACGGGCAAAGCCGTGCTAGTGGTTCTGATACCGATGGTAGTGGTTCTGGTGCTGGCGTTGCTGGGCCTGCTCGTGGCTGGGGCGGTGTTCTTTAGCCGCATGACTTAAAGAGAGCTGAGTTAAGGGTACGGCTTTGCGGATAAGCAGGTGTTGAGTTCGGCGCGGTTTTAGTAGCGTGCTCGGTAGGACTCGGACTTGCGGCCTTTTCTGTTCGTAGCCAGATGCTCTATCCGGCTAAACTATGAGCGTGTGGAGCTGGTACGTGGCTCATATACCTTAGCAAGCAGCCTTCGGCCCGCTGGACTCGGTTGCTGCACGGTTGCTGCACAAGGGCTCGGCAATTATTCAGGGGACCTATCTTTGCTTCACGTTTTACCTGCAAACCGAGAGGTTTTTAGAGTGGGCGATGCTGGGTTCGAACCAGCGACCTCTGCCGTGTGAAGGCAGCGCTCTCCCGCTGAGCTAATCGCCCCGGAGGTTCGGAGAATATACCATCCGCGTAGTTTCGTGTTAAGGCGCGGCCTCGCCAGGGGTGCCGCCGGGGGTTGGTATAATTCGTGCCCTGAGAGATGTGCGGGGACGGAAGGAGGAAGATGGCCGAGGGTGGTGCAGCCGGCGCGACCGGTGCGGGGGAGTTGGAAGGGGTGCTCGAGAACCTGCGGGCGCTCTCCGGGGAGGTCGTAACGGCAGCGGTTCTTCTCAAGGATGGGGAGCTCGAGGCTTCGACACTGCCGCCCGGGGTTGATCGAGAGCGGTACGCTGCTATGCTAGCGGGTTTGGCCGGTACCGGTCGTCGGATCGCGCGGGAGAACGGTGGAAGCTCTTTCTCTCAGGTCAGGATCAAGGGGGAAGGAGGCCACGTCCTACTCGTCGGCCTCGAAGGGGGTGGGACGCTCGTCGCGACGACCGGCCCCGACGCCCGGGTCGGCCTAGTCCTCTACGACATGCGCAACGTCCGTAAAGAGATCGAGAAGGTGACCGGCTCTGGCGAAGGGGCGCAGGGGTGAAGAGGATCTTCGGTCGCCTGGTCCTGTTAGGCGCCGCCGCCGGCGCCTTCTACGCCCTACTCAACTACTTGCGGGATTCGGAGGGGGCCAAAAAGGGCGACGTGCAGATGGTCCTCGATACCGGCGCCACTGTCGAGCCAGACCCTGCGGAGGCCCAGGAGTTCGCCGACATCGCCCGCAAGGTCCTGGAGATCGACGGGGAGAACCGCTAGACTAGGTTCGATCCTCTAAGCGAGTACCAGCTCGGGCGAGAGGTTCCTCGCTTCGAGAATGTGCTCGATGGCGAGCCCTATCTGGGAGTTCGGCGTAGAGGCCCCAGCGGTAAGCCCGACCCGCATCGGGCCTGCGGGTAGCCACCCTTCCTCCTCGACCTCCTCGCGCGGGTCGAGGGGGGTACCGGGGGGCTTGTGCCGGATGACGTTGCCGCTTATGCAGTCACCGCTCGCTATGTGGTAGCTCCTCGGGACCCTATCTTTGGCGATAATAGCTAGGTTGTTGGTGTTTGAGGAGTTGTAGCCGCCGACGATGATCGCGGCATCCAGAGGATGCTCGAGCAACTCGAAGAGAGCGTCCTGCCTGTCCTGCGTGGCTGAGCAGATGGTGTCGAAGAGCTCGAAATGCTCCGCTAGGTTTTCCTCGCCGTACTGCTCGACCATCGCTTTCCTCAGCTCTTCGCCTACCGCCATCGTCTCGCTCATCAACATCGTGGTCTGGTTGGCGACGCCGAGCTTCTTTAGGTCGGTCTCGGGGTCGAAGCCGGGGGACATGCCGTGGCCGAGCCTCTCCCTTAGCTCATTCGTGTCCATCTTCCCGAGGATGAAGTCCACGATGTGGCCGGTCTCCTCAAGGTTTCGGACGATGAGGTACTTGCCGTTGCCGCCGTCTGCGAGGGTCTGGGAGGCGGTGGCCTTGGTCTCCTCGTGGTAGTACTTGCCGTGGATTATGCTCGTGAAGTCCTTTTTGGCGTAGCGGGCGACGCGCTTCCACACCGAGAGGACCGAGCCGCAGGTGGTGTCCACGACGATGCACTCGCGCTCGCGAAGCCTGTTGACCCAGTCTACGGGCGCGCCGAAGGCGGGGAGGAGGACGACGTCCTCGGGGCCTAACGTGTCGAATTTCTCGTCCGGACGGCCGTTGAAGCCCTCGGAGAGGAACTCTATGCCCATCTCCCGGAGGCGGTCGTTCATCGAGGGGTTGTGGATCATGTCTCCTGTTATGTAGACGCGCCTGTCGGGGAACTTCTCGCGGGTCTGGAAGGCGTAGTCCACTGCTCGGTCTACCCCGTAGCAGAATCCGAACTCGTCGGCGATAAGCAAGGTGAGACCGTCAGCTTCGAAGACGTTGCCGTTCGCACGTACCTTGTCTACGACCTCCGAGCGGTAGTCGCGGTTGAGGAGGTGCTGGATGTTCTCCCGCAACTTGAAGCCTTTGCGGTAATACTTCTGCGCTTTCACGCTCACCCCTCGTCACTAGAGAGTAGAATTTTCCGGCTTTGAAGAGTTTAACGCATCTCGCCCCGAGCGTTGGACCATACGGGACGTGTTTTATACGGAAGTTGGTGTAAAATCCCCGTTCATGGCGTACACAGTCATGCTCGCAGACGACGATGCCGTGCTCCTGGAAGAGGCCGCTGACGCCTTGCGCGAGGCCGGCTTCAGAGTAATCGAGGCCGCCGACGGCCAGGAGGCGATCCAGGAGGCCCTGAGCCGGAGGGTGGACCTCATAGTCATGGACGCCACCATGCCCGAGGTAGACGGCCTCGAAGCCTGCCACTGCCTGAAGGCGATGCCCAAGACCCAGAAGATACCCGTGGTCCTTACGATCTCGAAGAGGGACCCGGTCGCCCGCAGGCTGGGCGAGAGGACGCACGGCTCCGTACGCGTCCTGCGCAAACCTTTCCTCCCCGACGAGTTGGTTTCTCTGGCCAGACAGCTCGTTAAGCGCAAGTCTCTCCTGCTCTAAAAGTGCGGCGCTCCTCATGAGGGCTATTGTCGTCGGCGGGGGCATCGGTGGGCTCACGGCGGCGGTAGCGCTGCGACGGGCTGGCGTGGAGGCCGCGGTCTTTGAGAAGGCGGGCGAGCTGCGCGAGATCGGGGCAGGCATCTCGTTGTGGGCCAACGCGATGAAGGCTCTACGAAAGCTCGGTTTGTACGAGGCGGTGCTGGCGGTCGGGAAGCCCCTGCGCCCGAAAAGCGAGCTGCGCTCCCCGAACGGAGAGGTATTTTACGAGATGCCGGCCGCTGCGATGGAGGAGAGCTTCGGGGACGTCACCGCGGTCGTGCACCGGGCGGACCTCCAGAAGACGCTTCACGCGGCGTTGGGCGAAGAGACGATACGCTTAGGCGTTGAGTTTACTGGCTTCGAACAGGACAAAGGCGGCATCGTGGCGCGCTTCGCCGGCGGGCGAGAGGAGCGTTGCGAAGTCCTGATCGGGGCCGATGGCCTCCACTCGGTGGTACGGAGGCAACTACTCGACGACGGGCCGCCCCTCTACGCCGGTTACGTGGCCTGGCGTGGGGT
This sequence comes from Rubrobacteraceae bacterium, assembly GCA_036519775.1. Classification (GTDB taxonomy): domain Bacteria; phylum Actinomycetota; class Rubrobacteria; order Rubrobacterales; family Rubrobacteraceae; genus Rubrobacter_F. The sequence continues at coordinate 4,532 of DATDKT010000224.1, forward strand.
GGCGGAGTTGGGAGACGAGCCCTTTCCCGGCGGGAGCGCGCTCGAGACGTGGGGCCGGGGCGAGCGGTTTGGGTTGGTCAAGCTCCGGCGGAGGCGGGTGTACTGGTACGCCACAAAGAACGCGCCGAAGGGGGAAGAGAACGCAGGTCCCCGGTCGGGACGTAAAGAGGAACTGCTCGCACGCTTCGGAGGTTGGCACGAGCCGATCCCTACAATCATAAGGGTGACGGAGGACTCCGGCATCCACCGAGACGGTGTCTACTACCGTGAGCCCGCAAAGCGTTGGGGCGAGGGCCGCTTTACGCTTCTGGGCGACGCGGCCCACCCGATGACCCCCGATCTCGGCCAGGGCGCCTGTCAGGCTATAGAAGACGCGGTGGTCCTTGCCAGGTCCTTAGATGAAGAGGGCGATATCGAAGCCGCTCTTCGGCTCTACGAGGAGCGTCGCGCCGACCGGGTGGCGTACGTCGTCCGGCAGTCGCGGCGTCTCGGGTGGATCGGGCAACTGGAGAACCCGCTCCTTCGCCGAGTGCGTGACGCTACGCTCAGGACGATACCCAAACGTGTGCAGCTGAGCGCGCACCTGCAGCAGATGGAGCCGGTAGTGGGGTACGAGGTGTGAACGGGGCCGAACGAGAACTGAGCCTGGACAAACTACCCCGACTACCTCTCTACCGGCTGGTAGATCAAGAGGGACGAGACGCCTTGCAGGAGACTGAAGTCGGCAGCGAGCCGGCCATGGTAGGCGTCCTCTTCTCCGATGAAGGGCTCGCTCGGGAGTTCTCCGCTGGCGCCTCTGAGCACGGGATGGATGCTCTGGCCGGGCTCCAGCCGGGTGAGCTCGGAGATTGGGGCGCGGTCGAGGTCTTCGCGGCGGCGGGTGAGGATTACGTGCTCGTAGTCTCGGGGAGTGGGACCGGTCTCTTTCACGCGAGCGACGTCGCGGTCAAAGCCGCCGAGAGGGCGCGGGAGATTCCCTTTCCCCTCTATCTCATAAGCGAGGAGATGGGAGAGGCGCCCCTGATCTCCGTCGAGACCGAAGAGGGCGAGGTGCTGGTAGCTGCGCTCTTCAGCACCCCCAAAAAGACCCGCGCTTTCCGCCAGAGGGCCGCTCACTTGGATCTACCCGACAGTCTCGGCAAGATAGACAATGAGGACGGCCTGAGACGCCACGCCCTCGTGGCGCGGCAGGCCGGAGCAGATTACGCAGTAGTAGATCCCGAGTCTGGCCTAACCGAGGCGATCCCGATCGAGGAGCTGGTCGGTTGAGCCCTACTCTAGGCTTAGATGTGGATTCCACTATATGGGACCTTACTGAGTGGGTCTGCGAGGCCGTCCTCGACGTTACCGGTGAGCGGCTGAACCTGGAGGCCATCACCACCTGGACCCACGTCCTCGACGCCTACGGCGAAGAGGCGGCGATGGAGGTCTACGAACGCGCCCTCTCGCCACGCCGCGTCCGCGAACGCGAGCCTTACCCCGGCTCGCCCGAGGTCCTGCGCGCTCTTCAGGAGCAGGGGATTAAAGTCCACTTCATAACCCACAATTGGGACCCCGAGGCCATGACCCCGTGCCTCGAGCCCTGGTTAAAGGAGCACTTCGGACCGGACGTGGGTCTCACCGTTACCACCGAGGAGAAGCTCGGCATACTCCACGACCTGGGGGCTTTCGGCATGGTGGACGACCACCCCGGGACTATCGCACGCGTCGCCGACGCCGGTCTCTGGGCCGCGACCAAGATACAACCCTGGAACCGCGAGCTCGTCGCTGGGAGGAAAGATATCCACGGCTTCGGGAGCTGGCGCGAGTTCCCGGAGCTCACGCCACCCTTGCCGAACGGCGCGGGCGGCGCTTGAATATCGGGATATCCCCGCAAATCGGGAGGTAGATTCAAGGATGTCGTTCAACCCTGTCCTTCGCCGGCTCGTACTGCTCGGCACGCCGCTAGTTACGGCCGTCCTGATGCTCTTTCACCCGTTGCCCTACGAAGATATCGTGGGTGAGCTGGTACCCGTAGCGAGCTGGTGGATGGCGCTGCACACGATCCAGTTCGTCCTCTTCGCGTTCATGGGCGCGGCGGTGTGGTTGTTGACCGAGGGTTTGGATAGCTTCGCCGCGACGGTCAGCAAGGTGGCGGCAGTGGTCTTCGCGCTGTTCTACGACATCGGGGACGCCGTGGCCGGGATAAGTACCGGTATCCTGGCCCGCAGCGCCACGAACCTTCCCGCCGGGGAGCAAGCCGCCATCGCCGGGGCCGTGGAGATACTCTTTAGGGACCCGACGAAAAACCTCTTCTTCACCATCGGGATATTCGCCTGGATCGTCGCGCTCGTCGCGGCCGCCGTGGCGCTGTTTTGGGCCGGCGCGCCCCGGGCACCGCTCTTCGTGCTGCCGCTCCCCGTGTTCTTCATGAGCTTCGACCACGCCTTCCCGTTCGGCTCGCTCACCTTCGGGTCGTTCTTCCTCGCCGTCCTCTGGATCGAGCTCGCCTGGCGCAAGCGTGTCCCCGACGAGGGATATCCGTACCCGGCCACCTCGCCCGACTCCAGGCCGAGCTACCGTTGACGCGCCGGGATTTCGCGGAGGTTCCAGAAGCTTTCAAAGACCTCCCGACCCTGGAGACGGACCGCCTGAGCCTGCGCAAAATGACCCTCGACGACGCCGAGGCCGTGTTCGCCTACGCCTCAGATAGAGAAGTGTCCCGCTACACGCTTTGGGAGAGGCACAGTTCCATCGAGGACTCCAGGGTCTTTCTGGAGCTCGTGACCCAGAAATACGAGAACGGCGGCGAGCCGGACTGGGGGATCGTGTACAAGGGCGACCACCGCTTCGTGGGCGCGTGTGGTCTTGTGAACTGGGAGACCGAGCACGCCCGCGCCGAGGTGGGGTTCGTGCTCTCCCGGGAGTATTGGGGAAGGGGGCTCATGCCCGAGGCGGTGCGAGCTTTGATCTCCTTCGGCTTCGAGAGGATGAACCTGAACCGCGTCGAAGCTCGCTGTATCGCCGAGAACGCCGCTTCCGCGCGCGTCATGGAAAAGGCCGGGATGGCCTACGAGGGCACGCTCCGCCAGAGAGAGTACATCAAGGGCGCTTACCGGAACATAAACGTGTACGCGATCCTGAAGAAACAGTTCCGGGGCGCTAGAGGTCCGCTACGGCCGGGATGATCTCTTCTCCAAAAGTTTCGAGCGGCTCTATCTCGTGGACGTTCGGCATGTTGAAGATTAGGTGCTCTATACCGGCCTCGCCTAAGTCGCGGCACAGCTCTATCACCCCTTCCGCCGTCATCCCGTCCGGCGCGAGGTTGACGGTGCCGAGAGCGGTTTTCTCGATTTCCTCGTAAGAACGCCCGAGTTCCTCGCAGTGGCCCTGCAAAACGTCGAGCTTGTGGCGGATCGCGTCGACCCCTGCGAAGGCGAACAGGTTACAGGCGCCGGCGTACTGCGCCACTAGCCGCAGTGTCTTCCTCTCGCCCATGCCGCCGACCATGATCGGCGGGTGCGGTCTCGAAAGCGCCTGGGGGCTGTTGAGTGGTTCTTCGAGATGGTAGTGGTTCCCGCGGTACGGCGCTACCTCGCCTGACCACATGTGGTGGGCGATCTGCAGGGTCTCCTCGAGGCGCTCGAAGCGTTCTTTTGTCGAGGGGAAGGGGACGCCCAAACCTCGCGCCTCGCGCTCGAACCAGCCCGCGCCGATGCCGAGGTACGCCCTGCCGCCCGAGAGCACGTCGAGTGTGGTCGCGGTCTTCAAGAGGATGCCTGGGTAGCGGTAGATCACGCCGGTGACCAGGGTGCCGAGCCTCATCCGCTCCGTAACCCCTGCCAGGTAACTTAGGGCGCTGTAGCCTTCGAGCATCGGGTCCTCGGCCGGGCCGACGTATTCTATCTGGAAGAAGTGGTCCATCACCCAGAGGCTCGCGAACCCCGCCTCGTCGGCGGTCTTGCCGATCTCGGCCAGTTTGGACCCTATCCCGTCCATTCTATCCGGCCAGGTGAAGCTCGGAACCTGTAGCCCGATGCGCACGCTCCCACACTCCTCTTTCGTTTGACGAGATCTGGCCCCAGGACGGTGCTTTTCGGAGCCCTCCTGAAACCAGGGTATACGGTAGCCGGTAGGGCGCGCTCGATCTGCGCCCTACCGGAGGTGCCTGAAGAGAGAATCGAAGAGTCGTTCGGCGTCCCGCTCGGTATTGTACAGGTGCGGCGAGACGCGGATGCTGCTGCCGCGGACGCTGACGAAGACGTTCTCGGCGGCGAGCCGGGTGGCGAGGTCTTCGGGAGGTTCGGCACCGAGTCCAAGCCCAATCATGTGCTTGACGCGTATCGGCGCTGGGACCGCTTCTATGCCGAGCCTCTTCGCCTCCGCTTCGATGAGGTTCGTGAGATTCCCGATCTTCTCGGAGATGTTCTCGACGCCCCAGGTCAAGATCTGGCGGAGCGCCGCGATAGCCATCGGGAGCAGCACGAAGTTGCTCCGCTCGCCGACGTCGAAGCGCCGGGCGCCAAGCTGGAAGGCGTTTTCGTACTCCACGAGTCGCGAGAAGTTCTCGCTGCCGGCGCGGTTGATCCAGTTGTGCTCTATCGGTTCCCCTTCCCGCCACCTCTCGCCGGCATACAGAAAACCGAGCCCGTAAGGCCCGAGCAGCCACTTGTACGACGAGGCGACTAGAAAGTCCGGCTGCACCTCCCGGACGTCGAATGGATGCGCCCCGAGTGACTGGATGGCGTCCACCACGAGCGCCGCCCCGACCTCCCTGGCCCGTTCACCGACGCGTGCGAGATCGAGCCAGGACCCATCCGTCCAGTGGCAGTTAGGTACGGCTACGACCGCGGTTTGTTCGTCCACGCACGCGAGCGCGGCGCTGGTCCAGTCGTGGTCGCGGGGTCTAGGCACGGTCACGACCGCGGCCTCTTTGCGCTTCGCCAACTCGCGCCAGGGGTAGACGTTCGAGGGGAATTGCTCCGCCAGGACCACGACGTTATACCCCCTCTTCACCGGGATGTTCGCCGTGGCGACGGCCATCCCGTAGCTGACCGAGGGGATGATCGCTACCCCTTCCGCATCTCCGCCGACCACCCGCGCGAATAGTTCCCGGGCCGTCTCCGAATGTTCGAAGAAGTCCCGCGGGGAGATCTCCCACGGGTGCGACTTCCGTGCGACGGCCTTTTCGCCCGCCTCTCGCACCGCCCGGAGCTGCGGCGACATGTAGGCGCAGTTCAGGTAGGAGATCTCTTCGGGGATTTCGAAGAGGTGCCGCTGGGATTCCAGAGCTACGGTCATCTCTCCCCCCGGTTCACTTTTTCCCTAGCGCCTTCAGTAGCCTGCCCGTCGAGATCATGGCCCCGCCCAACACCGCCGGTATCCCACCACCCGGGTGTACGGACGCCCCGACCCGCCACAGCCAGGGTCGCCTACGGTCTGAGTATCGGGGACGATGCAGTGGACCGCTCATCCAGAAAGGTCGGACGACGCCGTAGAGCGCTCCACCCGCCGAACCCGATCCACCGAAGTACCGGGGATGCAGTACCTCGTACTCCTCGAAGTACTCGCTAACGGGGCGCGGCAGGCCGAGCGTGCGTCCAACCCGCTGCATCTCCCGCGCTACGAAAGCGTCTTCTAAACCGTACTCCCTACCGTTCGGCGGAGCGGTGAGCCCCAGCGCGAGCACGCCTTTCTGGTTCGGGTAGAGTTCGCCGGGCCGGTAGTAGTCTACGAAGGCCATCGCCTCCGCGGGCTCTTCCCCGATCTCCAGGCTCCGGTACAGCGCCGACGGCTCCGATGGTAATACGACGCCGTGGTTCGCGATTACCTCGGGCAACTCCTGCTCGAGCGCCGCGTAGATCGCGACCCCCGAGCAGGAGAGCCTCTCTCTAGAAGCTTTCTTGCCGGGCGTGAGGATGCTCTCTAACCGGTCGGCATCGAGGCCGCTCACTATCGCATCGGCTGCGTACCCGGCGCGCGTGCTCGTCACCCTTCCCGGTTCAATCCGGTAGACTGGCTCTCCCGTCTTCAGCTCTACCCCGCTCGACCGCGCGAGCCGCCCTAGCGCCCGGACGATTTCGTAGACGCCGCCCTCCGGCGCCCACACCCCATCTTCGGCCATGATCGCCGGCATGCTGGCGTAGAGCGCCGGGGTCCGCGCCGGTCCCGCCCCGGCGTTCAGCGTGTGTATCGCGATGACCTCCCTGAGGCCCTCCGGGAGCCACTTTAGGCTGTCCAGGTAACTCCTCGTCGTCTGCCGGGCGCCGTAGAGGCGGAGGAGCCGTAAGAGCGCCGGGCGGAGGGCGGGGTCGTGCCAGTCGGTCGTCAACAGGCGCGTAACGTCCGCTCCGAGCCCGCCGTGCAGGCTAACGAACCGCTCCCACGCCTCGCGCCAGGAATGCCCCTTCCCGACTGGCAGCGTAGAGACCTCCCCCCGATAGTAGTACGTGCCGACCTCGGACAGCCGCTCCAGCCGTAGGCCGGCGACCTCCCCTGCTTCTCCTCCGTTGTCTTCTTCGCCGAGCGCATCCCAGCGTCGCAAAAACTCCTCCCACACCCCGGGGAAGGTGACGATGGCGGGGCCGGTGTCCACCCGCTGGCCGCCGAGCGTGATGCGCCGGCTCTTGCCGCCAAGGTAATCGTTCGCCTCAAGTAACGTAACCTCGTTTCCGGCGCGCCTCAGGAGGGCTGCCGCGGCGAGCCCTCCGATGCCACCCCCCACGACGACTACTCGCTTTCGCGGCGCGCTCACGGGTACATCCCCAGGGAGATCGCCCCGACCAACTGCACCCCGGCTACCGTCCCCGCCACGTACGGAAAGGTGATGGAGTAGTTGTAGAGTCGGTGTCCCGTCTCCGGCGTCGGTTCCTGGTGCAGCGCGTACAACAGCCCCCCAGCGTAGACCGCGTTCACCAGCGCCACGAGCGGGCTCGCGAGGGCGAAGCAGACCGTGGCTACCGTCCACCACGCCCCGCTCCAGAGGACCACGCCTCTGACGCCGAGCCAGACCGCCGTCGTCGAGATCCCTACTTTCTGGTCCTCGTCGACGTCCTGAGCCGCGTCAAAGGTGTGCTTGGCCGCGCTCCAGGCCATGAGCCCCAGGGCCGCCGGCCAGACGACCGGGCTTTCGAGTGCGAGCGGTACGAAGACGAGCGGAAAGGAGTAGGCCGCGTTGCTCAAAGAGTCCAGGTAGGGGCGCGCCTTGAACCTGAGGGGAGGGGCCGAGTAGCCGACGAAGAGAGCGGCGTAGAGGATGATCCAGAAGACCGCACCGTACGGTAGGGCGCTGATAAGGTAGACGAGGAACGGTACGTTCGTGAGGAGGACGCCGCGCCAGATGGGGTGGGCCTCCTCCGGCAGGATTTTAGCTCCCTCCAGGGTGCCCTTACGGGGGTTTTTAGCGTCGGTTTCCTGATCGAAGACATCGTTGACACCGTAGATCAGGAGATTGAACGGCAGCGTGAGCCACAGAAGGAGCGGCAGGGCCTCCCACCGCCACAGCTCGCCCGTGAGCCACATCCCGATCACGGCGGGACCGACGGTGTTGATCCAGAGCACCGGCCGCGAGATGTGAAAGAGCCGCCCGAGCACGGACCTAATATACCAGCCGGAGGCTCCACGATTGGGATAGTATGTAACGGTGATCCCGTATCCCTTCCGCCCCACCCCCCGACCCCTTCTAGCCGCAAGCGTCCTCTTCTTCGGTGCCGCCTACCTCACCGTCAACTTCCCGGATACACCCGGCGCGGGTGTAGCCTCCTTTGTCTCCACCTTCGTCATAGCCTTGCCCTCCTTCGTCGCCCTGTGGCAGTTCTTGGGCCCGAGGAGGGCCGCCCTCTCGCTCCTGTGCTTGAGCGCCTTCGGCTACGCGATAGAGATGACCGGCGTCCTGACCGGCTTCCCGTACGGCCCCTTCTACTACGGCGACTCTTTAGGCCCGAAGGTCGCGGGCCTCGTCCCGTACCTCTTGCCCCTCTCCTGGGTTCCACTCGTCCTCGGTACCGTCGCCGCGACTATCCTGGAGAGAAAGACCAGTTCCTGGCGCCGCTTTCTCTCCGTATTCCCGGCAGCGGTTCTCCTCACCCTCGTGGATAGCGTCCTGGACCCTGGCGCCGCCTCTCTGGGTTTCTGGGTCTGGCCGGAGGGCGGTAGCTACTATGGCGTACCGGTCACGAACTACCTCGGTTGGCTCTTCTCCAGTACGTTGGCCGCCGCCATACTCCTCGCCCTCGGGCGTCGGAGGTGGGGGAGCGTCTCGCCACCGCCCGGCCTACTCGACAGTTTGCTCGTCGCCGTGGCCTTTTGGATCGGGGTAGACTTCTTCTCTGGGCTGCTCTTTCCGGCGGCGCTCGGGGGGGCGCTTTTCCTGTACCTGCTCCACTGCCGGGCTCGCCTCGCGGTATAAAGGTGGGGAAGACGTTGTAGAGAGTGGAGGTTGAGTATTGAAGTGGGCGACTGCCATATCCCGGAAGACAGTTTTCGAGGATGCCCTGCTCGAATGTGCGGCGAGCGTCCGGGGTTCTTTGGGTCCCGGTCCCGTTACGCTCGCACTCACCTTCCTCACGCCGCACTTCGCGCAGTTCCACAATCGGTTGCACGAGGTCTTGATAGGGTCCCTCGGTCCCGAAACCCTCCTCGGTTGTTCGGGGGGTGGTGTGATCGGGGGGGGCGAGGAGGCCGAGCGTCTCCCGGCCGTGACCCTCACCGCCGCCCGGCTCCCGGACGTCGCGGTGCGCCCATTCCACCTTGATGACGGCGCGCTACCGGACCTCGACGGGCCGCCGGACTCTTGGGAGAACCTCGTCGGCGCGGAGCGGAGCGAAGAGCCGCAGTTCGTCCTGCTCGCCGACCCCTTCACCTCCCGTCCGGAGGCGTTACTCGCCGGCCTCGACTACGCCTTCCCCGGCTCGGCCAAGATCGGGGGCCTCGCCAGCGGCGGTACCTCGCCCGGCCTTAACACCCTCTTCCTGGATAGCGAGGTCCACACCTCCGGCATCGTCGGCGCCGCTCTCAGTGGCAACGTGCTCGTGGACACCGTCGTCGCCCAGGGCTGCAGGCCCGTGGGCCCACTGATGCAGATCACGAGCTGCAAGGAGAACGTCCTCTACGAGCTCGACGGACGGACGGCCTTCTCGGCTCTGGAAGAGCTCTTCGCGGGGCTCGACGAGCGCGATCGCGGGCTCGCCCAGGCGTCACTCTTTGTCGGTGTCGTCATGGACGAGTTCGAGGAGGAGCCCAAAGCCGGGGATTTCCTGATCCGGAACCTCATCGGCATCGACCAGACGAGCGGAGCCGTGGCCGTCGGCGAGTACCTGGGGGAGGGGATGCGCGTCCGCTTCCACCTCCGTGACGCCGAAGCCTCTGCCCAAGACCTTCACGCCGTGCTAACCGGCTACGAGAACACCCTACCCCGCAAAAATGAGGTCTCCGGCGCCCTCCTCTTCTCCTGCCTCGGGCGTGGTGAGTACCTCTACGGAAGGCCCAACTTCGACACCGGCGTCTTCAAACAGCACCTGGGCGACGTCCCCGTGGGCGGCTTCTTCTGCAACGGGGAGATAGGTCCGGTCGGCGGCACGACCTTTTTGCACGGCTACACCTCCTCCTTCGGCCTCTTCCGCTCTAAAGCTACGGCAACACAATGAGGTATTGATGTCGTCAATAGCGCATCTCGCGTAGCTGCCACAAGAGGGTGATTGCGCAAAAGAGGGCAAAGCAAAGGCGCCCCTTCCGGGGCGCCCGAGACTTGGGAGATTTGACTTGCTATCAGGCTGGAGCGAGAGCCCCGACGTGGATCCCGTTGCTTTAGGTGAGGGCTTCCTGGTTTTCTTCGAGGCCCTCGGTCTCCTAGCTTGGGCTCGTCTCGATTATCCGCGATCCTTCCACCGGCGCCAGATAAACCAGATAATCCCTCCCGCTACAGCGGCCAGAACCACATACTCGATAATCGCCCCGTAGTGCTCCACGAGCGTCCACTGAGAGCCTAGAGCCCAACCCAGGCCAACGTGCGCCACGTTGTACAGGAAGCTGCCCAAGATAGTGTAGATCAAGAACCGCCAGCGGATGGGCATGTGCTTGATACCCGCCGGTATCGAGATAAAGGCGCCTATGCCCGGCACGAGATGGAAGATCAGGATGGCCTTCCCGCCGTGGCGCTCGAACTCCTTGCTCACCTTGTCCAGGTCGGACTCGCGCACGAGCACGAACCGTCCGTACCGTCCCACGAATCGGCGCAGACTCTCCTCACTGACACGGGCCCCCAGATAATAGAAGACGAAGGAGACCCCCACCGCCGCCGCTGTCGACGCCACCATCACCGCGGTGAACGAGAAGCGCCCCTCCCAGACCAGGTAGCCAGAGAGGGGCAGGGTCAGCTGTGTTGGGACGGGCAGGTGCAGGTTCCCCAAAAAGGTCAGGACGAATACGCCGACGTAGCCGAAGGCGTAGACGGCGTCCGTGATCCACTGTGCAACGTCGGCGAGGAGACCACCCATCGCTCCGATACGTACCCCTCGCGGTGCGCGTCCTAATCGGGTAACACGCCTCCGGAAGCACCCTCCTAGCAGTTTAGCGAACATTTAATCTGCGAATAATGGCGACAAGGCGAAAACGCTGCACCAACAAGCCCTGGAGGTGGTCGATTCTTCGGGCCGAAGCTCAGAGCCGGATACCGACACTCTACTCTACATCCCGAACGAACTGAACATTTTCCTAGAGCAAGTGGACCCCGGAGTGACGGAAAATGGCCGGGTAATCTTCTCCTTAGCTCCAGACGCTTCGGGTTTGAAGTTGTTACTGAAAGATACCAACCTCTTTAAGAGCGGAAGAAATCAAGCCGAAGTAGACCTCGGCTTTTAAAAGGTGCTGATTAGGAGGGCTCCGGTCCTCTTAACTGGAGGAGGATGGACATGTACAGAGCAACACTACTGATCCTGGCGGCGCTACTGGTGGCGGTTCTGGCAGCGGTACCGGCTTCGGCCCAAGAGGGAGGGCAGTGGCTATACCATCCTACCAGCGGTCGATACGCCTGGTGTGCTTATTACGGAGTCGAATTCTGGTGCTACACACAGGATGGCCAGTGGGCTCGCGCCATAAGCCCGGAGATGATGCAACAGGTAGAGGGCTGGCAACCGATCTAATAGAGGGAGGAACACGGGTGAGGAAGATGATGCTACTGGGGGCTACGGCCGCCGTAATGCTGAGCACAATGAGTACTACGGCGATGGCAGAATGGATAGAGCACCCGTACGAAAACGTTGGCCAGTGGCGGTGTGACTACTACTACGACGGCGGGATCTACGACCGCTACACGTACTGGTGCAATGCGCCAGACATGAGCACTGGTGAGTGGACGTGGTTCAGGGCGTTACCGGGCTGGCAGGACCGAACCTAGGGCTGCATGAAGGCGGGCTTGCTCGTAGCGCTGTTACTGTCGGCCGTTCTCTTAATAGGGGGTTGCGCTCAAGAGAAAGAGGCTGGCACTCCCGAGGAATCCCGCGAGGGGGCTACGGAGGAAACTACCGCAGAACCCACGACCGCGGAGAGGACGATCATTAAGGAGACTACCGTGGTGGTGCCCGCCCCTGCTCCTTCCCCCGCGCAGGCACTCAGTCCTAGTCCTGAATCTCAGCAGGCGGCTGGTCCGGAGTCGGTCGCACCCGAGGTAGAAATCCCACCCGAGGTAGAAGTCCCGATGGAGATCGATATCCCCCATGACGGCACAGTCGTGCCCTGTTTCCAAGATCCGGTTTGCTCCTCGGAGCAGTCCCGAATCCAAAGCGAGCACGTGGCCGAGTTGGAAGCGGCCAAGACCGACGGGCTGCCGCCTTCACAAGGTCTGCTCGACATGTGCACTCATGCCGTCCGGTCCAAAACCGGATTACCCAAGGCGTGCTGGTCGGTGGGCGGATAGTGCCCCGTATAAACGGTAGTTGAGACGAAGGGAGAAAAGGTGAAGAGGGTTTTAGTGCTTATCTTGGTTAGCTTTGTGCTGATTACCAGCGCAGCTTCCGTAGCATCGGCGGATACGTGGTACCACCCGAACTCCGGGGATTACTGGTACTGTGACTACTACGGTAGTGAGTACTGGTGCTACGGCCAAGCATGGGGGGCCTGGTTCCGTGCCGCTGGCCCCGAGATTATGCCCCAGAACGGTTGGTGGGCTGTATAGCCCCAGGCTAGGGGACTTAACGCCGGGGTCCTTCGGGGCTCCGGCCTTTTCTATTCCCGAAGCGGTTCGTACAATCCGCCGCTTCCTGGAGAAGGTTCTTCGGGTTGGAGTAGGCCACCCATTAGGACCGGGGCTTCGCGCCCCTCGGTAGGCAGCCCGCGCACAGCTCTACATCGCTTTCTTAGCGTCTTCTTAAGGTATGGTGACACCCTCGTAGGGCAGCTTCCTCCTAATCAGGAAGCTTGCGTCTCCTTAAGCGCCGGGTTACTCCCCCCGGCGCTTTTTGCCGCGCGTCCTGGAGGCAAGAAGATAGCCCCTCACCGCGGTGCAGGAACTTTTGGAGGAGTTCCAACGGCAAGGGGCCGGGTAAGTCTACGATAGAGAAGGGAGCCGGCCAGTTTGTTGTGCTGGTAGGAGGACCAGCGACCGACTCCCGCCATGCGTAATTATTAGCCTACTCCTCTATAGATAGGCCCGCAAGTCGTTAGAAGCCAGGGTCCCTCTCGCGTGGCGTGAAAGCAAGAGATAGCCCCCGGCGGCGTGGCTGCAGAAACCTCGTACACGACACAAAGTTGCCACCGAGGGCAACTAATATGACTCATGCGCACCGGCTAGGGGTTACGCCGTTCGCCTATCGACTAGCCTTGGACCTGGGCTCTCGCCTGCTAGGTTGAGGCTAACTTTACCAAGAGGTATGCTGGTGACACCGGCCCGCCTCAGACACTCGTTTCCAAAAAGAGCGTGTGACCAGTTGGCTTCCGGGAGGCGGGCCGGGGCTCCGCGCCCTTCAGGCAAGAAAAAGGAAAACCCCCAGCGGGGGTGAGCAGCATATCAACGGGGGAGACCCGAGATAAGGAAGTCCGCCGGGGGTACTTATGAGACGCTGCATCCTGGCTAAGAGTTACGCCCCGGGCAGTTCCTGATGCGATACGATCGGGGCTATGGCCGTCCTAATCCCCGTTTGAGACTTCTCCTCCTTCTCCTTTTCTTCCTGCTTCTTTTCTTGCTGCTTCTTTAACATCTTCATCTTTTCGAGATCCTCTTTCCGCTCCTCCTTAGTCCCCGAGCCGCTGCAGCCGGTCAGGATCACCGACAAGGCCAATACAAACGTCCCTACTAACAACCTCAATCGTCTAGCCTTGCTCAAACCATCCCCCTTCTCCCGGCTGCTCCGTCGAGCGGTCATCAAGTACGCTACTACTTCTACCCAACCTACGGGCAAGAAAGAGGGGCCGGACACTCCCCGTGCCCAACCCCTCAGTTACCCCCGGCCTCGTCCCCACCGGGGTCACTATCTCCATAGTAGCAGCTAAAGTTTAAGGCCCCGTAATAAAATGTTAGGACACCGTTAAGCATCTGCAGAGCGGGTTTTTCGAGTACCTTGTAGGAAGTATGCTGGTGGCACCGGCCCGCCTTCATAAGCCGCATATCTTTCTAGGCGGGCCGGGACTCGATGCTCTTTAGGGGGCAATCTCGTCGCCCCCAAAGGGGCACTGTGCGCCCTTTGGGTGAAATTTCTGTCCGCCCACGGCTAACCTCGTTCGTCTCCTGGGCAGGATAAGGTTATGCCGTCTCCAATATTCCAGGCGTCTGGACCATCCTATGCATAGGATGTACGGCGGTAACGTGCATTACAATCATCTAAGATCAGGCACGACCCGAACGAGACTTGAGCCGGGAGCTGACCCTGCTTAACTTGCTGCAGGCTACCCTCGACGTGACTTGGATAAGATAAACACGGGGAGGCCGCGGTCCCTGAGGGCGGAGGATCGCGGGCCTACATTACACCCTCGGCCGGAAGGCAAACAGCTCCGGGAAACCGTGGTCAGGATAGCCTAGGAGAAAAGGCTCTAGCCCCGTGAGAACTAGAGCCCATGAGCGAAGTGGTGGGAGCTGGCCAGGCTTTACGTCGCCCCAGGCTCCTATTAAACCCAGTGGGCGACAACCACCCTTTCCTTCACTTCAGCGCGTGGTACACAAGTGCAATTAGGAAGAGCATCAGGGTATACGCACCCGCAACGGCCACGGTTAGCACCGCCTTGGATAAGAGGTCTCTCAGCTCAGGCATGTCTGTACCCCTCTCCAGGGTGGCCTCCTTCTTGTGTCTCCCCACGCTCTAGCTCTTCCTTGAGCTTAATCATTTCCCTGCCCACATATGTTTTGGGGTCATACCCAATACCTCTACTCTCACCCGGAATCGCAAAGGTCGAGTCCCAAACGACATCGTCAGCCTTCTTCTCTTCCTCCGGCTGATCCTCCATCCTCCGAGCGGCCAAGGCTTCCTTTAAAGCCAGCGTGGTCTCCCTCAGGTCTTTAGGGGAGAGGCCGCCTTCTTCTACTAAGCCAGACACCACACCTAAGACCTTATCCGCAAGGTTCACTCTTTCGTCGCGAGAGAAGGTCCCTTCCACGTCCTTAGCTGCAGGAGAGCGCTTGCGCCTATTCACAGGTGTGATGTTGGCATCGCGAGCGAGCTTACTGATGCTCGATTGAGCGCGATTTACACGCCTGCCGATTTCACGATGCGTGAGGTTACCCCGCCTTAACATCTCTAGTATCTCTGCCCGCTCTTCAGAAGTGATGGGCTGGTTATTAGCCATTATTCCTCTTTCTAATCCTCAATCTCTGCATGACAGGGGTGGTTGGTGGACCTTTAGCCTAGTGGGTGGAGATAAAGCCCGGATACCCCTTGAAAACCTCTGTGGATACGGCGGCCGAGAGCGCGGGAGTATCACCCCTAAAAGGTAAATTGAACGCCTCTACGGGCACTTTTAGGCTGTTTTGGGCGCTAAAAAGGCCCCCTGGGAGGAGTAGGGAGCCCTAAGAGGGAGTTGGTGGGGTTGGGTTTAGCGCGTACTAAACGGGTTCTGTACTGCCAAGGCGTCTGGGGGCCGGCTGGACCGGGGTAACCCTGCTCTTCCAGTTTGAGGGGGCTGGGGTTCCCTTCCGCGTGGTAGGGGTAGCGGACCGAGGCTTAGCGTTGTCCCAGTAACCCCTGCTATTTTGCACAAACTCTACGCTGTGAGTATCCCTGATAGAGAAGCCTCTGCTCCGGTCCGCTACCCCTGCCTCGGGCACCCCCAGGCTTGGATTTAGGAGTCCCCTACCCTGGGCGCAGAGCAGCTGCTAGATGTACTCGATCAATGTTAGAAGCTCAGATTGCCGGATCCCGTCGAGAAGAGTTGTTCCAGGACACTGGGCATCCGGTTTTCAGCCTTCTCGGAAACTCAGCACTCTGAGGTATGGCGCCCCTGACTACGTTGCCTGATGTACGAAGCAGCCGCGTCGGGGGTGATGCCACGCTGTGCAGCGCCCACTCTCGCGGCGTAGCGCAACGCATCGTGCCGCGAACCATGACGTACCTCAGCTTCGATCGTGTCTAGGCCACGGCGACGCGCGGCTGCTACACGATGGTACCCGTCGGCGATGAGTAATCCCTCTCCGGTATCGAAGACGACGACGGGCGGGAGAGCGTTGAGCATCTGGGCATACCGCTTCACCCGCGCAGGGTCGAGGTGCGCCTCGGGGTCTATCGGCATGTTCGTCAGGAGATCGGAGATTCTCAATTGCGACATGGAGTACATCGTCGCCGCTAACTGCAACAGCCGCAACCCCGATTGATCACAGGAGCAACGTTGTCTTACAAGGCACTAGTAGCTCTTATTCACCGAGCTTCCGAGTAGGCTCATTCTCGGAAACCCGCCCAGCCCCGGTCCTATTGCCCTACCGGGTGTATCCCTCCCCACTGTTTTATCGGTAGCAGACTTCGCCACCTTTCGGTTAACGGGGGTTCTTAAGAGTCCGCCTTACCCTGGTTTCGCTGCTACTAGCTCTTCTAGAACTGTCGTAAGCTGGCGGGGAAGCTAGCAGGGCGCGCGAACCGCGCGGTCGCTTCTCGGAGCGGACTAAACTGGGGTACCTTCGATGATGTTATACACCGATCCGGTGCGGATGATAGAACTCAGCTTGAACCCGGCCTCGGCATACAGCAGCTCGAAGTCATCGGCCGTCCGCTCTTGCCCCCCGGGTATAACGAGCATGTTCAGATCCGAGAACTTCGCCGGGTCGGGATCATTCCCTGGCCGGATGACGCGCTCGACCACGAGGAGCTTCCCACGGTCGTCCATTGCTGCCCGACACGCGCGCAGGATCTCGATCGCCGCGTCATCGTCCCAGTCGTGGATGACGCTCTTGAGCAGGTAGGCATCCGCCCCGGTGGGCACTGCTTCAAAGAAGCTTCCGCCTACCACCTCGCAACGATCTGCCACACCCGCCCGTTCGAGAAGGGCTCCTACGCTGCCCACAACGTGGGGTTGGTCGAACAGGATGCCACGCACGGACGGATTCGCCGCCAGGATAGCCGCCAGCAGCGCGCCCTCGCCGCCTCCCACGTCGAGGAGGACCCCTATCCCAGAGAAGTCGTAGCTTCGCACGACCGCATCGACCACGCCCGACGAGAGGGACGTCATCGCCGCCTTGAAGACAGCATCCTCCTCGGGGTGACCCGCCCAGTATTCGAAGGGGGCCATCCCGTACACCTTGTGGAAGGCCGACTCGCCGGTCTTGACGCTGTGGAGTAGATACCCCCAACTCCTCCAGAAGGACTGTTGGCCGATTAGCATCACAAAGGCGCGCAACGAGCCGGGAGTATCCGTCCGGAGGTACTCCGCCAGCGGCGTCAAGCCGAAGCGGCCGTCGGTCTCGATGAATATGCTAACGCTGGCCAGCGCGCGCAGGAGCCTATAGAGGGTAGGCGCG
>DATDKT010000225.1:0-61883 GCA_036519775.1 Rubrobacteraceae bacterium
AGGCGCATCGTGCCGCCTTTCTCCACCCCAATCTGCTCCGCCATAATGTCTATGACGGGGTGCGGACTCTCCGGGTCGAACTCGGTGGAGTTTGCCTTCGTGAGGCCAACCGCGTGCCGGGCGAACTCGACCACGGCTATCTGCATCCCCAGGCAGAGACCCAGGTACGGCGTGCCTGACTCCCTCGCGTACCGGGCTGCCTCTATCTTCCCCTCTGTACCCCGGTCACCGAACCCCGGCAGGACGAGAACCCCATCTGATCCGGCGAGGCGTTCGTTAGTAGCCGCCGGATCGGTGAGGTCTTCCGCGTCGATCCAGTCGATCTCGACCTTGACACCATGCTCCCCGCCCGCGTGCCCTAGGGCCTCCACGACGGAGAGGTAAGAGTCCTGAAGCTTGATGTACTTGCCGACGACAGCGGCCCTCACGGTTTCTTCGGCCGAGAGCATCCGGTTCACCAGGGCGCGCCACTCGGTCAGCTCCGGGGTCGGCGTGGGCAACCCGAGTTTCTCCAGCACCAACTCGTCCAGGCGCCCCTCGTGGAGTGTCAGGGGGATCGAGTACAGGGTAGGTGCGTTCTCGGCCGGTATTACCGAGTCGAGCTCCGTGTCGGAGAAGAGCGAGATTTTCTGCCGAACCTCTTCGCTTATTGGCCTGTCCGCCCGACAGATGAGCACGTCGGGCGAGACGCCGATCTCACGCAACCTCTGCACCGAATGCTGGGTTGGCTTGCTCTTCAGCTCCCCCGCCGCCTCGATGTACGGTACGTAGGAGACGTGCACGTAGAGGACGTTCTTCCGGCCAACGTCGTTCCTGAACTGCCTTATCGCCTCCAGGAATGGCAGGCTTTCGATGTCACCCACCGTGCCCCCTATCTCGGTAATGACGATGTCTTTGTCGCGCCCTAAGCGTCCGGTCCTGTTCTTGATCTCGTTCGTTATGTGCGGGATGACCTGCACGGTGGCGCCCAGGTAATCCCCCCGCCGCTCGCGCTGTATGACCTCCCAGTAGACGCTCCCGGTGGTAACGTTGGAGAGCTTGCCCAAGTTCTCGTCCAGAAAGCGCTCGTAGTGCCCGAGGTCGAGGTCCGTCTCCGCCCCATCCTCGGTGACGAAAACCTCACCGTGCTGATAGGGGTTCATGGTGCCGGGGTCGACGTTTATATACGGGTCGAACTTCTGCAAAACGACCCTGTAGCCCCGGCTCTTGAGAAGCATCCCCAAAGCCGCCGCGCTCGTCCCTTTCCCGATAGAGGAGACCACCCCACCCGTCACGAAGATGTACTTTGTGTCCGTTACCGGCTCTGCCAAACCTACCCCTTATTACCGCTTCAGCATCTTCCGAGCATGATACGCTCCTCGAAGCCGAAATAAAACAGGCCAGAGCCATCGAGCACTAGCAACACGCGACATCGCTCACAGCTTGTTCTATAGACAAGAGAAATGAGCTACCAAATGAGGCTAGTAGCCGAAGCTCTGCCTACGTCTCCGCACATCCTACCCCAACCCCATCTTTGACGACCTTCTAATTATCTCAACGCTGCCCGATCAGGAGCTCCCGGGCGTGTGCCAAAGAAGCTTCGTCGACCCTGCCAGAGAGCATCCGGGCCAACTCGCGGCTGCGCTCCTCGCCTTCTACCCTTTGGATGCTCGTAATCGTGCGTTCGTCCGAGGCGGCTTTGGCAACGACCACGTGCGAGGAAGCTTCGGAGGCTATCTGAGGTAGGTGGGTGATGGTCAGGACCTGGTTGCGCTCCCCAAGCTCTCTGAGCTTCGCTCCGACCGCCATGGCCGTCTCACCTCCTATCCCTGCGTCCACCTCGTCGAAGACGTAGGTTGCGCCGGGCTCGACCCGCTCCTGGGCGAGACGGATGGCGAGCATGATGCGGCTGAGCTCACCACCGGAAGCGTAGCGCCTCACCGGAAGCTCCGGCTCTCCGGGGTTCGGCTGGATCACAAACTCCACCCGCTCTTTACCGTTAGGCCCCAGCTCACCCTCGATAAGCTCCGCCCTGAAGGTCGTCTTCGCGAGGTTCAAATCTCCGAGGTTCTGCTGCACCTTGGCCGAGAGCTCCTTCGACGCTCTCCTCCTGCCCACCGAAAGGGTGTTCCCAAGTTCTTTTAGCTCCGCCTCGCCCTTCCGTATGCGCTCCTCGAGCCCCGCCGACTCTTCCTCGAAGTTCTCCAGACGGGCGAGGCGTGCCTTCGCCTCCTCCAGGTACCTCTCCACGTCCTCCCCGTACTTGCGCTCCAGTGCCCGCAGGGCCTGTAGCCGGTCCTCGACCGCTTCGAGGCGATTCGGATCGGCCTCCAGATCGTCGAGATAGGCCCTGAGCTCGTAGACGGCGTCCTCTAGCTCCACCGAGAGGCCTCGGATGCGGCCCAGTAGACCCTCAAGCCCTTCGTCGTAGCGAACAGCTCGGTCCAGCTCCGACTCGGCCCGGGCGACGGCGTCGGCGGCGCCCCCTTCCTCGCCCGAGAGCGCGGCCGTCGCGGTGGAGGCAGCGGAGAGCAGGTCCGTCACGTTCCTCAAGCGGTCCCGCTCGCGCTTGAGGTCCGCGAGCTCGTCGGCGCTGTAGCCGGCCTCTTCCAGCTCACCTACCTGGTAGCGCAGGAACTCGACCTCCCGCAAGCGTGCCTCCGTCGAGGAACGTAGCTGAGAGAGCTCTCGCCGGTCCCTCTCCACCCGGCTCCACAGCGTGCCCAGAGACGCCTTCGCTTGCAACGCTTCCTCGTCCAGGAAACCGTCCAGAATAATGAGCTGCTCGGCGGGGTCCACGAGGCGGGCCTGCTCCCTCTGGCCGTGGTAGGAGACCAGCCGCTCGCCCAGAGACGCCAGAGCTTTCGCCGGGACGCTGACCCCGCCTACATAAGAGCGTGAGCGGCCTTCTCCGGTCAGCGTGCGCCGCAGCACGATCTCCTCGTCGGTGTCCACCTCCTCGGCAAGGTCTCCTAAAGCTTCGTGGAGCAACCTCCCGCCCACGTCCTCGGGGAGGACGAACGTGCCCTCGATAGTGGCCTTTGTGGAGCCCGAGCGGACCGCGTCGGCGCGAGCACGACCGCCGAGGAGCAATTGGAGCGCGGTGGCGAGCAGGGTCTTGCCCGCACCCGTCTCGCCGGTAATGGCGTTCAGGCCGGGTGTGAGCTCAAGGGTGGCCTCCTCGATCAGGGCCACGTTTTCGACGGTGATCTCCGTGAGCACTACAAGAAAGTCCTCCGCACCGCGCGCCACCAAGTCCAATCGTCGGTCCTGCCTATTCTAACGCTCTCTCGGCCGAGACCCACCGAGAGCTGCTCGCCGACGGGGACCTCTTCGGGAACTCCACCGTCCAAGGAGAGGAGCGCCTCCCGCTCCTTCACCCGGAGCTCCATGACATGGTCCGCGCCCAGGACCAGCGGGCGGCTCACCAGGGAATGCGGGGCTATAGGGACGATGACAAAACAGGCGACGTCGCCTGAAATCAAGGGTCCCCCAGCCGAGAGTGCGTAGGCTGTAGACCCCAGAGGCGTGGCCGCGACCAGCCCGTCGCACTGGTAGGAGACGAGGTGCTCCCGGTTCACGGCCACGTCTACGGAGGCGATCTGGTGCGGCCGCTTTTTGAGGAGCACCGCGTCGTTGACGCTCGTGCGCGTCTCTCCCTCCGAGTTGACGACCTCGAGCATCCGGTACTCCTGGACATGGAGCCCGCCGTCGAGGACCTTCTTGACTCCCGACTCTAGATCCTCTGAGCGCATCCCGCTCATAAAACCGACCGTCCCGAGGTTTACCCCGAGCAATACCTTCCCCGGATACATCCGTGAGGCCCTGAGCATCGTCCCATCCCCGCCGAGCACAAAGACCAGATCGAGGTCCCCATCCGCCCGGTCCCCCGTAGGTTCCGTCTGGCGTTCGATCTCGACCCCCCACTCTCCCAGGATTGAGACGAGCCGTTCAGAATACCCGTCGTCGACGCTCGGGTTGGCGACGATCGCGACCCGCTGTATCGTCTCCGGAGCCTCGCTCAAGGCTCGGCTCCTATCACCGCTAGAATCCTCTCCTCGTCGAGCGTAGGCTCCACGCCCCTCAGAAGCCGCAAAGGGTACTCGACGTTCCCTGCCCTACGGCCGGCCACCGGCGAAGGCGTCACGTCCACTGCCCCAAAGCCCAAAGACTCGAACGCCTCGGCCACAGCTCGGACCACCGCCACGCGCACCGCCGCGTCCCGCACAAGCCCGCCGCGTCCGACCTGCTCGGGCCCGGCCTCGAACTGCGGCTTGACGAGTAGGATCGCCTCCCTAACGGAGGGCGTCGTCGAGAGGAGGTTCGAAAGAGCGACGACGAGCGAGATAAAGGATAGATCGGCGACTAGCAGATTCGGGGCAAACGGTAGATCCCCCTCGGAGAGGTGCCGGACGTTGGTCCGCTCCATCACCGCGACGCGCGGGTCATTCCTCAGATCCCAATCGAGCTGACCATAGCCGACGTCCACGACCGTAACCCTCCTCGCTCCCCGCTTGAGCAGCACATCCGTAAAGCCGCCCGTGGATGCCCCGGCGTCGAGGCAGTCGCGGTCCCTCACCTCTACCGAGAAGGCGTCCAAAGCGTGATCCAGCTTCTCGCCAGCCCGGGATACGAACGTGCTCTCTTTGGGGAGCTCTACGGAGACTGCTGCGTCCGGAGCGACGCGCGAGCCCGCCTTGGTGACGACGGCGCCACCGACCCGCACGGCGCCGCTCAAGACAAGCGCCTGCGCCCGCGCCCTGCTCTCCACAAGTCCCCTCTCGACGAGCAAGGCGTCGAGCCGCGGCGAATTCTCTCGCGCGGCGTCCCTGGGCAATCCGGTAACCACTTTCGTCCCTTTCACCGCTCCTGCCGGACCGCTAATGGCCCCGGTGGCGGACGAAGAGCACCAGCTCCTGGAGGCCCGAGGTGTCGCCATCGATCGAGGCGAGGGCAGAGAGCGCCTTTTCAGCAGCGTTGTCCGCCTCCGTTTCGGCACCGCTCAGGCCGTAGACCCCGACGAAGGTGGCCTTGCCCTGCTCAGCGTCGCTCCCGGCGCTTTTTCCGAGGACCTCTCGCGTGGAGGTAGCGTTTAGGAGATCGTCCACTATCTGGAAACAAAGCCCAAGCTTCGTTGCGTACTCGGAGATTGCCGCCTGCTCGTCTTCGGTAGCACCCGCCAGAATCGCGCCTATCCTTGCGCTAGACTTTATGAGGGCGCCGGTTTTGTAGGCGTGGATTATGTTCAGCGTCTCGGGCTCTGCCGCCTCCCCGATACCGGTCTGGTCCATGTCGATGACCTGCCCCCCGACCATCCCGTTCACGCCCGTCGAGTCGGCCAGCTCGCGCACGACCTCCAAGACCTGCTCGCAGCCCCCCTCCT
This sequence comes from Rubrobacteraceae bacterium, assembly GCA_036519775.1. Taxonomy (GTDB): domain Bacteria; phylum Actinomycetota; class Rubrobacteria; order Rubrobacterales; family Rubrobacteraceae; genus Rubrobacter_F. The sequence continues at coordinate 5,363 of DATDKT010000225.1, forward strand.
GGTGGACAGTTATGAGCGTCAACGCCTCCCCGAAAAAGGCGTCGCCCGTGAGGATCGCCATAGCCTCGCCGTACTTTTTGTGCGTGGTCGGCCTCCCCCGCCGGTAGTCGTCGTCGTCCATCGCCGGCAGGTCGTCGTGCACGAGGGAGTAGGTGTGGATGAGTTCTATCGCCGCGGCGCTAGGCAACACATGCCCCAGCTCCGCCCCGAAGACGTCTGCGACCTCCATACACAAAGTCGGCCTGACCCTCTTGCCCCCACCGAGCATCGAGTAGCGCATCGCCTCGACGAGCCCGGCAAGACGCGGCTCCTCCGAGAACACCAGCCCCTCCAGGTACGCCTCAAACCGTGCCCGGTGCTCCTCCCAACGGTTGCGCGAAGCATCCTGCGAGGCGTTCCGCGCCCCTCTGAGCCTCTTATCCATGCTCCACCCGCCGGTCGTGGTGTTCTGGCTCCTCCACGAGTTCCTGATCTACGTCTCCCGAGAGCCAGGCTTCTTTTGCCCCTCGCAAAACACCGCCGACGAACTGGGGTGCCTCGTCGCCCGAGAAGCCTCTGGCGAGCTCGATCGCCTCGCCCACGGCTACCTCGGCCGGCACGTCCTCGACGTGGATCATCTCGTAGAGCGCGAGGCGCAGGATGGTACGGTCGATGGCGCTCATCCGGTGGACCGGCCAGCCGACCGACACCTCGCCGAGCCGGCCATCCAGAGCGTCACGCTCGCTCTCGACCCCACACACTAGCCTCTCCGCGTAAGGGTATAGCTCGCCCCTGTAGGAGCGCCAGCGGTCTAGGACTTCACCCGCCGACCGGCAGATGACGTCACTCTGGTAGAGCGCGAGAAAGGCGTTCTTGCGAGCCGTGCGCCTGCTGCTCAACGGTACCTTAAACCCTCGTCAAATACTCTTTGGTGCGCGTGTCCACCCGTACCCTCTCACCGACGTTTACGAAGAGCGGCACCTGCACCACGATCCCAGTCTCCAGAGTCGCGGGCTTGGAGCCACCGGTTGCCGTGTCGCCCTTGAGCCCCGGATCTGTCTCTGCTACCTCAAGGTCCACGTGCACCGGAGGCTCGACGCTCACCACCTCTCCATCGGCGAAGAGGATGCTTGCCTCGCCGTTAGGGACGATGTAGCCCACTGTCTCGCCCAGGACCTCGGAGGGGATGGCAACCTGCTCATAGGTCTCTGAATCCATGAAGTAGTGGAGATCCCCATCCCCATACAAGAACGTCACCGGCCGCGACTCGGTCCTTACGCCCTCGACCTTCTCGCTCACACGAAAGGTCTTCTCCACGACCGCCCCCGTGTCTATGTTCCTCAGGCGCGTCCTGACAAATGCCCCGCCCTTGCCCGGTTTTACATGCTGGAAGTACAGAACGGTGAAGCGCTTGCCATCTACCCGGATGGCCGTACCGTTCCTAAACTGATTGGTAGAGATCATGCCGCGGCTACTCCTCGAAAGATACTAAACTCGCTCAAAAATGCCGCAATATTATCGCACAAATCCCCCGCGACCCGACGAGGCTCCGGCGGGAACCTTCGACACCGCGCCCGGGAGGCTACTGGGGTTTGCTGCTCTCTCGGTACCTTGGCAGTTCGTCCCTTATATAGAGCCACTCTGGCTTCTGGGTGACCCGAGCGTGCGTCTGCAGCTCGAACGGTTCTGGGTTGTCGAAGACGCCGACCATGACATAGACCTCGCCCAGCAGCGTCTCGGCCTTGTATGAGAGCGTGGCGTCCCGCCATCGCCGCAGAAGGACCGGCGGACGCCCAGGGAGGACTCGTGACTCGTAGACCTTCGGCATCCCCTGCCCCGTCTCCAACTGCTCCACTCGATACCCGGTGAAGAGCGAGACGGGGGCGCCGCTCGCCTGGCGGTAGTCGCGACAGTGGTAGTAGATCACCCCCAGCCTCAGGGCGCCAGTGAGCCCACAACCTGACGGCTCCGCAACGGCACCCACCCACCACCACAGGTCCGCTTGTGATTTCGGTCATAGGTCCTCACCTTGCGACAAGACGTAAGCGGCAGCGGCGACGTAGCCGAACGCACTAATCCGGGTTACGATCGCGTCTACCGCAGGCGAGACGACCGAGAAGCGGCGCCAATCCTCTCGGGCGTGGATGTTCGAGAGATGAACCTCTACCTTCGGTACATCCACGGATTCCAGGGCGTCGTGTAGAGCGTAGGAATAGTGGCTCCAGGCGCCGGGGTTTATTATTATTCCAGCGGATTCCGCCGCCTCCCGGATAAAATCGACCACCCCCTTCGTGATCCGTCTGTTTGTGCTCGAAGGTCACCTCCGGGAACTCGTCGCTCAAAAGCTTTTCTATGTCGTATAAGGTTAAGGTTCCGTAGACATCCGGTCGCCGCCGACCGAGGCTCCCGAGGTTGACGCCGTTGATGACGAAGATCTCAGTCAAGTACGGCCTCTAATGCCTGGCGAACCTCGGCGGCCGTTACCGGCACGTCGCGCTCGGGTCGGCCGACGTCTCTCAGGAGGACGAAGCGGTACGTTTGGGCCGCGTCGGAGTTGCGGCGCTTCTTGTCGCGGCCCATCGCCATGAGGACCGCCTCGATATCTGCAGTCGGGACTTTCAGTGGCAAGCCGGCGGCGCAGATGAGATCTTCGTGTGTCCGGAGGAGGTCGGTGCCAGACCTCTCATGGGAGAGGCGGGCAGCGACGAGCATACCGGCGGCTATCGCCTCGCCGTGCGGGAGGCCGTATCCGGCAGCGGCCTCCAGGCCGTGACCAACGGTGTGGCCGTAGTTAAGTGTGGCGCGCAGTCCCGTCTCGCGCTCATCCTCGGCGACCACGGCGGCCTTGAACCGGACGGAGTGCAGGATCAGGGCCTGCAGCGCTTCCTTATCGCCGGCGCGCGCTTCCGCGACGCGCTTCAGGTCTTCGAAGAACGCCCCGCCCGCGAGGAGGCCCATCTTGACGACCTCAGCCAGCCCGTGCGAGACCTCGCGGGGGGGCAAAGTATCGAGCCAGTCGAGGTTCACCGCGACAAGGCGGGGTTGCAGAAAGGCGCCTACGAGGTTCTTGCCCTCCGGGAGGTCCAGGCCGACCTTGCCGCCGACGGAGCTATCCACCATCGCAAGCAGCGAGGTCGGCAGCTGTGCGAAGTCTATGCCCCGCATGTAGCTGCTCGCCACGAAGCCTCCCAGATCCCCGACTACCCCGCCACCCAGAGCGAAGAGCGTGCCACTTCGGGGCATTTCGGCCGCCGCGAGCCTGCGGACGATCCCCTCGTAGACGGAGAGGCTCTTCGAGCTCTCGCCCGCGGGGACCGTTATCACGTCAGCCAGAGTCCATCCGGCGCGCTCCAACGCCCCGGACACGGGGGCGGCATAGAGCGGGTCCACGGTCGAGTCGGTGAGGATGGCGGCGGTTCCGGGCGCCACAGCACCGGAGACGGCCCGTGCTAGGTCGAGATCGGGCTCGACGTGCACCTCGTAGGGCTTCGAGGAGGTTGCTACGGTTACGCTCTCTTTCATGCGCCGCGGAGCCATTCGATGATCTCGTCGGCGATCCGGCGTGGCGACCGGTTGTCGGGCTCCAGCTGCAATGCGGCGATCTCCAGGTAGTATGGGAGGCGCTCGGCGTACCGGCGAGCGAAGTCTTCGAAGCTCGCGCCTCGCAGGGGACGGCCGGGTCCACGGGTCCTCCTGTACAGCACATGCGCGTCCTCCCACAAGAACACGGTCGGGACCTCTAGGAGCCTGGCGCGGTTGCGAGAGTTTATGACTATACCTCCACCGCAGGCGACGACGCGCTCGGAGGATCCGTCGAGGGCATCGAGAAGCGCCAAGCGTTCCAGGTTACGGAAGTGAGGCTCGCCGGAGGATTCAAAGATCTCCGGGATCGAGAGGCCCGCGCGTTCGGCCACCGCCGCGTCCAGATCCACGAAATCCCAGCTAAGATCCTCGGCGACGATGCGCCCCACGGTGCTCTTCCCGCTGCCCATATAGCCCACGATGGCCAAAGGCCCCTCCAAAGCTTAGACGTTCCGGAGACGTTCCATGTAATGGTCGTAAGCGGCCCGGATATCGGTTATGTTGTCGGCGCCGAACTTCTCCAGAAACGCCTCGGCGAGCACGATCGCGACCATCGCCTCCCCGATCACCGCCGCGGCGGGCACTGCGCAGGAGTCCGCCCGCTCCCGAAAAGCACGCGAGGGCTCGTGCGTTGAGAGGTCCACGGTGCGCAGGGCTTTTGCGATCGTGGAGATCGGTTTCATCGCCGCCGCGACTACGACAGACTCCCCGTTGGTCATGCCACCTTCGAGACCACCGAGGCGGTTGCTAGTACGCGCCAGGCGAGGAGTGCCTCCGGTCCCATCTTCCGGGACTATCTCGTCCTGAACCTCGCTCGAGCGATGCTTCGCGACCTCGAAGCCCATCCCGACCTCGACACCCTTTATGGCGTTGATTGACATCACCGCGTGGGCTAGCTTCGCGTCGAGCTTGTCGCGCCAGTCCACGTAAGATCCCAGGCCCGGCGGGCATCCTTCGGCCACCACCACGAAATTCCCGCCCAAAGCGTCCCGGGCGTGGCGGGCCGCGTCGATCTCCGCCTTCATCCTCTCGGCAGCCTCCTCGTTCGGACAGCGCACCTCTGAGCCTTCGGCTTTATCGACCTCCAGAACCGCCCGCTCCTTATCAATAGAGGCCGCCCCGATCCTGTATACTGCACTGTTTATCCTTACGCCGAACTCTTCGAGGAGTTTCTTAGCCGCGCCGCCGGCGGCGACTCGGGCCGTCGTCTCGCGGGCGCTGGAGCGTTCGAGGACGTTCCTAAGGTCGTCAAAGGCGTACTTCTGCATCCCGGCGAGATCCGCGTGACCAGGACGGGGCAGCGTGACTTTCTTGGGGAGTTCTTCGGGAGGGTCTGGGGTCATCCGGGCCTCCCAGTTGGCGTAGTCCTGGTTGCGCACGAGCATCGCTATGGGAGAGCCCAAAGTGTACCCGTGGCGCACGCCGCCCAGGAATTCGACCTCGTCCTTCTCTATCTTTTGGCGCCCGCCCCGACCGTAGCCCTGCTGCCTGCGCGCCAGATCCCGGTCGATGTCTTTGGCGAGGAGCCCTAAGCCCGCCGGGACCCCGTGCACCAGGGTAACCTCCGCGGGTCCATGCGACTCCCCTGCCGTCGAAAAGCCAAACCTCACCGCCCTAAAACACGTCCTCTCTAGATCTACCTACGAGCAAGCGGCCCACGCCACGCCCCGGCTAATATAAACCACCCGCCGAGATCAGTCATCCCGACGCATACACTCAAGGAGACACCAGATCCCCGCCGCTGCTGAAGAGATCCCCATTACCACCCTGGCTGCCTCTAAAGTCGGAACCACCGGGAAGCGGCTGGTCGACAGAATCTCTATTGTCTCTGGCGTCGTCACCGCCATTGTTGCCGGACGTCCCACCGCCGGATGTGCCATCGCCGGCCCTGCCACCGCCGGCCCTGTTATCGCCAGCTTTGCCATTATCGACTTTCCCATCTCCGCTCTTGTTGTCGCCGCTCTTGTTGTCTTTCGACTCGATGCCCTTTAGTAGCCTGAACGGGTCTTTGCTCTCGAAGGCGGAGTAGGAGTCAGTGTCGCGGTTCTCGACCCCGGAGGGAGGCGATTCGGCGTCGCCACTATCCGGCTCCTCCTCGTCCTGGGCCAGGGACACCTGGTTCGCGGCCTCCTCGTTGGAGCCACCTCCCATAAAGGCGCCCACCACGAGCCAGGCGAAGACGAGCAACGCAAGGGTCGCCAGGACCGCCGGCACCACCTTGTTGTCGCGCAGCAGGTCGTCGCGAATACTCGTGCCGACAGCCGCCAGGCGGCGTGAGTAGGGCCGACCCTGGGGACCGAGGAGCTGCATGCGCCGGATCACTTGGGCGCACCTTCGCCCGCGGTAGGCTGGACGTAGACCTCGGCTACGACCGCGACCGCCAACTCATCCTCCACCGAAGATTGTCCTGTGGTTTCGCCCCCTCCCCTCTCCCCTTCGGCAGGACAGCTCGCGTCAGTGATGGGATCGGGGGATCGGCAGTAGGTGAGCTCGTTAACCGTCACTAGCCGCGAAAGATTCCTCAGACGGAGCAAGAAGTCCTGCATCTCTACGTAGGTCCCCTGAAACATCATTGTAATCGGTATGCGCGAAAAATCACCCCCGCCAGGCGGGGCCTCCGGAGAGTCCGGCGTCATCCGGAACTGCGTGACGTCCGCCTCCCGGGCGATCTCCTCTACCTGGACCAGGAGGGCCGGGATCTCGTCCTGCTCGGGGATGCGTTTGGAGTACTCGAGTATATAGCGCTCGATGTCGGGGGCTTTGCGCCGGACGTTCTCTAACTGGGCGACCTCTTGCTCGAGTTGGGCTTTTTGCTGCTCTTTCTGGCTCCGCTGTTCGTATGCGGTGAGGTACTCCTGCCTCAAGGGGCTGAAGAGCAGGACGTAGTAGCCGACCGTTAACAGAATCAGTACGAGGATGCCCAAAACCAAGATGTTCCGGTCGTTGCGGTCCACTAACGCTCCGCCCGCGGCCGGCTGGCCCGGGAGCCCGGCGGCTCGCGCCCTTCTCCTTCGCCGTCCTCTTCGACGCCGATGGGCACCTCGTCGCCGTTCTCGCCGACCCTGGTGACGAGCTCCGCGGAGACCTTGAAGGTAACGGCGGAGAGCTCGCGATCTAGCCGGGCTTCGGTGAGGTGGGCGTTGTCCAGAAAGCGCAGGTTGTTCATCCTAACGATAAAGCACGCTACGTTCTCGTAGCCGACCGGGTCGTCGTTGCCTTGATCGTTGCAGTCGTCCTCCGGATTGGGACGGGTGCGGGCGAGGCCGTCGAAGGTAATGGTGCCGGGCGGTTCGAGGCTCTGCACGTCGGGCGCCCCTCCAGAGGGCGGCTGGATATTTATCGGGGTGGCCTGGCCAGCGAAGACATCGAGCGCGGTCGCGTTGGGCGTCACGAACGCGAGCCCCCGCACGAAATCGTCCCACGGGAAACGGGTCCGGAAGATGCCGTCGGCGATAGGCTTCTTGGCATCCAGCCGAGCCTGCAGGTCCGCAAAGTCTTCGAGCTCCTGTATACGCGCCTGCTGACGGGAGATATCCTGGTCAAGCTGGGCGATTTGTTGCTCCTCGTTCCCTAGCTGGATGTAGTAGTAGAGGTACAACCCGATCATGACGAGCAGCAGCAGCGCACCGACGATGAGGAGTATCCCGAAGATGCCGCCCCTCGTAGTCGTAGGAGCGACCCGGCGACGTCTCTCCTCGGCGGGGAGGAGGTTGATCCGTCTCATGTGCCAATCCGCCTCAAGCTTCCTCTAGGGCGAGACCCAGGGCCACGGCCAGGACCGGCTCCATCACCCGGAGCTGCTCGTCAGGCACATTGGACTTGTTGCTCGTCAGCTTACTCAAGGGCGTCCCGCGATGGGTGACAACCCCGAGGAGATCTCCGAGGCAAACGTCGAGACCGTTCACCATGGCGCCCTCGCCCGAGACAAAGACCTGCGTGACCTCCCTGGAGCCGGGCTGCGAGTAGTGATACTCGACGGATCGCTCCACGTCCTCGGCCAGGATCTGCACCGCGTCCTCCAAGCCGTGCCGGATGTCATACACGAGCGCCGGGTCGAAGTCGTCGCCTTCTTCCTCCTCCTCCGCGCCCTCGATCTCCCCGATCTCTTCCTCCGTCCCCGGTCCGATCCTCACCTTCGGGTTCATTAGCTGCCTCTCGGCCTCTTCCTCGGGCAGGCTGGCAGCGTCGGCCACGGCCTGGGCAAGGTAGCCCGAGCCACCGGGGATAAATCGGGTCAACGTCGGGGTCCCACTCTGAGACACGACGAGGCTGGTAATCTCGGCCCCTATGTCGAGAAGCAGGATCGCGCCTGCGTCGTCAATGAGGCTCAGGGGCAAGGTCGACCGGAGAAGCGAGAGCGCCTTGACGTCCACCCCCTCGGGCCTCAAACCCGCGGCCCGCACCGCCGAGGAGTAGCGTGAGATCATATCCTGCTGGGCGGCGACGATGAGTATGCGGTCGAGGTCCGACCCCTCCTCCTGTGGCCCCAACACCACGTAGTCCAAAACGGCCTCGTCTATAGGCATCGGGATGTGGTCCTGGGCCTCGAAGCCGATGGAGCTCCTTAATTCCGCCGGGCTCATGCGTGGGAAGTCGAGGAGCCTGACGACTATCTTTTGGTTGGCGACCCCGAGGTACACCGCCTTGCCCTTGAACGAGTGTGAGGCCCAAAACTCTTTGATCTCGTAGGAGAGAAGGTCGTGGTCGGCGACCTCACCGTCCGACACGGCGCCCGCCGGGAGCTTGCGGTACCCGACGTGCTGCAGGGCGAAGCTCCGGGGGCTTCGCGAGACTTGCACGGCCTTTATCGCCCCGCGGTCTATGTCGAGACCGACCGCCGGCGTCTTGAAGAAAGCGGGCGCCTTTATGTTCGGCATCCTCAACTGCATACCCCTCAGCCTCTGGAGCGCCATCTACGCCTCCTCGATCAGCCGCAGGTAAGAGCCCCAGAGCTCCTGTCCCAAGAACAGCGGAAAGACGCCCGCCACGGCCAGGAACACTCCGAAGGGCAGCGCGCTCCGGCTCCGGAACTTCCCCGTAGCCATCAGGACCCCCCCGACGAGAGCCCCTAAGAACACCCCGAGAAAGACCCTGAGCACCGCGCACGGTCCCAGAAGAGTCCCGAGCATGCTTCCTATCTTAACGTCCCTCATCCTCAAGGCAACCCGGTGAATCACGACGTTCAAGAAGCTACTTATCGCGAGGCCGAAGAGTCCGACCACGACCGGGATCACACACCACTCCCCTCGAAGTGAGAGAGCGCTGCAACCTCCCCGTCTTCTCCTAGCACCGCCTTGCGCCCTACACTACAGTTCTGCCCGAGGATCGCCCTGGCACCAACCCGCGCCCCCGGCCCCACGACCGCCCCCGACGAGACCCACGCCCCAGCGCCAACCACGGCGTCCCGATCCACAACCCCTCGCGGTCCCACGTAACAGTGACTCCCCACCGCCGCGTCTGGATGCACTACCGCCCCCGCCGCCAGAACTGTCCCGTCTCCGACCACCGAGGCCGCCGACACGAACGCCGCCGGATGCACCGCCGTAAAAAACTTCGCCCCGAGAGCCCTCAAGGAGTTCGCCAACCGCAACCGCACAACGTTGTCGGTGATGGCCACGACGACGTGCACGTCCTCTACCGAGAGCATACTTTTTAAGACCCCAATGTCGCCGAGCACCGGAAATCCACGGATCTTATCTGGAAGTACAGCATGAGCGTCATCGTAGAAACCGATTACCCAAGGCTCGAACCCGCTAGCGATCAGGACATCTAGCGCGAGCCGCCCGTAACCGCCGGCACCCACGATGGTAAGCCTAATGCCCTCCCCCAGATCGATCTCTTGAACTTGTACTTCAGGTTGAGGTATGCCAGTAGTGGTTTCGGGCTCGGTTATGGCGCTCTCCTCTCCGCGGTTTTCTCGGCGCCCATATCAGAAATTGTAACACCGCCCCCTTTAGCTTGCCCCTATCCCTACATGCTGCGGCCGCCCGAAACGGGCTCCACTAGGTATAGTGCCCGTTCAGGACGAAAACGCGCCCGTAAGAGGTTTCCCGTGCAGGAGATCCTCCGCCGAAAGGTTCTTCCCGCCGGGCATCTGGAGCTCTGTAATCTCTAGAATTCCCCCTCCGCATGCTACTAAAATACGGTGATTTGCAGGTAAAATCGTACCAGGCTCTGAATCGTGGGCGCTCATCGAAAAAATTCTCGAGCGGAGCACCCTTACGGGCCCGGATACCTCGGGATGGAAAGTACGGGCACCTATATGTGGTGTAAGGGCGCGGACCAGATCGTGCACCTTTTCGACCCCCTCTCGCCACCGGATCACCTTCTCCTCAGCCTCTAGTTTAGCAGCATAAGTAGCATTAAGACTGGCCTGCTCCCTTAGGGTTAGAGATTTTTTCTCGAGTTTGGAGATAACCTCTACTACAGCTTTAGCCCCGAACTCGGCAAGGGTTTGTGTGAGTTCTCCGCCGGTCATTTCGGGTAGGATGGGCGTACGGTACTGGAGGGCGACGGGGCCGGTATCGAGACCTTCGTCCATACGCATGATCGAGACGCCAGTCTCCTTTTCTCCGGCCATGATCGCGCGTTCTATGGGGGCGGCGCCGCGGTAGCGAGGCAAGAGCGAGGCGTGTACGTTCCAGGCACCAAGAGAGGCCGCGTAGAGGATGTCGGTGCCCAGTATCTGGCCGTACGCCGCGACGACGAGGGCGTCTTGGGCAGAGATCTCGTCCGCAACCTCGCCGATACGGGCCGGTTGGCGCAAGGGGAGGCCCGCGGAGAGCGCGAGTTCGGCCACGGGGGTCGTGGAGAGCTTTCGTCCCCGGCCCCGTCGGCGGTTGGGCTGGGAGATCACGAGCCTCACCTCGTGCTCCGAGGCTATGAGGTCGCGCAGAATGGTGGCGGCGAAGGCCGGGGTGCCGGCGAACGCTAGCTTCATAGACGTTGAGGGTGGATGGGCTCTACCGACCCGCCAGCAGGCGTTCGCGCATCTCGCGCATCGCGTTCTTACGGGACTCGCGGTCGGTGCGGTCGAGCATGAGGATGCCGTCGAGGTGGTCTATCTCGTGCTGGAAGATCCGTGCGAGGCGCCCCTCAGCCTCGACACGCAGCGGCGCTCCCGACAGGTCCTGGCCCGTCAGGATGACGGCGAGCGGCCGTTCGACCTCCACGCCGATCCCCGGAATCGAGAGGCAGCCCTCTATGTCCTTCTCTTGAGTCTCGGATCGGTCCTCGATCATCGGGTTGACTACTATAAACTCCCGGAGCTCTCCCTCGTTCTCGTAGGCGGCAACGAAGATGCGTTTGAGACGTCCGATCTGATTGGCGGCGAGGCCGGCGCCTTCGGCCTCGTACATGAGCCTCATCATGTCCTCCGCCAGCTGTTTTAGCGAGTCGTCAAAGTCGTTTACTGGGGTCGCCCGCGACTTCAAGATCGGGTCTCCGAAAGTCCTGATCTCGTGCGCCACCTTCTCCACTTCTTATACCTCCTCGGGGTCCATGTTTATGTGGGTCTTGAGTCCATCGCGGCTCCAGCCACGAGCCTCGACCGCAAGCCGGGCTACGAGCGTGGCGGCTTTCGCTAGCGTGGCCCGCCTGCGACTCCGGAGCAACACTCGCCAGACCGGACGCCCTCCCTCCGAGGAGGGTGCCGGATCCAACATCTCCACCCCAACTTTTCTAAGGGACGGCCGCAACCGTGATTCTACCGCACGCCGGACCATCTCCTCAGTCCCTTCGAAAACCACCTCCGCCAAGTGCGCGTGGGGTGGGTATCCCAGAGCGCGGCGCTTGGGGAGCTCCGCCGCCGCAAACGCCTCGTAGTCGCCTCGGAGTGCCGCCCGCAGGACGCGGTGCTCTGGTGAGCGGGTCTGCACGAGCAACCTCTCCCGGCTCACCTGGGCCATCCCGTACAAGAGCCTGAAACCCTTCTCGGCGGAGCCCGCCCCGCCGAAGAGGAAAGAGTCCGCGTCGGGGAGCACGACGACGTCCCACTCCCCTTCGAGCACGCACCGGGCCGTGCCTACCACGACCGGCGCCTCCTCGCCCTCCCGCGCACCCGCCGTCAGAAGCCCGACCTCTAGATCGAGGGTCTCCGCCAACTCCGCGCGCACCCTTTCTATGGTCAGGCCGGTACGGTTCAGGCGGGCTGAAGAACAGGCCGGGCACTCCTTCGCGGCGTCCTCTTTGTGCCCACAGTGGGTGCAGAACAGAGACCCTGCGCCGGGAGCGCCCTGGAGTCTGAGGGGGAGATCGCAGACCGGACACCTCCACACGAACCCGCATCGGGTACAGGAGACACTCGTTGCGTGACCTAGCCGGTTCACCACGACGCCGGTGCGACCCCTGCGTAGAATCGTCCGGCGGCAGGCCTCGAGCAGGGTAGAGCTAAGAGCCACTCCCGTGCCCCGCATGTCCACGACGGAGACCGCCGGCCACCTGTCAGGCGTGACGGCGGGTAGGCGCAGGGAGCCACTCTCTGGGGCGTACAGTCTCAGGGAGGGAACGGACGAAAAAAAGACGACGGTGGCGCCCTCTATCCTACCCCGTGCGCGAGCTATGTCTCGGACATGGATCGGCACGCCTTCGTAACCTGGGCTCGCCCGGTGTGCCCCGTTCGGTTCGTCCACCACACAGACGGTGCCGAGGCGCTGAAAGGGGACGAGCACCGCGGCGCGCGTCCCCACCAGAACGTCCACCTCCCCCCGATACGACGCCTCATAGACCGCGGCGCGAGCCCCCGGATACAGCCCACCATGGTACGGTGCGACCGTGAGCCCGGCCGGTAGCAGCCTCTTGAACTCCTCCATTAGCCGCTCGACCTCCCCGACCTCAGGGGCGAGTACCAGGGCCTGCTCTCCGCCTCCTACTGCGGATCTCGCGACGGCCGCCGACGCCCGGACGCCCTCCGCGTCCGGCATCTGCCACACCCAATCCCCACCCCGCGAGAGCGTACGTTTCGCCCCATTCTTGTAGGCGGCAAGGCTCGATCCAGTACCCTTTGTGTACGAGATTGGAACCGGCTCGGGTCTCTTCTCCAGCCGGACCGCCCCGCGCCGGACCAGCCGCCGAAGAGTGTCCCTGCCCGAGCCGACCGCGTGGAGAAGATCCGCAACAGGACGGCTTTCGTCCTTGACTGTGAGGGCCTCCAGAAGTGCCCTCTGCCGGGGCGCCCGGCGTAGCGACTCAGGTGCAGTCCCTTCGGCCACGGCCCACTCAACGGTTCTTCGCGCCGGCGCCGCCGGGGCAAACACGATCCTCCCGGCTTGTTCGGCGGCCTTCAAACCCTCGCCTCCCAGAGCACGCCGAAGTTGTGCCCGGGTTACGGTAGTACCCACCTTCCAGGACCAGCCCGGAGCAGGACGGCGGACCTCATAAAGGGAGATCCCGAGCCCGGGCGGAAGCGCCATCCGGAGTACAGCGTGCAGCGGGAGGGCCGCAGCCCCGGCGGTCCAGCCGCACAGCTCCACCAGGCTCTCGGGGAGAGAGAGCCCCTCCGCCACGGCCCGTAGTTCTTCGAGCGGACGGTCGCGGATCGCTCTCTCGAACCCCACGACGACGCCGAGCCGAGAGTAGCCGGAGAGGGTAGCCACTACCGCGGTCCCGACTCGGACCTCTCTTGCCAGGTGCTCCGGCACACGGTAGCTTAAATCCGGCAATGCATGCGAGGGGATGAGGAGGCTCACCCGGACGACCGGGGCCGTCTCTCGGCGCGGCATACTCCTGCTATCTATGGTATCGGCAGGCGGCGCGAATCCGGCCAACTACCGCTGCTGGTGCGGCCCGAGTTTGCTACCGCGTCCGCTACAGGCCGGCGGCGTCGCGCAGGGCGTCGGCCCGGTCGGTCCTCTCCCAGGTGAAGCCCGGCTCGTCGCGTCCGAAGTGCCCGTAGGCAGCGGTCGCCGCGTAGATTGGGCGCCGGAGCTCGAGGTCGCGGATTATGGCTCCGGGCCTCAGGTCGAAGTGTTCCTCGATCAGGGCGCTCAGCGTCGTCTTGTCCACGATCTCGGTACCGAAGGTCTCGATCATCACGCTGACCGGGTGGGCGACGCCTATGGCGTAGGCTACCTGCAACAGGCAGCGCTCCGCCAGACCCGCCGCCACCACGTTCTTCGCCACGTACCGGGCGGCGTAGGCGCCCGAACGGTCGACCTTCGTCGGGTCCTTGCCCGAGAAAGCCCCGCCACCGTGGGGGGCCGCTCCGCCGTAGGTGTCGACGATGATCTTGCGCCCCGTGAGCCCACAGTCCCCCTGGGGTCCACCGGTCACGAACCTTCCTGTAGGGTTGACGAGGACGTCGGTATTCGCCTTGTCGAAGAGCTCTTCGGGCATGACCGGTTCGATCACAGCCTCCAGAAGGTCGCCCTTTATCTGGCTCTCCATGCCGTCCTGGTGCTGGGCGCTTATGAGGACCTTGTCGATCCCGACCGGCCTCGCACCCTCGTAGCGCACCGTCACCTGACTCTTGCCATCCGGCCTGAGGTACGCTATGTCGCCGGACTTCCTTACCTCCGTCAGGCGGCGCGTAAGTGCGTGGGCAAGCGAGATGGGCATCGGCATGAGCTCTTCGGTCTCCCTGACGGCGTAGCCGAACATCATCCCCTGGTCGCCGGCCCCAATCTCGTTTATCTCCGCGTCGGTCATCTCGGCACTCTCACCGATCTGGGCGTCCGCGGCCCGGTCTACCCCCTGGGCGATGTCGGCCGACTGCGGGTCTATGGAGACGATCACACCGCACGTTTCGGCGTCGAAGCCGAACTTGGCCCTAGTGTAGCCAATCTGCGAGACCTTCTCCCTGACGAGCGTCGGAATGTCCACGTAGGTGTCGGTGGTGATCTCGCCGGCCACCACCACGAGCCCGGTAGTGACGAGCGTCTCGCAGGCCACGCGGGCCCTCGGATCCTTGTCCATGGCCGCGTCGAGGATGGTATCGGAGATCTGGTCGGCTATCTTGTCCGGGTGCCCCTCGGTGACCGACTCGCTCGTGAACAGGTGTGAGGTCCGCGAACCGGCCTCCATCCCCTCGTCTACGGCCAACCTCGATACGGTGCTCTCTGCTGCCATGCTGTTCCTACCTTTCCTTGCCTAACATCTCCGATGCTACGGCTTCCATGATCTCGCGGGCCACCTCCGTTTTGAAGGCGCGAGGCACAAACTGTTCCCCCTTACGACCCACTATGTACACCTCGTTCTCGTCAGAACCGAAACCCGAACCCTCGTGCGAGATGTCGTTGCCGACCACGAGGTCTATTCCTTTCGACCCCAGCTTCTCGCGCGCGTCGGCCGCAGGATCCCCGAACGTTGCGGCGAATCCTACCATAAAGAGCTCCGGATTTGACTCCCGGATACTCTGTAGGATGTCCCCGGTCGCCACGAGCCTTAGCTCGAGCTCCTCCGTACTACTGCGCCGGATCTTGCCCTCGTTGACCTCGGCAGTAGTAAAATCCGAGATGGCTGCCGCCATGATCAGAGCATCCGCGTGGGCGGCGAGCCTCGTGGTGGCCTCCTCGACCTCCGCGTAGGTCTCGACGTCGACCCACCTGATACCCGGCTCTCTTTCCTTCACGTTCGCGGCGACGACCATAACCTCGGCTCCCCGCCGGTACGCCTCGCGGGCTACGGCCTTCCCCATCTTCCCCGAAGAGCGGTTCCCGATGAAGCGCACCCTATCTATCGGCTCGTGCGTCCCCCCTGCCGTGACCAACACACGTACCCCCGAGAGCGGACCACCCAAAGAGTTGAGCGCAGCACCCACGATCGCCAGGGGCAGGGCCATATCCTCCCCAAGACCCTCTAACACGCGACACCCATCCTTCTGCAAGAGCGCTACGTTCTCGCACACGGCCAGGTGCTCACGGGTGGCCTCATCCACATCGGGGGCGACGACCGTCGCCCGAACGTCGGCGGCGTATGTTCGTTCGGCAGGCCCTTCACAAGGACCCCGCGCGAGCCGTGCAAGGGTACCCGCGGTAGCCGGCGCGAAGATTATGGCTTCGGGGGATTCGGTAGTCTCTCCGACCACGGGCGCGAGAGGTGTAAAGGCGGCGGGGCCGACAAAATGTTCGGTGCCGCGTTCGAGCACGACCTCGACGCGATGGTCGGCGGAGGCGAGTTCACGAACGATCTCTGGGGCGCGGATCGCGCCCCGTCCAGGGCCAACGGAGAGGAGGATCAAGGCCCGGCTGCTTGCGGCGCGGGCCTAGGCCGCGCCCTCACCTTCGGCAGCGCCCTCGCCGGAGGCATCTCCCGCGGCTACGCTACCGGAGGGGGTACCCAGGCCCTGCACCTCGTCCAAGTAATCGTCGCCGGCAGCGGCGGCGGCTTCGATCTCCTCGTCGTCGACCTCTTCGGGGGAATTCTTGAAGCCGACCTCGAGCTTGCTCGACCTGAGCTCCTCGAAGGCTATACTCAAGGGGTGCTGGGAGCGGGTGTGGACCTGCGGACCCGGAATACCCAAAGTCTCGTTCAGCCCCAGGGTGGCCGCGTACTCGTTGATCTGACGCGCCCGCTTGGCACCCGCGACCACGAGCCCGTAGCGGGAGTCTACCTTGCCTAACAACTCGTCTATTTTAAGCTCGTTCAGCATCTTCTATACCTCCTTTTACTATGTTTCTCATTGTCTCTATCATATCTTCTTGGGCCCTCTCGCGTTCGTCGTTAACGACCTCGTAGTCAAACTCCTCCCTCGCCGAGACCTCAGAGAGGGCGGTCGTCATGCGCGCCTCCAGGGCCTCCAGGTCCTCCGTAGCTCGACCTTCGAGTCGCTTGCGCGTCTCCTCCAGGTTGGGCGCCCGGACGAAGACCATCACCGCATCCGGCCGCCCCTGGCGTACCTGCCGGGCACCTTGAAGCTCTACCTCTAGGATGACGGAGCGGCCGTTCTCCAGGAACTCCGCAACCCTCTCTTCAGGGGTGCCGTAGAGGTTACCCGAGTACTCGGCCCACTCGAGGAAGCGGCCCTCCTCAATCCACTTCTCGAACTCCTCCCTCGAAAGGAAGACGTAGTCGCGGCCGTCCACCTCGCCCTCGCGGGGATTACGGGTGGTCGCCGAAACGGAGTAGGCCAGCTCGGGTATCGCCTCGCGTGCGGCTCGGATCAAAGTGGATTTGCCAGCCGCGGAGGGACCGGAGACGACGATCAACCTACCCTGGGGCACCCTAGAAACCTAGAGCCTCGAGTAGCCGGTCCCGCTGGCCGTGCGTGAGGCCTACGAGCGTCTTCGACCGACTCACCCCCGCTTCGCGCATGATCCTGGTCACCTTCACCCGTCCCATGCCTCTCACCGCCAGGAGCATCTCCTCGACCTTGGCGCCCTTGAGCTCCTCGGACGGGTCCATGAGCAGGTCGTAGATGTGCAGCGAGCCGTTCTTGAGGTCGCGCTTGGCATCGGCACGGGCGAAACGCACCCGGTTCGCCTCCTCCAAGGCGTTCCGCCGCTCCTCCGAAGTCCTCTCTGGCGCCCGCCTCAACATCGGCGATGAATTATATCACCGCAAACGCATGGATTCCGCTAGAGAAGGCCCGGAAGCTCCCTCGCTCGCAGCCCGTTCTCTCGGAGATAAACCGCGAACTCCTCGAGCACCTCTCGCGGTTCCCGGACAAAGCTCCCCGCCCCGATCTGTACCGCCGCAGCCCCCGCGAGCATGAACTCCGCGACGTCCGTCCCACTCACTACCCCACCGACCCCGATCACCGGAACACCGACTGCGCGCGAGACCTCACAAACCGCCCGCAAGGCTACCGGCTTTATCGCCGGCCCCGACAGGCCGCCGCGCAGGAAAACTTTGCGTCCGCGCGCGTCCACGACGAGCCCTGGGATGGTATTTATGAGCGTCAGCGCGTCGGCCCCGGCCTCTTCGGCAGACAGAGAGTTCCGGACCACGCCCTCGTTGGTCAGCTTCACGAACAGAGGCTTCTCCGGCAGCGCAGCGTGACAGGCCGATACCACCTGCGCGACGGACCCCGGCCCGGCGCAGAACTGGAGCTCGCCGTGCTCCACGTTCGGGCACGAGAGGTTGAGCTCCACCGCCGCGACTCTCCCGTCACCACCCAGCCTCTCGCACATCTCCGCAAACTCCCCAACAGTGTTAGCCGCAACCGAGACGAAGAGGGGCAGCCCGACGTCGTAGTCACCGAGGTCCTCTAGAAAGCGTTCCAGCCCAGGGTTCTGGAGCCCTATGGAGTTGACCATTCCGGACGGAGCTTCGGCAACGCGGGGCGGCGGGTTGCCGGTGCGCGGTTTCGGGGTGACAGTCTTTGGTAGGATCGCGCCGTAGACGTCCGAGACTTCCTCCAGCCTCTCCTTCGAAAGGGTTCCAGCGGCCGGGATGAGCGGTGTTGCGAGCGAGATGCCGCAGAGCTCGACCGTGAGATCCCCGGCGACACCCGTAGCGAAGCTTGCAGCGCGGCGCGCTACCACGCGAGTACCTCGGCCGCAAAGACCGGCCCCTCAACGCAAGCCCTGGCATAGATCCTTTCGCCCTCCTGCCACACCGGGACGGCGCAGCCGTAGCAGGAGCCGCTGGCGCAGGCCATACGCTCGCGCACTGCGAGCTGGGCCGGTACTACACCCGAGCAGGCGTGCTTCACCGCGGCCAGCATGTCGGCGGGACCGCTGGCGTAAATAGTAGCGTAGCGAGAGAGACCCTCGAGACGATTCAGAACCACCTGCGGCGTATCTTTGGAACCACCTGTCGGCACCAGAGTCGCGTCCGGGTAGTTCACGGAGATCCAGACCGCGTAAGCTCTCGGGGCGGTGCCCGGGATCTCGAGGTAAACGTCCCGGGTGACCCCTAACCAGGCCAGCCGTCTGCTGAGGAGCTTTAGCGGCGAGACCCACACACCCCCTCCCACGAGCGCGACCGGCCCGCTGTCTAAGGCGAACCCGCGGCCCAAAGGGGCGCTGACCAGCAGATCGGCGTCTTCCTCGGCGAGAAGCGCCGTCCCGCGGCCTCGGATCTCGAAGAGCAGGCTCAGGGTTTCGTCGTCGTGGTCGTGAGCGAAGAGCGGTCGGGGGAGAAAGGGATCAAAGCTCCGCGTAGACTCAGCGGCGCGGACCATCACAAACTGGCCTGGCTCGGGCGCGGCGCCCGTCCAACGGTAGCGAAGGAGGGCGTGATCCCCGAACCTCTCCCGGTGAAGAACCTCTACAGCGTGGAGCTTCACGCTTTCGCGGTGTAGAGGCCCTGCAGAGCGTTGACCCTCTCGATGCCCCCGCCCCGAATCCTCGACTCTATACCCTGAATGGCGGCCGCGGCTGCGGCGAGGGTTGTTATGCAAGGGACGCCGTGCAGGAGGGCTTTGCGTCGGATCAGGTACCCGTCCGTCCTGGCCCCGCGTCCCCACGGGGTGTTCACGATCAGATCCACCCCACCCCGCTCTATCAGCCCCAGAACGTCCTCCCCGTTCTCCCCGATCTTCGGCACCACCACGACGTGCAGCCCATTGTTCTCGAGTACCTCTGCCGTCCCCTCACTCGCCGCAAGCTCGAACCCCAAGTCCGCGAAGGCCCGCGCGATCAGGATAACGGCCCGCTTGTCACGGTTCGCTACAGAGATGTACACCCTCCCCGAAGCCGGCAAGGTCTGCCCCGCCGCCGTGAGGGCCTTGGCAAAAGCACCGCCAAAGGAGCGGTCTATCCCCATCGCCTCCCCCGTCGAGCGCATCTCCGGTCCGAGCAGCGGGTCCACCCCCGCAAACCGGTCGAATGGAAAGACCGGCGCCTTGACGCTGAAGTGCCCGTTCGTGCTCGGCCTGTCGTCCATCAGCCCCATCTCCCGAAGCTTCTCCCCGAGAAGCGCGCGCGTCGCCACCTTGGCTAGCGGCACGCCGGTAGCTTTGGAGACGAACGGCACCGTGCGCGAGGCGCGCGGGTTGCACTCGATCACCATGACATCCTCGCCGCGCACGATGAACTGCACGTTCATCAAGCCAACCACTCCCACGGCCAGCGCCAGCTTTCTCGTATAGTCCTCTATCCGCTCCAGGAGCGCCCGGTGGATCGTGATCGGGGGCACCACGCAAGAGGAGTCCCCGGAATGAACTCCCGCCTCTTCGACGTGCTCCATGATCCCCCCGACGTACACCTCCTCGCCGTCCGAGACCGCGTCCACGTCCACCTCGACGTAGTCCTCCATGAACTTGTCGACGAGGATAGGGTGCTCAGGGTCGGCGCTGACACTGGATTTCAGATACAGATCCAGGTCCTCGTTGTTGTACACGATCTCCATCCGGCGCCCACCGAGGACGTAGGAAGGCCGCACGACGGCCGGATAGCCAAGCTCGCGGGCGACCTCGCGGGCCTCGTCGGCGCTCCTGGCGGTCCCGAAGCGTGGATGCGGGATGCCAAGCTCGGTCAGGAGCCGTCCGAACCGAGAGCGGTCCTCGGCAAGGTCTATGGCGTTGGGCGTGGTGCCGAGTATCTTCACGCCGTTATTCTCCAGCTCGTGAGCGAGCTTCAGAGGGCTCTGTCCGCCGAACTGAAGGATCACACCCTCCGGCCTCTCGCGGTGGACGACCTCGAGGACGTGCTCGGTGGTAAGGGGCTCGAAGTACAGCCTGGTGGAGGTGTCGTAGTCCGTCGAAACGGTCTCGGGATTGGAGTTGACCATTACGGCGTCGTAGCCGGCCTCCTTGAGGGCGTAGCTCGCGTGAACGCAGGCGTAATCGAACTCGATACCCTGCCCGATGCGGTTGGGACCGCTCCCGAGAACGACGACGGAGGGGTTCTCCCCGCGGATCACCTCGTCCTCGGTCTCGTAGGTGGAGTAGTAGTAGGGCGTCCTCGCGGGGAATTCTCCGGCGCAGGTGTCGACCGACTTGTACGTGGGGCGTACCTTCAGAGCGTCGCGTACGCCCCGGATCACCGCCGTCGAAGTACCGGCGGCCGCGGCGAGAGCGTCGTCGGGAAGCCCGATCCTCTTGAGCTCCACCAACTTCTCCTCGCTCAGGGCCTCGGAGGTTGCGCCTTCGGCGGCGACGATCCTGGCTATCGAGGCGACGAAAAAGGGATCTATCCGAGTCCGGGACACGATCTCCGGTATGTCCATCCCCGCCCTCAGAGCATCGAAGACGGCGAAGATCCGGTACGGGTTCGGCTCGTCGAGGGCCGCGTTTATGTCTTGAGGCTCTATCTCTAGCGAAGCTAGAGCCTTCAAGAGACTCTCCGTGAAGGTCCGGCCTATGGCCATGACCTCCCCCACGGAGTGCATCTTGGTCGTGAGCCGCGGCAGCGCACCCGGGAACTTCTCGAAGGCGAAGCGCGGTATCTTCGTGACAACGTAGTCGAGAGCGGGCTCGAAGGAGGCGGGCGTCGCTCGCGTTATGTCGTTCGGGATCTCGTCGAGTGAGTAACCCGCCGCGAGCTTCGCAGCGATCTTGGCTATCGGGAACCCGGTCGCCTTGCTCGCCAGGGCGCTCGACCTGCTCACCCGCGGGTTCATCTCTATAACGTAGAAGTCGTCCCCCTCCGGGTCCACCGCGAACTGGATGTTGGATCCCCCCGTCTGCACCCCGATCTCTCGTATTATGCGTAAAGAAGCGTTACGGAGAGTTTGGTACTGGCGGTCGGAGAGGGTCTGGGCCGGAGCGACGGTTATCGAGTCGCCGGTGTGGACGCCCATGGGGTCTACGTTCTCGATGGAGCAGACCACGACGACGTTGTCGGCGAGGTCGCGCATGACCTCGAGCTCGAACTCTTTCCAGCCGATGACGCTGCGCTCGACGAGGACGGAGCGGACGGGGCTCGCGTCGAGGCCGTCGGTAATGGCACTGCGGAGCTCTTCGAAGTCGTGCGCCGTGGCGCCGCCCTTGCCGCCCAGGGTGAAGCTCGGGCGGATGATCAGAGGGAACCCGATCTCACGGGCCAGCTCCAGAGCATCTTCTACGCGACGGACGACGCGGCTCTCGGGGACTTTGAGGCCGATGCGCTCCATCGCCTCGCGGAACAGTTGCCTATCCTCCGCCTTGCGGATGGAGGAGACGGAGGCGCCGAGGAGCTCGACGCCATACTCCTCGAGGGTGCCCTTCTCGTGCAACTCTACGGCCAGGTTCAGAGCCGTCTGGCCGCCTAAAGTGGGGAGCAGGGAGTCGGGACGTTCGCGGCGGATGATCTCGGCGACCGTCTCAGCGGTCAAAGGCTCGACGTAGGTCGCGTCGGCGAGCTCGGGGTCGGTCATGATCGTGGCGGGGTTAGAGTTTACGAGGATTACGCGGTAGCCCTCGTCCTTCAGCGCCCGGCACGCCTGTGTCCCTGAATAGTCGAACTCGGCGGCCTGCCCAATAACTATCGGCCCCGAGCCTATTATGAGGATGCTCTCTACGTCGTCTCGGCGCGGCAAGCTATCCGTCCTTTGACGTGATCGTCTCGACGAACTCGTCGAAGAGGTAGCCGGAGTCGCGTGGTCCGGGGCTGGACTCGGGGTGGTACTGAACGCTCCAGGCGTTGAGTTTTCTGCTTCTCAGGCCCTCGACCGTGCCGTCGTAGAGATTGCGGTGGGTCAGCTCGACGCCCTCCGGCAGGGTCTCCTCGCGGACGGAGAAACCATGGTTCTGGCTAGTGATCTCTATCTTCCTCGTCCTCAGGTTTCGGACCGGATGGTTCGCGCCGTGGTGCCCGAATGGCATCTTGTACGTCTCGCACTCTAGAGCCAGACCGAGCAACTGGTGTCCGAGGCAGATGCCGAAGACCGGCGCCTTTCCGAGCACGCCGCTCAAGTTCTCGACCCCCTTCCTCAGGGCCGCGGGGTCGCCCGGGCCGTTGGATAAGAACACGCCGTCAGGCTCTTGCGCGAGGACCTCGGCGGGGGGCGTCGAGCCGGGCATCGCCAGCACCGACGCACCGCGGCTCCTGAGCTCTTTGTAGATGGAGCCCTTCACCCCGTAGTCAAGGGCGACGACTCGGCAACGCTCCTCCCCCAGGGCCGAGAGCAGTGTGGGCTCCGAGAGCTCTGTGATGGAGGATGCGAGGTCGAGGCCCACCATACTGGGGTGGGCGTTGGCCTTCTCCTGCAGAACGTTAACGTTCGACTCGAGGGTAGAGATCACACCGCGCATCGCACCTTTGTCCCTCAAGTGACGGGTGAGGGCGCGGGTGTCTATTCCCTCGACGCCCAAAACGCCGTTCTCTTCGAGGAGGGCGGCCAGGGAGAGCTCGCTCGCCCAGTTACTGTAGTACGGGGTGTACTCGCGCACCAAGACGGCGGCGGCCTGAATCTTCGCCGACTCCTCGTCGCCGGAGATGATGCCGTAGTTGCCGATGAGGGGGTAGGTGAAGAGCACGATCTGGCCATGGTAAGAAGGGTCCGTGAGGGTCTCCTGGTACCCAACCATGCTCGTCGTGAAGACGACCTCCCCCGAAACCTCGCCCTCACCCGCGAAGGTCCAACCCGAAAAAGAGGTTCCGTCCTCTAAAACAATTAGTGCTCGATTCTGTCCTGCAAGCCCCGAGTTAAGCCCGTGCTCCAAACTTTGCTCCCATTCGATCGTATACCAACTCGCCGCCGACGACCGTGCCTACGACGCGCCCCTTTAGCCTCCGCCCGAGGTACGGGCTGTTCGAGGAACGGCTGACGAGAGCGTCCGCTCGAACCATCCACTCTTCGGAGAGATCCACTAGCGCCAGATCCGCGGGTGCCCTCAGAGAGATCCCGTAGGCCCTGCTCTCGACCCAACGCCCCGGAGCCGAAGCCATCGCCTCGACCAGCCGCGAGAGCGAGAGCTTATCTTTCTGTACCAGCTCCGTGTAGAGCGTCGAGAAGGCCGTCTCGTGCCCCAGGTATCCGGGCGCGGCATCCTCCAGGGGAAGCTCCTTCTCCTCGGAGGCGTGCGGTGCGTGGTCGGTCGCCACGAAGTCCAGGATACCACTCGCGAGCGCATCTCCAACCCTATGCCTGTCCTCCTCCGGTCTTAGAGGAGGGTTCACCCGGTAGAGCCCCTCAAGGGTGCTCACCAGCTCGTCGGTGAGCGTCAGGTGGTGCGGCGTAGTGTCAGCCGTCAGTGACGTAGCGGGCAGGTCCTTGAAGAAACCGATGAGCGCCGCCGAGAGTGCGGTCGAGACGTGGGTCACGTGGACCTTGGCACCCGTCTCCACCGCGAGGACGAGTGCCGTCGCCGTCGCCACGTCCTCAGCGCTGGCGGGAGATCCCGGCACTCCCGCCAGCGCCGCCGCGACCCCGTCGTGGACCACGCCGGTCGCGAGCGTGTGATCCTCGCAGTGCAAGATTACCGGTAGTCCCGCAGACTTCGCGTAGAGCATACCGTTCCTCAAAACCCCGGCGCTCTGCGTACCTAGCCCATCGTCCGAGACGCAGAAAGCCCCGGCCTCTTTCAGGAGCCGCATCTCGGTGAGCCGCTCGCTCTTGAGCCCTTCGTGCAGGGCAGCCGAGACGTAGGCCCGCACCCGCGACTCCCTCTCGACGCGACGCACCAGACCGGAGACGACCACGGGCCTGTCCACCACCGGGTCAGTGTTCGGCATTATCACGACGCTCGAGAAGCCACCGGCCGCGGCCCCTTCGGAGCCGGTCTCTATGGTCTCCTCGTCCTCCCGGCCCGGCGTCCGCCAGTGAGCGTGCACGTCCACGAAGCCGGGGAACAGGTAGAGGCCGTCAGCGTCGAGGCTGCACGTGCCCCGCAGGCCCTCCCCGACCTCGGCGATGCACCCGTCCGAGAGGCGCACGTCCGTGATACCGTCGAGTCCGCTTGTCGGATCGAGTACGTGGGCGCCGCGTATTACGAGGTCTTCAGGCGCACCCCTCCCGACGCCCGCCCTGCACTTCGTCACGCAGCCGCCTTCTCGACGGCGCCTACCGCCAGGGCGAGGACCGCCTGCCGCACAGCGACACCGGAGGCGACCTGGTTGGGGATCAGGGAAGATCCCGAGAGCACGACGCCGCCGGAGATCTCCACGCCCCGGTTGACAGGCCCCGGATGCATGACGAGAACGCCGCCTCCTAGATGCCGCTCCGTGACGCCATAGTAGCGGGCGTACTCAGCGATAGAGGGTATACGGGCCCCGGTCATGCGCTCTATCTGGAGCCGGAGCACATAGAGGACATCGGCGCCCCAGTCGAGCGCGCCATCTACGGAAGAGTGGATGGGGAGATCCCAGGCGCCGGACTCGCCGGGTAAGAGGGTGTCGGGCGCGACCAGCGTCACCTCCATGCCCGCCGCCTGGAAGGCGGGGATCACACTGCGAGCCACCCGACTGTGCAGGATGTCCCCCAAGATCGCGACCCTTTTGTCCATTAGCTCATCGAAGCCGCCCGAGGCGTTCGAGAGGGCGTAAAGGTCGAGGAGGGCCTGGGTCGGATGCTGGCCGCGACCATCGCCGGCGTTGACGACGGCGGCGCTCGTGTGCCGGGCGGCGATGCGGGCGGCGCCCACCGAAGGGTGCCGGACCACGACGACATCCGCCCCCAGGGCGTCGAGGGTCACGGCGGTGTCGATCAGGGACTCGCCCTTCTCGATCGCACTGCCCTTCTGGGAGATCGAGATAACGTCCGCCCCTGCCCTTTTAGCCGCGAGCTCGAACGAGATGGCCGTACGGGTCGAAGCCTCGAAGAAGGCCAGGCAGACGGTTCTGCCAGCCAGGGACCGCTCCGAGAGCCCGGTATCGTAAGCCCTGGCGAGGTCCAGTATCTGCTTTAGCTCTTCCCTGCTCACGTCCTCCAAGGTGAGAACGTTTCTACTCCGCAACCCGGACCACCCCTTCCTCGCCGTCGGTCTCGACGAGCCTCACGCGTACGGTCTCCGCGCGGCTGGTCGGGACGTTCTTCCCGACGTGATCCGCCCTTATCGGCAGCTCTCTATGACCGCGGTCCACGAGGATGGCGAGGCGTATCGCCGCCGGCCGGCCGAGCTCCAGGAGCGCATCCATCGCCGCCCGCGCCGTCCGTCCGGTGTAGAGCACGTCGTCCACGAGCACCACCGTCTTTCCGGCCACGTCGAACGGGATGCGGCTCTCGCACACCCGTGGTTCTTCCTCAGCGGAGTCCCGGTCGTCCCGGTGCAACGTGATGTCCAGAGACCCGACGGGGACCTCCAAGCTCTCGAAATGCTCGATGTTCCGCGCGATCCTGTGTGCCAGCGGTACCCCACGGGTGAGCACACCGACCAACGCGAGGTTGTTGAGCGAAGAAGCGTTGCGTTCAAGGATCTCGTGCGAGATGCGCCTCAGGGAGCGATCTATACCGTCTTTGGAGACTACGTCGGAGAGAGCCGGGCCTTCGGCGACGATGTCGTATCCATGGCCGTGCCGACGGGCGTCGGCGACAAGTCGTATCAAGCTGCTACCTCCTTCGCGCCTCACGGGACGCCGTTAAAGGGGTACTGTCCGGGTCAAGCTACCAGAGGGAGACAGCTTCGTCAAGCGGGGAAGCCTGGGTCAAGCGCCCACGCCGCCTCGCGCAGATCCTCCGGGATGGGCGACTCGAACTCAAGCACGTCGCTGGTCACCGGATGGACAAAGGATAAACGCCCGGCGTGGAGCCACAGACGCCTGCTCGGAACGCTCTCGCCGTAGAGGGGGTCGGCGTAGACGGGGTGCCCGATGGCCGAGAGGTGGACCCGGATCTGGTGCGTCCTCCCTGTCTCCAGACGCACCGTGAGCATCGCGTGCCCCGCGGCCTCGCGCAGAACCTCGAAATGTGTCACCGCCGGTTTCCCCACGCCCGCCGCCATGAGGGTAGGGTTCGCGGGGTCCCGGCCCACCAGCGAGTCGACCGTACCCGTGACCGGCAGCCCCTCGCCTACGACCAGGGTCCGGTAGACCCGCCCCACGCGCCTCTGACTGAGCGCCGCGACGAGTCCCGAATAGGCCTCCTCGTTCTTGGCGACGACCATGAGGCCCGATGTGTCCCGATCCAGACGATGCACCACCCCCGGTCGCTCCGGGTCCTCACCGCCCGCGATGCCCCTGCTCAGGAGGGCATTGACCAGCGTCCCCGAGCGGTTCCCCGCCCCAGGATGCACCACGAGCCCCGCGGGCTTGTCTACCACGATGAGATGCTCGTCCTCGAAGACGCCCGTAATGGGGATGTCTTCGGGTTCGAGCCTCTCTTCGATGAGACGGACCTCGATCCGCTCCCCGCCATGCGCTTTGCGGGACGGTGAGCCCTCCTCGGCGCCATCTACCCGCACGAGGCCTTCCTCGATCAGGCGCCGCGCCACGCTACGGCTCGCGTCGAGACGCCGGGCGACGAGCCGGTCCAGGCGCTCCCCGGCCTCTTCGGACGTTACCTCAAAGTTGTAGCTTTCAGCAGCCAGCTCTTAGCAACCAGCGAAATTCGAGCTCGTTCGGAGGTAGGTTCGGTCTTTCAAAGAAGATCGTCTAGACGAGCTCGGAGTTCGTCCGCCCCACAGCCGCGCACGAGGACGAGCTTGTCCCGGCTCTGCACCCCTTTGACTACGGTGATATCCGATCGGGGCGCTTCAAGGAGCCGCTCCAGGTAACGCTCGATCTCCGCGTTGGCCCTGCCCTCTGTCGGTGGTGCGGTGACGGAGAGTCTGACGGCTCCCTCCCCGTACAATCCTTTGATCCGGGTGCTCTTCGCCCTAGGCGAGACCCGAAGCTTTACGTAGACCCTATCTTTCGCAGGACGGACGAAGTCCTCGGAACCGGCTCTGGTTCCGGCCGTAGCGCCAGCCTCAGCCACGTCGGCGCAAGAAGCGGCTCGCCCGGAAGATCCGACGCTCCTCAGGCTCTTCGACGGGCTGCTGTCGCCTGCCCTCCTCGAAGAATTCGTCGGCGGCGCGGTTCTCTCCGGCGGGCATCGCCTCTTCGCGCTCCACCTCTTCGACGATGTCGGACCCGGGTGCTGCGGTCGCCGCTTCGTCTGAGGCGCCCTGCTGGCCGGCGGGACTCTCTACGCTGGCTGGATCCACTTCCGGTTCCTCGGCCTCGGGCTGTGGCTCACGCTCTCGCGACGCGCCGGTCGCCCCACCGCTCGGTGTCGCGGCGGTTTCTATCCGCTGGTCCTCTACACTACTCTCCTCATCTTCGGCCAGCGGCCCGGCTGCGGTGGTTTCGCGGCGCTCCTCGCCTCCACGTTCTTCGCGTGCGTGCCCTTCAAATACGCGCTCTTCGACACGCTCTTCGAGCCCGTGCTCCTCACGCGCGGGTTCTTCGCTCTCGGCTTGCAGACCCCGGGTTTCCTCCAGTCCTCGGGTCTCGGCGGCCTGGCGGGCGGTGGCGACGGATTCGAGGTCGAGTCGTTCACGCAAGGAAGCCTCTATCTCTTTAGCAGAGGCGACATCCGCGTTGTCCATGACGGCCAGGTAACTCTTGAGGAGGTGCCTGAAGTCGTTGGAGAAGTCCTGCTTGGCCTTGCGGAGGACCTCGTAGGACTCCTGGACTCGCTCGACTCGGCCCGAGGAGTCGGCCAAGATCCGGTGCGATTGCTCTTTCGCCTCGCGTACGATCAGCTCCGCCTCCTTGCCCGCGTTCCGGCGGAGGTCCCGCGCGACCTGCTGGGCTTGCACGAGGGCTTCCTGGATCGAGGCTTCGAGCTCCTCGAACTGTTGGAGACGTTCTCTAAGGCTCGTCATCTCCTCCAACATCCGTTGGTTCTCGGCGAAGGTGCGCTCGAACTCGTCCGCGACCTCGTCCAGGAAGTCGTCCACCTGGTTGGCGTCGTAGCCGCGGAGGCCGCTCTTGAACTCCTTGCGCCGGATGTCTACTGGTCGTATAGCCATGAAATCACCCCGTAATAGGCCGTATGAACTGCGGAATAATTATGTCAACTATGAGGATACGTGCCATGTAAAGGCCGAAGATGGCAATAATGGGCGACAGGTCGAGCGCGAAACCACCGAGGTTCAGCTTCGGTAGCCTGCTCCGCAATGGCATCATAATCGGGTTCACCACTGCGCCCACGGCATCGTAGACGATCTGAAAGAAGCGGTTCGATGGGTAACCGGGAAACCAGCTGAACAAGATCCAGGCGAATATGAAGCCGAGCAGTATGTAGAACGCGTAGTTCACCGTGTTCTCCAGCAGCCTCGCCGGACTGAACCCGAACGCCTGAAAGAGGGCAAGCGATGCCTCCGCAATCACTTAGCCAGCCTCCTGGCCTGCTCGGTGGCGGCTTCGACCCCATCGTAGACCGCCGCGACGAACCCTGCCTTCTCCATCGCTACGAACGCCGCCGCCGTTGTCCCGCCGGGTGTCATGACTTCGTCCCGAATCTGGTGCGCCGCCCGCTCCTGGAGCAGGACCGCCGTCCCACGGATAGTCCCGTTTACAAGCCTTCGCGCTACGTCGCGCGGGATGCCTTCCCTGACACCTGCCTGCACCAACGCGTCCGCAAAGAGCGCTACGTAGGCCGGCCCCGAACCGTGCAGCGCCGTCGCAGCGTCGAAGAGACGCTCCGGCAGTTCCATAACCTCACCTACGTGCCGGAAGATGTCCATCACGACCGGGAGGTGCGCCTCGCCGGGCTCGTTCGCGGCCACCACCGCCGAGCCTAGCCCCACCGCGGCGCACACGTTCGGCATCACCCTCAAGACCGCGGCCCCCTCGGGGAGCCTCGCGGCTATCGCCGAGATTGGGACGCCCGCGGCGACGCTCACCACCGCCTTCTCCTCGCCCTCGAGGGTAGGTGAGATCTGCTTAAGTATCGTACCGACGTCCCATGGTTTGACGGCC
The DNA here is from genome assembly GCA_036519775.1 of Rubrobacteraceae bacterium. Taxonomy (GTDB): domain Bacteria; phylum Actinomycetota; class Rubrobacteria; order Rubrobacterales; family Rubrobacteraceae; genus Rubrobacter_F. The sequence goes on from DATDKT010000225.1 coordinate 34,570, forward strand.
ACTATGATCAGGTCGCTCTCCCCGGCAGCCGCCTTGTTCGAGGGGGTAATCCTAGCGCCATACCCCTCGGCGAAACGCTCTAACTGCTCTGTGTGAATGTCGCTTATCGTGAGGTCGAAGTCACCGGAGGCCGAGAGCCGCTGTACGAGCGAGCCCCCGATCTTGCCGGCTCCGATGATTCCTACCTTCTTCAAGACCTAAAGTTGGTTGAAGAACGCCCGCTCGGCCAAGCGCTTGCGCTCTTCGGCAGAGACCTCGACGTTGCGCGGCGTGAGCAGGAAAACCCGGTTGGCGACGGTTTGTATCTGGCCGTCTAGGGCGTAGGTCAGTCCGGCGCAGAAGTCGACCATCCTACGGCTAAGCTCCCCGTCGGCCTGCTGGAGGTTCAGGATTACGGGCTGCTGGCGCTTGAAGCGGTCGGCCAAAGCCTGCGCGTCGTTGAAGCTGGAAGGGTCAATGACGCTGACCCGCGCCGGGGGCACCCGGTCGGGTACAGCACGAAGGTGCGCCTGGGACCCGCCCTGGGCGCCGTGGGCTCGCTCCCGGCTGCCCGCCTCGCTGCCGAAGAGGTCGCCTAGAGAGGTACCGAAGACCGAGGAGCGCTCCGACCGACCGAGACGCCTGACCGTCGGGCCCGGCTCCTCGTCCGTACCATCGTCCGCATGGCGGTCGCCCGAGCGGCGCTCCTTCTCGTAAGACCGCCCCTCTTCCTCTTCCTCATAGTAATCATCCTCGTCGACACCGAAGCCGAACCAGGCCGCGACGCGCTCTAGACGATCTCTAACTCCCATCCAGCCTCCTCACGAACGGGCTCCTGCGCCCTCCTCGATCAATGCCCGCCCGATCCTCACGATGGTGGCCCCTTCTTCGACGGCGACCGGATAGTCGTTGCTCATGCCCATCGAGAGCTCCGAGAGGTCGAAGTGGGGACTCCAACTACCTCGTAGCCTATCACGTACCGTCCGCAGTTTTGCGAAAACATAACGCACATCTTCTGCCCGTTCAACCAGCGGCGCGAGCGTTGTGAACCCCCGCGCTCTCACCTTCCCCTCGGTCCGCGCCGCCGCCTCCAGTAGCGGCTCGACTCCTTCCGCCTCGACCCCATACTTCGACTCCTCCCCGCTGACGTTCACCTGAATAAGAACGTCTACCCCCTCCCCGGGCGCCCGCCCGGCGAGCTCTTCGATCAGCCTCTCAGAGTCCACGGAGTGTACGAGCGCAACCCTCCCGACGACCTGCTTCGCCTTGCGACGCTGGAGATGACCGATAAAGTGCCACTCGAAGGCGTCCCCGAATCTCTCCTGCTTCTCCAGAAGGTCCTCGGCCCTGTTCTCCCCCAAAAGCTCGACCCCCGCCCCCAAAAGCGCGGCTGTCTGCTCGGTCGAGTAGTACTTACCGGCGGCGAGGACCCTCGCCTCATCCGGACCCCGTCCGCCCTCGCGTAGGGCCGCGGCGACTCGCTCCCGTACTGTTTGCAGCCGCTCCCGAACATACTCCTCTGTCTCCACGTTATTAGCTCGCTCCGTTTGGCGCGCGATGTCGTGCAAGGAGAACCGGGCCACCCCTACTCTTCGGCTAACGGCGCCGGAGGAAGGCCGGGATATCGAGAACGTCGCCCTCCTGCTGGGGCTCCTCGCGCGGTTCGGGGACCGCCTGCTCCTCGCGGCGTCTGGTCGCCATACGCTGGTCGAAGCCCGTGGCGATCACGGTAACGCTCACCCTCTCCCCGTACGACTCGTCCACAACGGCCCCAAAGATCAGGTTAGCGTCCTGGTGAGCGGCGTTGTGCACGATCTCGGCGGCCTCGTTGACCTCGAAAAGCCCGAGGTCGGGCCCGCCGGTGATGTTCAAGATGATCCCGGTCGCCCCCTCGATGCTTGCCTCGAGCAGCGGGCTCGAGATAGCCATCTTGGCCGACTCCGAACCCCGGTTCTCGCTGCTCGACTCCCCCATACCCATGAGCGCCGAGCCCGAGTTCTGCATGATCGTACGCACGTCCGCGAAGTCCAGGTTTATGAGTCCCGGCACGGTGATGAGGTCCGTTATGCCTTGGACACCGGCGCGCAGCACGTCGTCGGCCATCTTGAAGGCCTCCATCATGCTCGTGCGCTTATCGGCCACCTGAAGGAGCCGATCGTTCGGGATGATAATAAGAGAATCGACGTTCTCTTTGATACGTTTGATCCCCTCCTCGGCATACGTCGAGCGCCGCCGCCCCTCGAAAGCGAACGGCCGCGTGACCACCCCGACCGTCAAAGCACCCGCCTCGCGGGCCTGCTTCGCTATTACGGGCGCGGCACCCGTACCCGTGCCGCCGCCCTTGCCCGCCGTCACGAAGACCATGTCTGCACCCCTGAGGGCCTCCTCGATATCCGCCTTACTCTCCTCAGCGGCCTCCATGCCGAGCTTGGGGTCCGCCCCGGCGCCCAAGCCCCGGGTAAGCTTCTCCCCGATGTGGATCTTCATGTCCGCGTCGGTCATCTGGAGGGACTGCGCATCGGTGTTGACCGCGATGAACTCAACCCCGGAGAGGCCGGAGTTGATCATACGGTTCACTGCATTGGTCCCCCCGCCGCCAACGCCTACAACCTTGATTACCGCCAGATAGTTACTAACCGAGTCCAACATAACTTTCTAACCCCTCGTCGCTTATTAGCTTCTCCCGCCCGCTCCCGGCTACCGCCTGCGGGGTCCCATTTCGGACTACAATCCGAAACCGAACCACTCTTTAACCGCCTTCACAATGCTACCAAAACTGGCAACCTCTGCACCTTTACTCTTTGGTCCAAGGTCACCGTTTTTCGCGGAGAAGTATAGCAGACCCACGGCCGTCGCATACTGAGGCTTTCGTACAGGTTCAGAATCGCCCTTTATGCGGCGGGGCGTGACGGTCCTGGTTCGCATGCCGAGGATCTTCTCGGCGAGCTCGTCCGTGCCCTCCAGAAGCGAGCCACCGCCGGTCAGTACGACGCCCCCGGGCAGGAGGTTTCGGACCCCGGCCTTGTCCAAGGAGTCGCGGACGTACTCGAGGACCTCCCGAGCACGGTACTCGAGGATCTGGCTCACAAAGCGGGCGTTGTAGTGCTTGTCGCCCAACGCGATGGCAGCTACGTCGTCCACCGTGCCGCTGAGGACGGTCCCGTACCTCTTCTTGAGCTCGTCGGCGGTCTCGAAGGGCACCTTCAGGCCGTAGGCGACGTCGGCGGAGAAGCTCTCGCCGCCCAAAGGAAGTACGGTGGTGTGTGTCAAAGCGCCCCGCATAAAGGTCGCAATGTCAGTCGTACCACCGCCGATATCTATGAGGGCCACACCCAGGCGCCGGTCTTCGTCCAGGAGGCACGACTCACTGGAGGCCAGAGGTTCGAGTACCACACGAGAGACCTTGACACCGCAGTCCTCGACCACCCCAAGCAGGTTCTGAATGCTCGAGATCGAGCCGGCCACCACATGCGCTCGCATCGTCACCTTCCTCGCCGCGAGCCCGACAGGCTGCGTGGCCCCCTCGGCACCGTCGAGGACGAAGGAGCGGGGGACGACGTGGATCACCTTCTGGTCCTGCGCGAGCTCGATCTGCTTAGCCTCGCCCTCGAGCCGCTTGACGAAACGCTCCGTTACCGTCCGGTTGCGGCTCCGGTTCAGGAGCGTGACCTCGGTGTTGACTGAGGAGATGTGGCTGCCGGCGATACCGACGCTCACCTCGCCGCCCCGACCGCCACGCGGAAGCCCTTCGCAATCCTCTATGGCCTCCAAGGCAGACTCCGTCGCCGCCTCCCGATCCACGACGATGCCACGCTTCAAGCCGTGGCTCGGTGCCTCCCCTACACTCAAGACCTCCGCCCACCCCCGCCGGTCGTCCACCCGACCGGCGATGGCCACGATCTTCGTCGTGCCGACGTCTATCCCGTAGACCAGCTTCGAAGCCAAAGGTACCCCGCTACCCGCCCAGCTCCGTCACGGGTTCCGCAGCAGTCACGACCCTCTCGGGCGAGCGCAGGTCGAAGTAGGAGGCTCCGGGTTGCTCCTCCATAAGGCCCTTGAGGACCCGGGCCTGGTCGCCTCTCACCTCCCTGGCGAGGAGGATGCGATAACCCTCCGCGCTCGCCTCGACGCCGCGCGCGTCTACTATATCGATCGAGTCCAACACGACCCCGCTCTCCTCTAGCACCTTGCCGACACTCGAGATCTCCTCCAACTGCACTTCGTCGTCAATCCCGACCCGCGCCAGGCTGGCCCCGCCGAGCCCCGGAAGCTTCGTACCGTCCGCCGCCAGCACTATCCTGCGCCCATCGAAGTCTCCGTCCAACACTGCCTTTCTTTCTTCAACCTGAACCGTAACTATACCGGACTCCCAATCTTTGATCACCTCTGCACCTTTAACCCAAGGGTTAGACTCTATTCGCCTCTCGAGAGCGTCGGCGTTGAGGGACAGGAGGCTGGCGTGCTCCGGTATGGCCTCCCAGGCCTCCGATTCGGGGAACATTCGGGCACCTTTTACCTCCATGCCGGTGACGGGGAAGACAAGGTAGGAGACCGCGAGGGCTATGAGGGCGGTGAGGACGGCCACGGCGCCGGAGATCACGACGGGCCGGAAGAGCTTTAGCGTACCGGGTCTTTGTAGTGGCAGCAGTCCGAGTCTCCGGTCTATCTAGGAGGGCAGCATTTCCAATAGCTCGTCGCCCACGCGGGAGATGTCGCCAGCTCCCATGGTCAGGACGGTGTCTCTCGGTTCGGCGACCTTACGGAGTACGCCTGGGAGATCGTACTGGTCGGGTATGTAGTAGACGTCGGGTCGAGCGCCTGGGCTAACGGGGCTCTCGCAGACCGCATCCACGACGAGCTTGCCGCTCACTCCTGGTTCGGGCATCTCGCCCGCACCGTAAACGTCTGTCACGAGGACGGCGTCGGCGAGGGTGAGCGCCTCGCCGAACTCGCGGTAGAGGGCACGGGTGCGCGAGTAGCGGTGCGGTTGGAAGACCGCTATCACTCGGCCATCCTCCGAGCGGGTCGCCTGCGCCACCTCCAGAGTCGCCGAGAGCTCCGTCGGGTGGTGGGCGTAGTCGTCGACGATCCGAATCTCACCACGCTCCCCTTTCAACTGGAAACGCCTCCTCACACCGGAGAAATCTTTGAGGCTTGTGGCGGCCGCGTAGGCGTCGTGGCCGAGCCAGCGGGCGACGCCCACCGCTGCCAGAGAATTAAGGACGTTGTGCCTCCCCGCGACCCTGAGCTGGACCGCACCCCGCTCTTCACCGCCTTCGAAGAGGGTATAGGAGCTGGGGGAGAGTATCTCCGCGCGAAGGTCTCCCGCTAACAAGCCGTAGGTCGTCACCGGACAGGGGGACAGGGCCGCGAGGCGCAGGCAGTTCGGGTCGTCGGCGCAGATGACAAGGTGACCGCTTGGGGGTACGGATTGGACGAACTTCTCGAAGATCGAGAAGACCTCGTCGAGGGAGGTATAGAAATCCGGGTGATCGAACTCGACGTTTGTGACGACGGCGGCGAGCGGCTTCAGATAGAGGAGCGAACGGTCGCTCTCGTCGGACTCAGCGACGAAGAGGTCGGAGTTCCCGAGTATGACGTTGCTACCGATGTCGTTCAGCTCGCCGCCGACGATCGCTGTAGGGTTCTCTCCCAGAGCCTTGAGGGCGTGGGCCGTCATGCTCGTGGTCGTGGTCTTGCCGTGGGTGCCGGCGACGGCGACGCTGCGGCCCTCCGAGAGGATGCGGTCGAGGGCCGCGGCCCGGGGAGCGACGGGTACGGAGCGGCGTCGGGCCTCTAGAAGCTCGGGGTTCGTGGATGGAATGGCGGTGGAGATCACCACCTGCTCGGCGCTCCCGATCTGCTCGGCGGCGTGGCCGATGTATACCGTTACCCCCATCTCCTCGAGCCTCCGGGTGTACAGCGACTCCTTGAGGTCCGAGCCGGTGATCTCGTGTCCGCTCTTGTGCAACACCTCAGCGATCCCGCTCATCCCAGCGCCGCCGATGCCGACCATGTGTATCCTCACCCTTCTCTCCTTTTCCCATTTGTTGTTACAACGTTCGCTGTGGCGTTCGCGGCTTCGAGTAGCTGCCCGGCTACCTCGTCGGCGGCTCTCGGCGTGGCTAGCGTTCTCATGTTGTCGGCGAGGTTCTCCCGATGTGGCCCGTCGCACAGCAGCTCTTCGACGCGGGTGCGTAGAGTTTCGGCGGTTACTTTGTCGTCGCGCAGGAGCTCTGCCGCGCCTTTCTCGGTGAAGTACCGGGCGTTGTGTAGCTGGTGATCGCCGGTAGCATAAGGGAAGGGTACGAGGATCGCCGCCCTCCCGGTGGCCGCCGCGTCGAACAAAGAACCGGCGCCAGCTCGCATAACTACCACGTCCGACGCAGCGAGTGGGTTCCAGATCTCGTCCTCGTACGCGACGATCTTGTGGTGGGGGTTTTCGGTCGAGAGGCGGGCGAAGTCCCTCCTGCCGGAGATCTGGTAGACAGTGTACGGTGTCAGGTCCCGAAACGCCTCAGCGGCCGCGAGGTTCAGCTTCAAGGCGCCGCCGCTCCCTCCGAAGATCAAGACGACCGGCGGCTCGAGCCCGAGCTTCTCTAAAGCCTCCTCCTTCGACGTCCTGAAGAACTCCTCTCGCGTCGGCATCCCTACGGGCACGGCATCGCGCAAGTACCCGGCAGCCGCCGGAAAGGTGACGAAGACCTCCCGCGTGAAACGGCTCGCAAAGCGGTTGACCCTGCCGGGGACGGAGTTCTGCTCGTGGAGAAAGGTCGGTATCCTTAGAACCCTGGCCGCGAGTACGGTCGGAGCGCTCGCGTAGCCCCCCACCCCGAGCACCGCTCCGGGACGAAATCGTTGTATTATGCGTTTACAGCGTGAGAGGGCTTTGAGGAAGAGGAGGCCGGCGCGGGCGCGTTCCGTGGGCCCGCCCGAGAGACCCGCGAGGGGCAGGGGGTGCAGAGTGTAGCCGGCTTGTGGGACGAGGGTGGTCTCTACACCGGCGACGGAGCCGACGAACTCTATGGCGGCACCTCTGGATTTCAGGCTATCTGCCACGCAGAGCGCGGGGATCGCGTGCCCCCCCGTCCCGCCGCCGGCGATCAAGACGCGCGGGGCGTTTGCCGCCCTTCGAGATCTTTCTTGGTTTGGCCTCACGTGCTCTCTCACCGTCCTCCGATATGCGGTAGAGGATCCCTGTGGCGGCGAAGCAGACGACCATGCTCGAGCCGCCGTAGCTGACAAAAGGGAGAGTCATCCCGGCCAGAGGGATGGAGCCCATGGCCGCCCCGACGTTGAAGGTCGTTTGGACGGCGAACATCGTGGAGAGTCCCGCCGCCAGGCAACGTCCCATCACCGAGGGAGCGTCCAGCGCGATCTTGAACCCCGCGAGAGCGAGGAAGGAGAAGGCCCCAATCACGGCCACCATCCCCAAGAGCCCCAGCTCCTCGCCGATGAGGGCGAAGATCATGTCGGTCTGGGCCTCGGGGACGGAGACGTCGCCCTCCCCCGCCCCGGCCCCGATACCCAAAAAGCTGCCGGCCTTTATCGCGACCATGGACTGCACGATCTGGTACCCGGAACCATCCGACACAGCCCACGGGTCCAAAAACGTCAAGAAGCGGTCGCGTCGGTAAGGCTCGAGGATCATCACCCCGAAGAGCGCCACCAACGCCGCTCCACCGGCAAGCAGAAGGTCCATAGTTCTCAGCTCCGAGGCCCACAAGACCCCGGCCGCGCCCGCGGCGATCACAACGGAGGTGCCGAAATCCGGCTCGACAACCACCAGCAGGAAGAGCAGCCCCACGGCCAGTAGCGAGCGCACCGGCAGCCCCGATCCCGAACCTTCCCGGGCTACCGCGCAGGAGAGCAAGAGGATCGCCGCCAGCTTCGCGAACTCCGCTGGCTGCACGCTCACCGGCCCCAGGTCGAACCACCTCCGCGATCCACCCACCTCGCTCCCCAAAGAAGGGACCAGGACCAGGACCAGGCTCACGATCACCACGAGGTAGAACCACGGCGAGATCTTGCGCCACGAAGTGTAGCGCACCTGCTTGAATACGAAGAACGCAACCACCCCGAGCGCCAGATGGGCGAAACGCACGATCAAGTAGTGCGCCCCGTACTCTTGGGAGGTCGCTGAATAGACCATGACGTTCCCGAGCAGCGAGAGCGCCAGCGCTACTACGAAGAGGTTGGTGCGGAGCGCCATTACCGACCGACAACCCCCCGCACTCGACACACCCCAGGACCATGAGCGGCATCCCCCGCTGCCGCTGCCACGAGCCCGGCAAAGGTCATCCCCCGCTGAGAGTACCCGGCGAACTGATCGAAGCTCGCGCACCCCGGCGAGAGTAACACCACGTCCCCGGGAAGGGCGGCCTCACGCGCCTCGTCCACCGCCGCAGCGAGGTTAGCTACCAGATAAACCTCCGGCTTCGCGCCGTTTTTTTTGAGGAACTCGCAGATCCTAGCCCCGGCCTCGCCCTGGCATATAATGGAGCGGCAACGCTCGAGGTAAGGCAATACTTCGGAGAAGTCCGTCTCCTTCTCTGAGCCCCCGAGGATCAGGACCACCGGCTCATCGAAGCTCGCGAGCGCCGCCGCTACCGCAGCAGGGTTGGTCGCCTTCGAGTCGTCCACATACGTCACGCCGCCGCGCTCTCCCACGACCTGCAGCCTGTGCGGCTTCACCCGGTAGCCGAGCAACCCGCCCCGGATGCCTTCTAACCCCGCACCGAGCCTCTCAGCGGCGGCAGCCGCGAAGAGTGCGTTCTCGTGGTTGTGGGGCCCTACTACGGAGGGCAGCTCCCCCGTCTCCGCCAGAAGCTCGCCCCGCACAAAGAGTTGCCCACCCTCGACCAGCGTCTCGCCTTCGCCGACGATGAGCGTCTCGGCGGAGAGCCTCCCAGCTACTCCCCTGCCTACTGGGTCAGCGGCGCTCACCATCGCGAGGTCCTCGAGCTCCTGGCCGTCGAAGATGCGCAGCTTGTCGGCGACGTACTCCTCGTAAGAGGCGTGCCAGTTGAGGTGGTCGGGCCGGACGTTGAGGAGCGTCGCGATGTTGAAGCCCGGCTCATGGAGATAGTGTAGCTGGAAAGAAGAAAGCTCCAGGACGAGGGTACCAGCCTCTCGGACCTCGTCCAGACAGCCCGTCAGTGCCCGCCAGGAGTTTCCGGCCACCGTATGAGGGAGGCCCGACGCGGCGAGGACACCGGATAACATGTCGACGACGGTGGTCTTGCCGTTCGTCCCAGTCACAGCGGCGACTCTCACCCCTGACTCTAGCAACTCTAGCCCTAGGGCGACCTCCGACAGAACCGGGATGCCCCTCTCCTCCGCGGCGGCGAGCACCGGACTTCGCGGGCGGACGAGCGGGCTCGCCACGAGGCGATCAATGCCGCCCTTGAGGACCTCGGGGCCTGCATTCAAGCGTCCCTCGACGCCGAGTTTGGCGACGACCCCCCTGGTGCGCTCCGAGTCCTCGGAGTCGGCGACGAGGACCTCCTCGCCCTCGGTCATGAGGGCTCGGGTGGCGGCAACGCCGGACTCGCCGAGGCCGTAGACGAGCGTCCTCACGAAGCGTATCTCATACGGCGTCGTTATAGAGGGTGAAGTAGTAGAGGACAAAGCCGACGACGGCGAAGGTGAACTGGATGATCCAGAAGCGCACCACCACCTGGTTCTCCTGCCAGCCCGACATCTCGAAGTGGTGGTGAAGAGGAGCCATCTTGAAGATCCGGCGCTTCCGCCCCGAGAGCCTGAAGACGGTGTACTGGACGATGACTGAGAGCCCCTCTAGGACGAAGATACCCCCGATAATCGGCAAGAGCATCTCCGTCTTGGTGAGTATCGCAGCCGCCGCTAAGACCCCGCCGATGGCGAGCGAACCCGTGTCACCCATGAAGACCTGGGCCGGATGGGCGTTGTACCAGAGAAAGCCAACGATCGCACCCACCATCGCCCCGCAGATGATCGCCACGTCGTACTGGCGCTCGAGGAAGGCGATGGCCGTGTAGGCCAGGAGCGCTATCCCCCCCGCCCCCGCCGCGAGCCCGTCCAGGCCGTCGGTGAGGTTCACGGTGTTGGTTGTGCCAACGATGACCAGGAGCATAAGGAAGCTGAAGAGTGCGACTCCCATCCACCCGGGCCCGAGCACGAGGTTCTGGTCGAAGCCGGGAAAGATTACGTTCTGCGTGATGCCCACGTAATACAACGCCATGACGTCCGCAAGGAGAACCGTCAGCGACAGCCACAGGAACTTGTAACGCACACTCAAGCCCTCGTTGCGTCGATTGGAGATCTTCTGCCAGTCGTCGTAGAGCCCGATCCCCGCTACCGCCGAGACGAGGAGGAGGGTCGTCAAGGTAGCCACGTTCGGACGTGCCACGACCAGGAGCGCCGCGGCGAGACCCGTCAGCATCACCACGCCGCCCATAGTCGGGGTGCCTTGCTTGATCAGGTGCGTCTGCGGGCCTTCTTCCCGGACGAACTGCCCAAACTTCCTGGTTTGCAAGAACATTATAAACTTCGACCCCAAAGCTACGGTCACCGCGAACGCTATCGCCGCCGCCAGGATGACGCTAAACAAGAGCTAACTTCTCCTTCAACCTTTGGGTCAAACGATCCAATCCTACACCTCTCGACCCCTTGACGACCACGTAGTCGCCCCTCCGCAGCTCTCCCTCGATCTCCTCCGCTGCCGCCTCGGCGTCTTCGTAGAACAAGACTTTCCCAGGGTAACCCTCGGCGTACCATCGGGCCTCTTCCCCCACACACACCAGGAGGTCCACACCGACCTCACCCGCCAGGGCACCGGCCTCCCGGTGGTACTCTCTGGCCCCCGCTCCGAGCTCGAACATCCCGCCTAATACCGCCACGAGACGCCTTTTCTGCCGCTTTGCTCCCTCCATGCCATACCTCAAGACTGCCGCGACCGCCGCAGGTGAGGCGTTGTAGGAGTCGTCATAGACGACCACGTCATCCCGCAACCGGTACACCTCGCCCCTGAGCCCCGTCCGCCGCAGCCGGGCGAGCCCTCGGGCGCACTCCTCCGGGCTCAAGCCCAGAGCCAGGGCGCCGCCTATCGCCGCCAGGAGGGGCTCGACCAGGTGGGTCCCGAAGACCGGGGTCTCGACCTCGACTGAACGCTTTTCCGATCCATCCCTTACGTGCAGCTCGAAGGAGAGACCGCTCTCGTGCTCCGAGATCTCCGCGGCATAAAGGTTCGCCTCGCGTCCAAGGCCGAAGGTTATGCGCCGGGCAAAGGTCCGTCCCGGCCCGGTGGCAACCTCCGTTACAGCTGCGGGGGCAACGAGGGTACCGGTGTCGGGGAGCGCCAGAGCCAGCTCGCCCTTCGCAGCCGCCAGGTCTTCTAGGCTTCCGAAAGAGTCCAGATGAACCGGGGACACAGCGGTGAGCACTCCCACCTCGGGTGGAGCGATGTGGCAGAGGTGGGCGATATCTCCTTTGTGCGTCGCACCCATCTCCAGGACCAGGACCTCCGTCCTTTCGTCGGCAGCGAGGACTGTGAGGGGCAGCCCTATCTCGTTGTTGAAGTTGCCGGCCGTCGCCGATACCCGGCGGCAGCTCGACCGCAGGATGGCCTCCATGGCGTCTTTGACCGTGGTCTTACCAACCGTGCCCGTGATCCCGACGACCGTAGGCGAGTTCATCTTTTTCAGGCTCCACCGGGCGAGCTCTTGCAGCGCGTCGAGCGGGTCCTCGACCACCACCGTGGGTACTTGAAGCGGCCGGGAAGCCACCGCCGCAACCGCTCCTCTAAGGTGTGCCTCCGGCGCGAAGTCCGCCCCATCGGTGCGGCCCCGAAGCGCGAAGAAAAGCTCCCCGCCGCGCACTTTGCGCGAGTCTACCGAGGCACCGGTGACGAGGGTATTCGCGTCGGCGTCCCTCAGGGTCCCTCCTACAACCTCTGCAACGGCTCCTAGCGAAACAATCTTCAACGCAGCCTGTCCTCCTTCCTCGCGTTCGGTGCAGGAGTCGGGTCGGGGGGAGGAGGGTCGGCTTTGGTGCTCTCACGGTCCAAGGGGACGTTGAAGTAGCTCAAAGTAAAGCCCATGACGTCCTGAAAGGCGGGGGCGGCAACGACCTCGCCGAAGAGATCCTTCTGTGGCTCGTCCACCACCATCAGGGCGAGGTACTTGGGGTCATCGGCGGGGGCGAAACCTATAAACGAGGTAACATATTCGTTGCCATAAAACCCCGTCTCGGGATCGACCTTCTGCGCGGTCCCGGTCTTGCCGGCCACGGTGTACCCGGGGATCTGGGCGAGATGCCCCGTCCCTTCGTCGACCACGCTCTGAAGCATCCCCCGTACTATAGACGAGGTCTCCTTGCTTATCACCCGGCGGCCAGGCTCATCGGGGGCGGCTTGCTCGGCCACGTGGGGCGTCACCTTGAGCCCGCCGTTGGCGAGCGAGACGTAGCCTGCCGCGAGCTGCAAGGGGGTTACACTCAGACCCTGGCCAACGGGGATATTGCCGATGGAGGAGCCGCTCCACTCCTCGAACGGCGGCACGCGCCCCGGGTCCTCGCCCCATAGATCCACGCCGGTCCCCTCCCCGAACCCGAAACGTTCTATGTGCTCGACGAGGCGCTCGCCGCCTAAGCGTTGTGCTACCTGAATAGTGCCCACGTTGCTCGAGTGCTCGAGGATGTTTCTGGTGTTCATGACCTTCGTCTCGTGCGGCTCGGAGTCGTGGATCAACACGTCGGCGACCGGTATCGAGTCGGCCACCACGAACGTGCTCTCCTCGTTGACGGCCTTCTCTTCGATAGCGGCTGCCATCGTGAATGCTTTGAAAGTTGAGCCGGGCTCGTGCGGATCGGTCAAAACCCTGCTCCGCTTGGCTTCTTCAGAGGCCTCACCGAACTCGTTGTTGTCGTAGCCAGGCGTGTGGGCGAGCGCCACGACCGCCCCGTCCTCGACCCGCATGACGAGCCCTAGGGCGCTCTTCCCTTCGTACTCTTCGGCGGCTTGGAGAAGGGCCCCCTCGAGCTCCTGCTGAACCGCGGTGTCCAGGGTCAGACGCACCTCCTTGCCGGTCTCGAGGAGGTCGTCGTAGCGGGCCTCTACCCCACCGTAGGCCTTGTCTGTTCCGAGGTACCCTACGAGCTGGCTGGCCAGAGCCCCGTTCGGGTAGACGCGCTTCTCGTCCGGCGCCGTCGAGATACCAGACAAGCCAAGCTTCTTCACCTCGCGCGCCGTCTCGGGTTCGACGTCCTCGGCCACGACGCTATAGCCGCTCGGGCCATCCTCATCGTTCTTCTCGACGAGCTTTGCCTCGATCTCGGTGGCGGTTCCAGCGTCTTCGCCGAGCACCTCGGAGAGAGCTTCGGCCGCCTCCTCCGGCTCTTCGATCTGGTATGGGGTAGCGATGACCTTCGCGGTATCCAAGCTCATTGCGAGGTACCGGCCGTCGGCCGAAACTATGGAACCTCGCCCCGTCCTTTCACTACTCGTGGCTGCGCCGGAACGCTCCTCGGTGGCGTACGCCTCGGTGGTGAACGCCTGGTAGCGATCGTCCTTCACCACGCTCAACTGCACAGCCCGCCCTTCCAGGGACAGCGAGACGCAGACCACCACGACCACTCCCAGTATCAGCCTGAGCCTCCCGCGACCCCCTGCACTCCCCACCTTTCGCCGGGTGGGGAGCTTCGAACGTCTCGGTCGCCGCCCCTGAGGGAACTGTATGACCCTCGCCTTGCTCGCCTTGCTCGCCTTGCGTCTCTCGCGGTCCCTGGTGGGGGCGCTCCGGGACGCACTACCGCGCGTCCCGTTGCGAGAGCCGCGCCTCGAGCCGCTGCTACCGGCCCGGCTCTTTTTTCTTTTCTCCCCCGCCATTTACTACGTCCTCCCCGTCGTTCCCGTAGGTTGCAAGGTCGTTACCACCGGGGTCCTGCATCTGCAGGCGCTTTCTGGCCAGAGCCCGAATCCTTCCGGGGTCCGAGAGCTCTGTCACCCGTACGTCGAGCCGTTCTCCCTCGCTCTCGGCACCGGTCTTTTCCTCTTCGAGCCGGGCAGCCTCCCCTTTTAGCCCGGCCGCCAAGGTGTGTAGATAGACACTCCCCAGCATCAGGAACGTCGGCACCAACACCAGCGCCACGAACGCTCGCCCATGGAGCACCCCGCGACGCCGCTTCGCCGCTCTTTTTGGGGTCCTTGCTGGAGCACTCCGGCGCTCCGGGTGCTCCCGAACGCCACTCCCCGCGGTAGCCTGGTACTGTGGCTTTCTCTGCGGCGCAGCCACTAGAAGGCTTCCTCCGACGAGCCCTCCTCTAGCGAACCGGCCCCGTCGAGCGGCTTCAGGGTGCGCCTGGCGGAGCGTAGACGCGCCGGGGCACTGCGCGGGTTCTGTTCGACCTCCCGCGCGGAGGGCCTGCGGACGACACCCTTGAGGAAGGTAGGGTGCGCCCCGCACACGCAGACCGGTAGCTCCGGAGGACAGACGCATTGTCCGGTGCGCTCAGAGATAAAGCTCTTCACCACGCGATCCTCACCGGAGTGAAACGTGATCGTCACTAGCCGTCCGTCGGGCAAGAGAAGCCTCTCCGCTGCGGCCAGGGCCCTCTCCAAACCACCCAGCTCGTCGTTGATGTGCACGCGCACGGCTTGAAAGATCCTCTTCGACGGATTGCCGCCCCTCTCCTTCCAACCCACCGCCGCCCGTACGGCCTCCGAGAAATCTAGGGTCGTCTCCAAGGGTCGCCTCCGGGAGATCTCCCTCGCCACCCGCCGGGCCTCGCCGCCCGGAACGTCTCCATACCGGACGAGCACGCCGGCGATCTCCGCCTGATTGGCGGCGTTCAGGAATTCCGCCGCCGACTCCCCCCGCCCTGGATCCATGCGCATGTCGAGCGGTCCCTCCTGGACGTAGCTGAAACCCCGCCCTGCCTCGTCTATCTGATAACTGGAGAGGCCGAGGTCTAGGAGTACGGCACCCGCCTCGATGCCTTCTCTGAGCATCTCCACCAGAACCTCGTCGTACGCCCCGGGCCTGAAGGTGAAGCGCCCGTCCTCCCCGATGAGCTTAGACGCCCTCGCCGCCGCTTCGGGGTCGCGGTCTATTCCGACGACCCTCCCTTCGGGGCCGAGCTCCCGTAGTATCCGCCGGGTGTGCCCCCCGCCGCCGAACGTGGCGTCCACGACCGTCTCCCCGCCCGCAAGCGCGAGCGCCTCGATAGTCTCTTCAAGCATTACCGGGTAATGCCCCGTCACCATCAAGCCCCGAAGTCCCTCCCGGCGAACTCCTCCACGATATCCGCGAAAGCCTCGTCGGCACCGGTAACATAACGGTTCCACTCGTCGGTGTCCCAGATCTCCAACCGGTCATCCACCCCGGCCACCGTGACGTCGCGGCTGAGACCCGCATAGCTCGCGAGCTTCGGCGGGACTAAGACTCGCCCTTGCCTGTCGAGCGCCGCCTCGAACGCCGTTGAGAAGAACATCCTGCTCAACTGGCGCCCCTTGGCCGAAAGGTCCGCGTTGGCCTTGATGTTCGCCTTGAACGTCGCCCAGTCCTCAGGTGGGAACGCGAACAAACACCGGTCTACACCTTTGGTGATAACGATACCCCCCTCAAAATAGGGCCGGAGTCGGGAGGGGAGAGTCAACCGCCCTTTCTCATCCAGGGTGTGCTCATACTCTCCTAAAAGGGCCAGGACTTGTCCTTCCACTACGTCCCACTTTGACCCACGACACGGGAAATTCTTGCATATGCACGGAAAATGCGCAACAAAGAGGGGCTATCTCCGTCTCCCCTGCAGCGAAATAACCCATTTTTCGCCTTCTTATCCCTCTCCCCTAGGGACCAGGAGTCCCTATTAAAGACCAGTCGAAGTACGCTCGAGGCTCTGCCCTCGGCCGCTGAGGCGATGTGACGAGCCGGGCTTGTATGTCGAACATGTAGGGACTAATACGACCGGGCGTCTATATATTGAGGTTTAAAGAAATAGGAGTTGTCCGAAAGGTAAGGGTGACGCGTTTTTTCGGTGTCTGGTCGAGGCTGGTCTGTCCGGTCGCGCCACCGCTGGTAAGCGGAGATGGAAACGTGCAGACGGTTTGTTCAGAGGAGGTAGACCCCGCGGAAGCTGGGGCTGAGGGAGTCGTTGTGGGCCCACCAGGACTCGAACCTGGGACCGTCCGATTATGAGTCGGATGCTCTAACCAACTGAGCTATGGGCCCTGGCTGACGCCCCGCGTCGCCGCGTACGCGCCGAGCTCCCCTGGTTGGACTCGAACCAACAACCCTTCGGTTAACAGCCGAATGCTCTGCCTATTGAGCTACAGGGGAAGGTGTACCGGATGAGTATACGATTTCGGGCCTCTGGCTTCAAGATTCGAGGGTCAGGTTGCTCGCCTCCACAGCGGCGGCGTTGAGGTTCTTGACCTCCGCGTGCAGCCGGTACTTCTCGTCGAAATCGTCGGTCGCGGTCTTCGTCCTTTCGCGGCTCAATGCCGCGAGCCTGAACCAGGCGGCGCGTAAGGTGTCCTTGGAGGGGTAGAGTCTCTCCCCCATGGCCTGGAGAGAAGAGATCTGGTCCAGCAAAGGACGGGCACGCTCATCAGAGAGAACGGCGCCGAGATCTTTGCCCGCGTGCTCGGCCAGCAGAGCAAAGATGCGCGTCTGCCTCTCGTCGCCGAAGTCCTCGGCCTTGAGCACTACGGGCTCATTCAAGAAGGCCGGAGCCTCCACCCCTTCGCGCAAAGCTCTGGCCGCGAAACCCGGACTGGCGAGCACGAGAGCAAGCACTTCACGACCGGCCTCAAGGAGGGGATCTTCCGACTCGTCATCCCGGCTGTCGCTTTCAAACACCCTGCGACGAGGGGGTCTATCCAGCGTTAAGGCTTCGGTCTTTCGCCAGCCGTCACCGGCTGGGACTCTGTAGTAGATCAAAAGATCCTCTAGCCTGATTGGGCTGACCCGCAGAGCGTCCGCTGCCAAACGCTTTGCCTCCATCTCAAGGGTCGGAGCCCTAATCCCCACCTTCTGAACATACTCCAATAATCTCGGCATCGTTCGATGGCGGGTGGCAGCATCGCGGCCTCTAACCTCTTCAGCCAGCGAGCGGATAGTGTACTCGACTATGGATACAGCACCACCCAAGAACCCTCTGAACTCGTCGGCGGAGTGGCTTAGGAGCCACTCGGCGGGGTCTTCCGGCAAACGGCCGACGTATAAGAAGGTGTCCAACCTCGTCGCCGCGAACGTCAGCTCAGCCGCATCCTCCACTTTTTCCACAGCCTTCTCACCAGCATCGTCAGGGTCGAAGAGCAGATATATCTTGTCTGTAAACCTGCTCAACGTCTTGAGATGCTGTTCGGTCATCGCCGTTCCCAAGGTCGCGACAGCGTTCTTTATCCCAGACTGATAGAGCATCAGCACGTCCGTGTAGCCCTCGACGACTAGGGTCGCCCTTTCTTTCCGCATCGCCTCCGCGACCTGGGGAAACCCGTAGAGGAGGGAGCGTTTGTTGAAGAGATCGGTCTCGGGTGAGTTAAGATATTTCGGCTTCGCGTCGCCGAGGGAACGGGCGCCGAAACCGACGATCCTGCCACGCTGGTCAGAGATGGGAAACGTCACGCGGTTCACGAAGCGCTCCCCACCGCGAGTAGAAAGGAGACCCGCCGCGTCGAGGACCTCGTGCTCAAGACCAACCTTGCGAGCGGCCCGCATAAACCCCTGCCGATGACGAGGCGGGGCGTATCCGAGGCGGAATTCTACTATGGTAGATTGATCAAAGCCGCGCTTTGCAAGGTAGTTACGCGCCTCCTCCGCAGTGGGCGACTTCAATAGGTACTTGTGATAGTAGGCGGTTGCGGCGGCCAGGGCTTTGTAGGCCGAGCGGCGGTAACGAGTGCGTTCTTTGGCGACCCTCTCTTCCTCGGGGGAGCGACCCTCGACCTTCAGCTCGACGCCGGCGCGTTCGGCCAGGTGCGAGACCGCCTCGACGAAGGAGAAGGATTTGAGCTCCATCACAAGCTTTATGGCGTCCCCTCCTTTCTTACAACCGAAGCAGTGGTAGAAGTTCTTTTCGGGAGAGACGCTAAAGGAGGGGGTCTTCTCCTGGTGGTCCGGGTAGGGGCAGAGGCCAGTATAGTTGGTCCCCTGGCGCCTTAGTGCGGTGAACTCGGCGGCCACCTCGACGATGTTCGCGGTATCACGCACCTCTTCTATACTCCGTGGCGATACTCTCAAGCGTTGCCGACCTTTCCCTGGTTCTTCCCGTTGTACCCTTGTACAAATATTACCGGCGGCCACGATTATGCACAGGGCCAGTGTTACTCTACGGGCATGAGCGTATCTGAACAATTTATCAAAAGTTCCCGGTCGGACTTCGCAGACCTTCCGCCGGGGGTGGGATTCGAGCCGAAGGACGAGCCTCTGAGGCGCGACATAAACCTGCTTGGGCGTATCCTGGGGCAGGTCATCACCGAGCAAGAGGGCAAAGGATTGTTTGGGACGGAGGAGGAGATCAGGCTGCTCTGCAAGCGGCTCCGCTTCGACTACGATCCCGAGCTCGACGAGAGGCTCAAGGCACGCATAGAGCGACTGGGAACGGGGGAGCTCGGGCGGATCGTCCGGGCGTTCTCGGTGTACTTCCAGCTCGTAAACATTGCCGAGCGTTACCACCGCATCCGGCGGGGGAGGCAGTACGAATCCTCACCCGATAACCCTCCTCAGAGGGCTTCGTTGCGCAGCGCGCTGACGCGGCTCAAAGCGGAGGGCATGGGTGGTGAGGAGTTGGAGCGCCTGCTCGAGGGGATGAGCCTGAGCCTCGTTTTGACGGCGCATCCCACGGAGACCCAGAGACGCAGCATTCGCCAGAAACATCTGCGGATAGGAAACATTCTGGAATCGCTGGAGGCCGAAAACCTCACCCCCCGAGAGCGTCTCAAGGCGGAAGAGACCCTCGCCGAGGAGATAACGGTCCTGTGGCAGACCGACGAGTTGCGCGTAGAGAGACCTGCGGTCGAAGACGAGATAAAGAGGACCTTGCTCTTCTTCGAGAGGCCTCTGATCTCCTCGACCCTCGACGTGTATCAGGACCTCGAAAACGAGCTGGCTCGCCAGTTCCCCGAGAACAGCTTTTCTTTAGGTCGCCTCCTCGAGTTCGGCTCTTGGGTCGGCGGGGACCAGGACGGCAACCCGTTCGTGAGGCCGGAGACTCTGAACACAGCCCTCAGCCTGCACCGGGATCTCGCCCTCAAACGCCACCTGGACTTCGCCCTCTCCCTGGCGGAGCATATGAGCCAATCTATAAAGCTCACGAGCGTCTCGGAGGAGCTCGAGCGCTCGATCGAGCGGTACGAGTGGCTCTTGCCTGATACGGCCAGGGAGTTCACAAATCAAGAGAGGCACGAGCCCTACCGGCGCAAGATGCTCCTCGTGGCCGCCCGCCTGCACCGTTCGCTTCAGGATCCTGACTCCCCTGTGGCCTACGGGAGCGCGGCGGAGCTGAAAGCGGATCTGCTGGTGGTACGAAGAAGCCTTCTCCGGCACGGTGGGCAAAGGGTCGTCGAAGGGGGCTTGAGGGACTTTATCCGGCAGGTGGACGTCTTCGGATTTCACCTAGCCCGGCTCGACGTGCGCCAGGAGAGCGCCAGGGTGGCGACGGCCGTCGCCGAGTTGCTGACCCCCGAGGATCCGGATGAAGGCTACAAGGGCCTGGATGAGACCGGGAAGGTGGAGGTCCTGCGACGACTACTCTATGGAACCGCAAAGGAAACCCCTCCGGGGAATCTCTCGGACGAGAGCAAGGACGTCCTCGCTACCTTCGATCGGATCAGGCAAGCAGAGAACGAGGCCGAGTCTTCGGTAGAGACGTTCATTTTGAGCATGGCTCGCGAGGCGAGCGACGTGCTCGCGGTTCAATTTCTGGCACTTAGGGCCGGTCTGCTGAAGGTCGACGGTGAGGGGCACTGCACCGAGAACCGCCTGGGCGTAACGCCCCTCTTCGAAACAATAGGAGACCTAGAGGAGGCGCCACAGGTACTGAGGAGGCTGCTAAAGGACCCGTTCTACCGTTCGGCGCTCGAGAAGCGGGGGGATCTTCAGGAGATTATGCTCGGCTACAGCGACTCGGGCAAGGACGCCGGATACGTAACGAGCAACTGGGCCCTATATAAAGCCCAGAGGGCCTTGAGCGAGGTGGCTAAAGAGCACGGCGTGAAGCTCAGGCTCTTCCACGGTCGGGGTGGGACAGTCGGCCGGGGCGGCGGCCCGAGCTACGATGCCATACTCGCCCAGCCCTCCGGCACGGTAGAAGGTCGTATCCGGATCACCGAACAGGGCGAGGTCATCTCATACAAATACAGTATGCCGGGGCTGGCTCGCCGAAACCTCGACACTATCCTCGCCGCGGTCCTGGAGGCAAGCGCCGAAGAGAAGGCCCGGGAGCCGAAGAAGGAATGGGTCGAAGCGCTGGAGCAGCTCTCCGCGGCGTCATGCGAGACCTACCGTGGTCTGGTGTACAAAGACGAGGACTTTCTGCCCTTCTTCTCCGAGGCCTCCCCGATCGGGGAGCTCTCCCTGGTGAACATCGGCAGCCGCCCGGCCAAGAGGGTAGAGAATCCCGACGTCGAGAGCCTGCGCGCGATACCCTGGATCTTTGCCTGGACCCAGAACCGTTTCCTGCTCCCCTCCTGGTACGGAGCGGGCACCGCGCTCTCCTCGTTCACTGGGGAGAGCGGCGAGGGGATTGAACTCCTGAAGGAGATGTACCGTGAGTGGCCGTTCTTCCGGACACTCGTAGACTTTATGCAGATGACGCTGGCAAAGAGCGACCTACGCATCGCCGAAGCCTACTCAATGCTGGTGAAGAGTCAAGGGGTCAGAGAGCGCATCTGGGAACGCGTCTCCGAGGAGCACGCGAGGTGCGTACGGGTTTTGCTCGGGATCACCGAACAGAAGCACTTACTCGACAACGCCCCGGTCTTGCAGCGTTCCATACGCCTCAGGAACCCCTACGTAGACCCGCTCTCATATATACAGGTGAGTCTCCTCAGACGCTTCCGCTCCCTCCCCGCCTACTCACCCGAGCGCGAAACGATGGCCCATCCCTTGCTTCTCACGATCGCAGGGATCTCCAGCGGCTTGCTGAATACCGGGTGACTACTTGTATATGGTGTCGCTCCGGGGCAGGAAGAGGCGTTTGTAGATCGCAAGCGCGTAGCGGTCGGTCATGCCGGCGACGAAGTCCACGGTCTCCGTTACTGGGTCAGGATCGCTCTTTGCCCGCCCCTCGGGCCTGTGTAGATAGTGGTCGAAGAGTGCCGCTACCACGTTCCCGGCCTTCTGGTTCTCCCGCGAGTGCGGATTGTGGTAGACGTTTTTCAAGAGCCAGCTCCTGAGCTCCATGAGGGCCGCATACACCTCCTCTGAGAGCGATATCTCTTCCCTCTCCCTCGACGTGAGAATCATGTCCCGCACCATAACGTCTATCCTAACGCTCATCCGATCGCCGAGAACCTTTAAAGGACCTTTAGGCAGGTCGCTCCAAGAGATCACACCGGCCCGCAAAGCATCATCCACGTCGTGATTGACGTAGGCTATCCGGTCGGCGACGCGTACGATTTCGCCCTCCCTCGTCGCAGGATAACCCTTGCCGGTATGGTTGAGTACTCCATCTCTTACTTCATGGGTGAGGTTTAGTCCCTTACCACCCTTCTCGAGCACGTCCACCACGCGTAGGGAGTGCTCATTATGGTGAAAGCCGTCCCCGTATCCACCTTCCGCGAGGACACGGGAGAGGGCTTCTTCGCCGGTGTGGCCGAATGGGGTGTGGCCGAGGTCGTGACCCAAAGCGATAGCCTCGGTGAGGTCCTCGTTGAGGCCCAGAAAGCGGGCGATGGTGCGCGAGACCTGCATCATCTCCAGGGTGTGCGTCAGGCGGGTGCGGAGGTGATCTCCGTCCGGGGAGATAAAGACCTGCGTCTTATGCATCAACCGCCTGAAAGCCTTGGCGTGTATTATGCGGTCACGATCTCTTTGGAAGTCGTTACGCACCCCGTCCGGGGGCTCCGGGGCCGGCCGGCCGATGCTCGATTCGCAGGCCCATTCCGGGGTAGAGAGAAGGGGCTCTATGGCACCTTCAGGTCTGTTCTCCCCGGCCCTCAAGTGTGGCGGAGCGCACGCGGGTCGGGGGCTGCGAGTAGGGCAACGCCCGTGGTGCCAGGGGCGTGGGCGAGGACGTGGGCGGAGACGACCCGGCGGACGCTCTCTTCGAGCATCTTCTCCATGGCGACCTCTCTTATCGGGCGGACCGTGAGGTTTCGTAGCGCGGCTAGGGTGGCAAGTGGAAGGGGAAACGGGTCCACCGCTACCGGACGGCAGGCGGCACAGAGGACGCCGCCCAAAGACGGGGCGAAGTAAGGATAATCTCCTTCGGCGGCCTCTTCAGGATCTTTTTCGCAGCTGATGCAGGCGTCGAGTCGAGGGGTGTAACCGGCGAGGATCGAGAGCTTCAGAGAAAAGGCTGCTTCGATGCTTGTCGTATCCCCCGTACGGGTTTCCAGAGCATCGAGGGCGTGATAGAGGAGGTTGAAGACGCGGCGGTCGGCCTCGTCGCCTCCCGAGAACGCCCGAACATTCGCCACCATGCCACCCGCGGCTTCGAGGCTCTCCAGTTTCTCGCGGACGCCGTGGAAAGAGCGCAGGACCTCGACCTGGGTTATGGTGTCCAGGGTACGGCCCTCGTAGGCCAGGAAGTCTACGCACGAGAGCGGTTCGAGGCGGCCGCCAAAGCGCGATTTGGTGCGCCGGATGCCTTTAGCTATCACCGAGACGAGACCTGCGTCCCGAGTGTAGAGGTCCAGGATGCGGTCGGCCTCGCCGTAGCGAATCGAGCGTAGGACTATACCCTTACTCCTGTAGACCGCCATCCTCGGCCTCCCGCATGATCGCAACTCCACCACTGGTCCCGAGCCGCGAAGCTCCAGCGTTCAAAAGATCCAGGGCGTCCTCTAACGTTCGTATCCCGCCAGAGGCTTTGACCGCCAGCCCCTCCGGCGCCTCCTCTCTCAAGAGAGCTACGTCCTCGGTAGTGGCGACACCAGGTCCGAATCCGGTCGAGGTCTTGACGAAGTCCGCGCCGCTTGCGTCCACGATCTGGACGGCGAGCCGCTTCATTTCGTCCGAGAGGTACGCCGTTTCGATGATGACCTTCAAGACGGCGTCGTTCAGGCCATTATTTATCGCTACGGCGCTGACCTCGCCGTTTAGGCTCGAGAGTTCCTCGGCGACGTAGGCGAACTCGCCTGAGAGGAACTTCGAGATGTTCATCACCACCTCCAGCTCGGAGGCTCCCCCACCCATCACGTCGCGGATCGCCGCCGCCTTGATCGCGGTCGTATCGGCTCCAAAGGGGAACGAAATCACCGTAGCTACCTTCACGTCAGTCCCGTGCAGCTCTCGTGACGCGAACCGGACGTAGCACGGGAGTACGCAAACGGCAGCGAAGTGGTGGTGGGCTGCTTCCTTGCAGAGCATGCGAACATCCTCCTCCGTGGCATCGGGCTTGAGGAGGGTGTGATCCAACGTCTTTGCAAACTCGCGCACCCTCATAGCCACGGGCCAAGCTCCTCCCGAAAAGATCCAGAATTACGCTCCTACAGCATTATAACCCGAGCCGCTCCAAGAACCTCGGGTCGTTTCGCCAACCGGGTGCAACTTTTACCTTGAGGTCAAGGTAGATTCTTGTGCCCAGCAGGCGTTCCACGTCGCGGCGGGCCTCGGTGCCGATCTGCTTAATAGTCTTGCCGCCTTTACCGAGCACGATCATACGCTGCGACCCCCGCTCGACGTAGATTATGGCGTAGACGACGGTGACCCCGGAGTCCTTACGCTTCACCTCGTCGATCTCTACGGCGATCGCGTGCGGCACCTCTTCGCGCAACGCCAGAAGGGCCTTTTCCCTAATATACTCGGCCAGGACCAGGGACTCCGGATAGTCCGTTACCACTCCCTCCGGGAAGTAGCGGGGTCCGGGTGGCAAGAGCCTGGCTACCGCCTCCATCAAGGGCTCGACGTTCAGCCCTTCCACGGCACTCAAGGGGAAGATCTCTTCGAACTCCGCAAGGCCGGAAACTTCTTCTACTAAAGGTAGAACCTCAGAACGGTTTCGCAGCAGGTCCATCTTATTGAGACAGGCGATGGCCGGCGTTCCGGACTCGGCGACGAGCCGGGCCACGTAGCGGTCGCCGATGCCCAGGCCCGCCCCGCCGGGACTCGCTCGCACCGGTGTCACGTCGAAGAGCAGCAGCACGACGTCCGACTCGGAGAGGCTGTCGAGTACCTGCTGCTGCATACGGCTTCGCAAAGTGTCGCGAGGCTTTTGGGAACCGGGAGTGTCTACGAACACCGCCTGGTAGTGTGCACCGTTGCGGACACCGCGGATGGGCCCGCGCGTCGTCTGGGGCTGGGGCGAGGTGATGGAGACCTTTGTGCCTACGAGCCGATTGACCAGGGTGGACTTACCCACGTTCGGGCGTCCCAGGACCGCCACGAAGCCACTCTTGAAGCCGTTCTCTTCAGTCACAGATTCTCCGGGCCAAAGGCGTGCGGGAGCAACGCGTCGAGCGGGTAGCTTTGGGAGTTGTTAGAACTGTCTAGTACCACGACCTCTACGCAGCCGAACTCGCGCAGAACCTGTCGGCACGCCCCGCACGGGAAACACGGCGCCGAGTCGGGGCTCACGACGGCGACGAGCCGTATCTTGTTACGGTCGTCCGCGGCAACCATCGTGCCGACGGCATTGCGTTCGGCGCACATGCTGAGCCCGTAGGAAGCGTTCTCGACGTTGCAGCCGGCGTAAACGGCGCCGGCATCGGTCAGAGCCGCAGCCCCGACTCGGAAGTTGCTGTACGGTGCGTAGGCTCTAAGAGAGGCTACGCAGGCTGCCTCTATCGCGCGTGTGGGATCCACGACGACGATTTTATAGGAGCCTCCCTAGAAGAGCTGGAAAACAGCGACAGCAAGGAGGGTGCCAAGAAGCGCGCCGGCGACAACCTCATAGAGGGTATGAACGCCGGCCTCGACGCGACTCTGACAGACGAGCAGGGCCATGAGCAGCGTAATTAGGGAAATGGGTCCCGCGAAGCGTCCTTCGGCGGCGATCACGCTCGCCGCCACCCATCCCGCAAACGCGACCGCGGCGTGCCCGGAAGGCATTCCGCCCATGAACGAGTTCGGTGCGCGCGTGAGCGCCTTGCCGAGCAGCACGACGATAGCCACGAGCACGAGTGCGACGAGCGTCAAGTGCACGGGTGTGCGCCGGACGCGCTCCAACGTCTCCAACGAAAAGGGGCCCAGATTGTCACCCAGGACCAGATATCCTACCACGAGAGCCGCGATGCTCGCGACGAGCACGGCTCCCGCCGAGACGTCCTTGGCGAGCTTAGCCAAAGGATGGTACTCGCGGGTCACGAGATCAACGGCGAACTCCATAGCCGTATTGAACAATTCCGTGACAAAGACGGCCGTGATCACGACCACGAGCATCGCCAGCTCCAGCTTGCTCACGCCCACGAGCAAACTCAGCACCAACACGACCGCCGACGCTACGACGTGAAAGCGCATATTGCGCTGGGTGCGCACCGCGTAAACCAGGCCGCGATAAGCGTGGTTGAAGGAGCGCGCAACCCCCTGCTGCCCCTTCACGGGCCTAGCGGCCTTCGCGCGCCCTTTACCCCTACCGAACACCAGCACTCCTCAACACGGCTTCCTGCACCACCGCCATCTCGCTCCCCGCGAAATCTTCTCCGTGATCCATCCCCGCCAGGTGCAGCGCCCCGTGCACCACCAACTCCTCGACCTTCGCCTCCTCCGAAGCCACGTACTCGGGGGACACCACAATCTCCCCGACCATCTCCCCGTACGGCCCGTCCATACCGAAGCTCAGCACGTCAGTCGGAGAATCTATGTCTCTGTACTTCAGGTTTAGCTCGTGGATAGTGAGCAGGGGCAAGAGAGCGACCGAAACCTCTCCGATACGTTCAACGTCAAGATTTTGGGCGGAGAAAGCAGTAGCGCACAGTTCGGTCGCCCGTGCGGGGGTAAGCATGCCGTAGTTCGCCTCGTCCAACACGGCGACGGAGAATAGCATCACGGTCCTGCGGGGTCGGGGTTCAGGCGAGCTTGGTCTTTCCGTCGGGATCTTCGGGGTAGTCGATACGAGGGCCGATAAATCCTATGAGGGCTTCTAGTATACCCGCGCCGGTCTCGTGGATCTCGCGCATCGTTAGCTCGCACTGGTCGAACTGACCGTCTTCGAGCTTGGATCGGATGGTGCCGTCGACGATGTCCTCAATGCGCTTGGGTGTAGGTTTTTCCAGTGACTTCACCGTGGCCTCGACAGAGTCGGCGAGCATCAGGATCCCGGCTTCCTTGCTCTTCGGACAAGGGCCGGGGTAGCGGAAGTCCGAATCGTTGACGCTTGCGCTGGTCGCGATGGCCTCTTCGAGAGCCTTGCGGTAGAAGTACTCGATCCGGGTCGTGCCATGGTGCTGGGCGATCATATCCAGAACCTCTACGGGCAAGCCCCACTGGCGCCCGAGCACGAGCCCCTCCTTCACGTGGCGCTTGATGATGCGAGCAGAGAGTGCGGGGGTGAGAGTTGCGTGCGGGTTCATGCGCGAGATCTGGTTCTCGATAAAGTAGTAGGGGTGTTCGAGCTTCCCAACGTCGTGGTAGTAGGCTCCGACGCGGGCGAGCAGAGGACTGGCGCCGATACGCTCGGCAGCGTTAGCCGCGAGGCTACCGACCTGCATGGAGTGAGTGAACGTCCCGGGCGCGCCGCGCAGAAGCTCTTGCAGTAGGGGATGGCCGGTGTCGGAGAGCTCAAGTAGCTTCATGGGCGTGAGGATATTGAAGGTACTCTCAAAGAGCGGCAAGAGGACCATGGCAAGCATCAGGGAGAGAAGTCCGTTCGCCAGCCCGATGCCACCCAGCTCCACGGCTGGCCGAAGGTTGAAGCCTGCGATCAGGGAGGCCGCGAAGGTCACGATGGCGGAGACGAGGGCGATGAGGAGCCCGGCACGCAAAAGCTGTGTCCGGGGTCCGACCCGCAAAACCGTGTAGATCGCGAAGCCCGACGTCAGTAGCAGGGCCTCGGTTAGGAAGAAGTCGCTGCCGGCCATGATTCCGACGTTCACCCCGGCAATGACGACCATGACAAACATCAGCCGGGGTCCCAGGAGGATAGTGCCGAGGATGCTCAAGCCCGGGAGTGGGATGAGATACGGGGGCAGAGAGAGAAGGAGGAATATCCTGGTGAGGGCAGTGAAGAGTATTAAGAGCGAGGCCGCAAGCAAGATA
>DATDKT010000226.1:0-10099 GCA_036519775.1 Rubrobacteraceae bacterium
TGCTCCAAGAAATCTTCGGCGATGCGGTCTTGTACGAGCACTGCCGCCCTCCTTAACGCTCTATGGCTTCGTATACGTGTTGCTGCTACTGATTAGACTCTATCCCTACACTGGGGTAGGGTACATAGGTAATAAGCCCTATGTCTTAGATGGGCTTTTGTCCTGGTTGTCCCGGTTGGGCAGCAAGAGCGTACAAACGATGATTCTGCTAGAGAACTTCTTACGCCTAGAGAGCGCTAGGGGCCGCCGTTACCTCTATTCACCGAGATGCCGAGAAGGAGGGTGTTCTCGGAAACACAAGGGCCTAAAGAGCAGGAAAGAAGGCCGGGGTCCTAGAGTTAGCTGGGCTCCGGCCCCGTTTGCTACACATGCGCAACACCTCCACTAACCCCTCCGAGGCGCACGCCAACTAAAAATGGCTTGAATTGTGTAAGAGATTACATCTTATGACACATGCTAGACTTTCAGCGACTTGATACGATAGGTATTTGTAGGAGGGGTGGCGGGCCGGGGCTGAGCGGGCTGCGAGAGACGCGGCGCGCTACAGGAAGCGTCCGGGGGCTGGGATGGCTTCCGGCGTACGAAAGCCATCGACCGAATACGGTATCGCCTCCCTCTCTCGGTGCAAGGAGATCACTCCTTCAGGACGGCTTGGGCAGCGGCTCACCTATCGCCTCGCCTCAACTCCAGAAATCGCTCCACCGTCGAGGGCGAGTGGTTCTGGTAGTGGTTGTTCGCGTAGGCGAAGACGGTCTTTCCCTCTTCGAGGAAGCGATCCACGACGCCGGCCCACCACAACAGCTCATCGTCTCGGTCCTTCTTGAGATAGCTGTGCCCCGAGGGGAACTCGCGGCGGTTGCCGAGCCAGCGGATGTAGGCGAAGTCTGTTGTCGCCTCCTCCAGCCGAGGCATCCTCGAGTAGTCCACCAGGGTGAGAGCCGCCCCGCACTCACGCAACAACTCGGGGAGGTCGGAGCCGACCCAACTCCTGTGGCGCACCTCGACGGCGTACCGGGGTCCCTCGGGCAATTCCCGCAGGAAAGCGCTCAGGACCTCCATGCCCTCGACGGTGAAGTCCGGCGGGAGCTGGAGGAGCAGGGGACCGAGCCTGTCTTCGAGGGCCTGCATGGTGCAGACGAAGCCTTCGGCCTCGCTGCGGCTATTAACGAGGTGTCGCTCATGCGTTATCTCCAGCGGAAACTTGGCAGCGAAGAGAAACCTACGGGGTGCGACCTTTCGCCACCGCTCTACGGTCGTCCCTCTGGGAGTGCCGTAGAAGGTTGAGTCTATCTCCACCGTAGCGAAGTGCTTGACGTATTCGGCGAGCCGTCCGGCGGGAGTAGTCCCCGGCGGATAGACCGTACCCTCCCAGTCCGCGTAGGACCAGCCGGAGGTGCCGAGGTACAGCCCCTCCTCGGGTGGTGAGATCTCCCCGGCCTCCTCCTCGAAGAGTTGAATCTGTCGAGGATCGTCCATCGAAGCTGGGATGCTAACACAGGAGCTGCAGTGAACGCCCGCCCAGCGCTCCACGATGCGATGTACTACATTGCCGGCATGGAGTGCGCGTGGGAGAGTAAAGCGTGAAGGTCTTCTACTCGGACCACTTCGTGCTCCCGCTGCCCGAGGGACACCGCTTCCCGATGAAGAAGTACTCGATGCTCCGCGAGAGGGTCGAACGTAGCGGCATCTGCAAGAACGGTGAGCTTCGTGCTCCGCGCGCGGTCACGGACGAGGAGATACTGCGGGCCCACGACCCTGGTTACCTCGAAAAGGTCGTCTCCGGGGCGCTCACCGACAAGGAGATGCGCAGGATCGGCTTCCCCTGGTCGCCAAGGATGGTCGAGCGCTCGCGCCGGGCCTCGGGCGGCACCTTGGAGGCCGCCCGGATCGCCTTGTCGGAGGGTATAGCGACGAACCTCGCCGGCGGTACCCACCACGCCTTCGCCGACCGCGGCGAGGGCTTCTGCGTCCTGAACGACTCCGCGATTGCGGCACGCGCCCTTCTGGCCGAGGGGCTCGTGGAGAAGGTGGTCGTGCTCGACACCGACGTCCACCAGGGCAACGGCACGGCGGTCATCGTGCGCGGGGACGCCCGCGTCTTCACCTTCTCCATCCACGGCGCGGAGAACTACCCTTTCCACAAGGAGGAGAGTGACCTCGACGCGCCGCTCCCCGACGGGGCTGACGACGACGCTTTCCTCTTGGCGTTAGTAGAGAGGCTGGAGTGGGTGCTAGACCTCGAAGATTGGAACCTGGCGATCTTCCTCGCCGGCGCGGACCCCTTCGAGGGCGATAAGCTGGGACGGCTTCGGGTGACGAAGAGCGGCCTCGCCGAGCGCGACCGGATGGTGCTGGAGGGTTGCCGAAAGCGCGGCATTCCCGTGGCCGTGACGATGGCCGGCGGTTACGCCCGTGAGGTCGAGGACACGGTGGACATCCACTTCCAGACCGTAAAGAGGGCGTCGGACGTGCTGAGAGCCGAGAGAGGTGCGCTGCGCGGGCGATGAAGGGTATCCTGGGCTGGATGAGGGCCGTGCTCCTGGCAGCCGCGGCGTCCAACGTTCTGTGGGGAGGGTGAGCGAGTACGTGAGCATTCGCGGCATGGAGTCTTGTGTAATAGTCGGCGCAGGCCTCTCCGGCCTCGTCGCCGCCCGTGCCCTCCAAGACGCGGGCGTGCGCGTCACAATCCTCGAAAAGGAAGAGAAGGTCGGCGGCCGCATGAGGACCGACCGCGTCGAGGAGGGCGTCTTCGACCACGGCGCCCAGTTCTTCACCGTGCGCGGAGAGCGCTTCGGGGAGATGGTCGAAGGCTGGCTCTCCGCGAGCGTCGCGGAGGAATGGACCCGCGGCTTCGCCGACGCCACCGGCAAGAAGAACGAGGACGGTTATCCCCGCTACAAAGGCGTTCACGGTATGACCGCTGTCGCCGAACACCTGGCTCAGGGACTCGACGTGCGGACTAGCGCGGAGGTAAACGAGTTGCGCCGTAGCGAAAGAGGCTGGCAGGTCGTCGTAAGCAGCTCCACCCACGACGCCGACGCCCTCGTCCTCACCGGCCCTATCCCGCCCGTGCTGGCGCTCGTGGACGGAAACGGCATCCCGCTTCCTGAGGAGGCTCGGAAGGCGCTAAAAGAGATCCGCTACGATCCCTGCATCGCGGTGCTGGCACTGCTCGACGGTGAGAGTGCAGTGCCCGAGCCGGGCGGCGTCCAGATCGGGAGCGACCCCCTTTTCTGGATCGCCGACAACCGGAAGAAGGGCATCTCCGAGGTACCCGCCGTCACCATTCACGCCGGCCCCGAGTGGAGCCGCGAACAGATGCAAGAAGAGGCCGATAAGGTCTCCAGCCTACTCCTCGAGGAGGCGAAGGAATACTTAAGGACGGGCGTAAAGGCCACCGCCGTCTACCGCTGGGAGAACAGCCAGCCGGTGAACCCTCACGACGAGGAGTTCGTCTACGTCGAGGGCCCGCCGCCCCTGATCTTCTGCGGCGACGCCTACGCCGGCCCGAAGGTGGAAGGGGCCGTGCTCTCCGGGCTCGCCGCCGCCGAGAAGCTGCTGAGGGTACGGTGATCCCCCAGGTACCGCTCCGGTGAAGTACATCCTTCTAACCAACCTCGCAGCCACGCTCTTCATGGTCGGCGTCGTCTGGTTCGTGCAGGTGGTCCACTACTCGCTCCTCGCCAGGGTAGACCGGGAGGGTTTCGCGCTCCACTCCGGAGCCCACTCGCGCCTGACGAGCTACGTCGTCCGCCCGCCGATGCTTATCGAATTCTCCAATTACTACGCTACAGTTCAGGGTAGTGCTAGAGAGCAGGCATGCAGATAAACTAGAGGTCATGAGAGCTTAAAAGTAAGGAGACGCGGCGCCGGCCGCTCCGCCAGAGTCTGAACCCCGCGCCACCCTACAAACCGTCACCTTGACTCTAACGTCGAGGGACCAGATCCACGAGGTAAAACGCGGGCTCGTGCTGGAGCTGTACCTCCAGCGCAGGCGATACGGAAACTCGCTCGGGGGAGGAAGCTGCAGAACAATACCCCGGACGTGCAGTTCAATACTCAGATCAACATGGCGACCCCCACTGGCGGCCGGCGAGGAGAGGAGCCGAATTGCTGACGCTGTGAGCGGTCCACCACCAACAGAGTCGCGGCTCCTCCTCAGAGCGGGCGTGAGCTAAAGGCCGTTCCAGAGCCGCGAGAAGCTCGCAAGCCGGCCTCGGAGGGGCCAGGCAAGGGTGACGACGACACACTGACGTACCTCCGGAGCAGCAAGGAGCCCTCACAGCGCCGCTCGTGGCTCTACAGGTTCTGCTTCGGGTCGCACAGTGAGTCGCTGGTAACCGGTGGAGGCAACCAATCAGACGCCTTGCCGTAGTCTCTAGGCTACCTCTGAATATCTATCCAACCCTGCTACATACTGTGTTGCTCACCACGCCTATTAGGGCGTGCAACGGCCCTTTGCTCCGGTCTTAACGCATAACGATTCGCCGGGCTGCATATGGGCTTCCGAGAACACCCCTTCTCGGCACCTCGGTGAATAGGAGCGACGCGGCTAGCTCCTAGCTGTAGGTGCAATCTGTTCTTCCTTTATGCCCGGCTACCGGATATAGTCAAGCGTGAGCAACCCACTGGGGGAAACGGGAGGAAGGAGGACATCTCCGAGGACAAGGTCCAGGAGTGCAGGGGCATGCCGGACATGCTGGGCTTGATGCAGCAGATCGGGGCTGTCCCCGCCCCAGAACAGTCGGAGGAAGCCAGCCCCACCTAGCGGCTGTGCAAGAAGACCCCCTTGGTCGTTTTTGCGGAAAAGTTTAGGGAAAGGAGTAGATACAGCAGACGCTACTGACAAGACCGCAGGGCATACGGAGGGGCATGGCCATCTCGTGACAGAGCCCAGCGACGCCCCAACTATTTATGGGAAGGAGAAAAAGTGATTAGTGCCCAGATCGGTGAGCTTGAGTTGATGGAGGGCTGGTACGAGGATGACCCGACGATGCGGGTTAAGGTCAACTTCCCCTTGTTTTTGGGGACCGGAACCAAGAACACGGCAGTTGTCTACTTCGAGCTCGAGCCGGGCCACAGGCTTGGGACGCACACCGACAGCGCGGAGGAGATACTCTTGGTCCTTGATGGGACGGCCGAGGTTTCTCTGGGAGATGAGCAGGGCCAGATCTCTGCGGGAGAGATGGCGGTAGTTCCGGCTATGGTGCCGCATGGGTTGCGTAATGTGGGCGATGAGACAGCCCGCTTTGTCGGGTTCTTCTCGAGCAACGTAGTGGTGAGCACATTCGACCAGCCGCTGATGCCTTTCGGCCAACGAGTCGTCGGAACCCCGCCCGTCCTCGAGGAGGAGCAGGTCCCGACCGGGGACGATAGCGCCTGAGGAATTAAGAGTATAACTGGCAACCTTGCCATCGACCTCGAGCAAGCTCGAGGGGTGCGCAAACTATTGGGCTGGGGCCTGAAAGGCTTATCGGTGAATACCGCTAGTAGCCGGTCCTATGTGAGGCTAGCGGACCGGTAGATCTTAGTGCAATAGGACCGGGGCTCAGGCAGCAGCCGCTCGGTCCGGTAGGTCCGGGGGACTATAGGGGCGGGGCTGTACGGGTTTCCGAGAACGGCAAGTGCCGGAAACTGGTTTCCGAGAACACCCGATATCGGAAAACTAGTTTCCGGGAACACCCCTTCTCGGCAGCTCGGTGAATAGCCCTTCCTCAGATGGCCCGCTCGTCACTGGGTAGCATCACTACGGTGGATTGCATGGGCGGGCCGGTTGTAATGTAGTGTCAAGTGAAAGGAACATAACTAGAAGCGCCCGGCCCGCCACCTTCTAATCTCGAATGGCCGGCACGGCCTGGGTTGCGCGTGGAGGAAATTTTCCCCGTCTCCTACGTCAAGGAGTGTACTCCCGGTGGTAGCCTGGCACCGTATGCTGGAGACAACCTTTGTACGGGTGTGAGAGTACCTCATCGGAGGGATGATGGCCGATCCGCCTTATGCCAGACGGCGCCTCGGCGAAGGGAACGCCTAGCAAGGAGGGACAGCAGACGAGCCCAACACGCATCGAGGTTCTTACCCCTTGCGTACCCTACGGTTGCTCGAAGCTCCCGCGGAAAGGAGAGAACTGTGAACGTCAACATCCATGTCATTCAGACGGGCACAGTCGACATTAAGACGGCGCACCGCATCAGGAAGCTAGGTGGGTTGATTCGAACCTTTACTGACTCCAGATGGACTGAGTGGTTGCCCATCTACACGTGGGTAATCGACCATCCAGAGGGAATTATCGTCGTAGACACAGGAGAAACATCGAGGAGTTCCGCTCCTAATTACTATCCTCACTGGCATCCTTACTACCGTTGGGCGCTTCGCATGAATGTTCGCCCGGAGGATGAAATCGGGCCGCAGCTTAGAAGTATGGGAATCATGCAGGAAGACATCAAAACACTTATCCTAACGCACTTCCACACAGACCATGCTGGCGGTCTGCACCATTTTCCCGACACCGAAATCCTAGTATCGGGACGTGACCACCGCCTAGCGAGTGGCTTTGGAGGGAGGTTGCGAGGTTACTTGCCCAACCGGTGGCCTGAGTGGTTTAGCCCAGAGCCTATTGCTTTCGAGCCTGAGAGATTCGGCCCGTTTGAGCAAAGCTACAAGGTCACACAAGCAGGCGATGTTCTGATCGTGCCAACACCCGGTCATACTCCCGGGCACGTCTCGGTTCTCGTGAACACCGAAGATGTCATCTTCTTCTTGGCTGGCGATACGAGCTATAGCCAGGATCTCCCCATCAAGAGGACACCGGACGGTGTTTCCCCCCGAGCTAGCGTAGCCATTAACACAATGGGTCGTATTCTTAGGCTTGCAGACTCTCGACCTCTGGTTTATTTACCTACGCACGACCCCGAGAGTGTAGCCAGGCTCACGGAGAAACGCACCTTGGGAGGGTCTCTTTGATGCCGACTGTAGGAGGAGGAGCTTATGCTTGAATTCGAGAACACCATCTACATCGACCGTCCCGTAGATGAGGTCTTCGCGTATCTATCGGATTTCGAGAACATTCCCAAATGGAACTACTACGTTCTCGAAGTTAGGCAACGCTCTGAGAGCCCGATAGGTGTAGGAACCACATACCATCAAGTCCGCAAGAACGATGAACAGGATTTTCGGATCACCGAATTCGAGCCGAACCATATGGTAGCAGTGAAGACCCTGTCCCAATCCTCTCCTGATTTCGAAAGGAGATTTACCTTATATGAGGAAGGGAACACAACTCGTATTAGAGACGAATGGAAGCTCGATACGGGAAGGCCCGCTATTCTTGAGAGGTTGGCCGGTGGAAGAGTCAAATCCGCCGTGGCCGAGAATCTCGCAAAGCTCAAGGAGCTCCTAGAAGAGGGCCGAGTGGTTCTTCAAGACGGCAGACAAGTTACTGTCTAACTCGCTTCTCTCCCGCCCGAAGTCTCCCAGGGGGAGACGTATGGATAATCTGAGGGCGGGAGATAAGATAGCTGAAAGGCTCGCGGCGAAAAAAAGGAGACGATGGTGGAAAACTTCACCCCGATTAGCGGACTCATAGGCGGGTTGCTCATCGGCCTTGCGACCGCGCTGATGATGCTCTTTAACGGCCAAATCGCAGGGATCAGCGGCATCGTCGGCAGCATGTTGGCCCGGAAAGCCTCGGAAGTCGGCTGGCGCGCTGTGTTCGTCGCAGGCCTTCTGCTCGGCGCCTTCCTCTACATGCTGGCGACAGGCGGCGCGATGTCCGTTAGGGTACAGGCGTCCTTGCCGGTCATGGTGGTGGCGGGGCTCCTGGTGGGCTTCGGCACCCGCCTGGGTGCGGGGTGCACCAGCGGCCACGGCGTCAGCGGTATTGCACGCTTCTCCAGGCGCTCGATCGTCGCTACGCTGGTGTTCATGGGCTCGGGGATAATAACTGTGCTCCTCACCCATCACGCGCTCTAAAGGAGGCCGAGATGCTAAGGATGCTCGTCGCTTTGTTCTCGGGCACGCTTTTCGGGCTGGGGTTAACCGTCTCGGGGATGGTGAATCCCCAGAAGGTCATCGGCTTCCTCGACGTCGCGGGCGACTGGGACCCGACCTTGGCAGTTGTCATGGGTGGGGCGTTGTTGGTCGCCATCCCCGCGTTTCGTCTGATCTTCAAGCGCTCGCACCCGGTACTGGAGGACGAGTTCGAGCTGCCGACCAAGAAAGAGCTGGACGCGAGTTTGCTCGGGGGCGCCGCGCTGTTCGGTATCGGCTGGGGGCTCTCGGGGTTCTGTCCTGGCCCGTCGGTGGTGGCGCTGGCCTCGGGGCTGGCGCCGGTGTTCGCGTTCGTCGCGGCGATGATCGCGGGGATGGCAATCTACAAGTGGATCTCCTAGGGGCCAAACTTCGCTTGCTGATCCTTCGCTCGGTAGGATAACGCAAGCGTGCTCGAGCGAAACAAGTAATCAAAAAGGAGGTTTTTGGCGTGTTGTTCCGAGAAGTGCTCAACGAAGATTTGGGCTGCGGCTCCTACGTCGTTGCCGACAGCGGCGAGGCGGCAGTAATCGACCCTAAGTGGGAGATAGGAGACTACCTCAAGATCGCTGAGGAGAATGGGTTTAGGATCTCGCACATCATCGAGACGCACAACCACGCTGACCACCTCTCCGGGCACGGGCGCCTCGTCGAAGCGACCGGCGCAAAGATTCACATCTCAAAAGACGCAGGCGTCGAGTACGAGCACGAGCCGCTCTCTAACGGTGACGTCGTCGATGTCGGAGCAACGCAGATAAAGGCTTTGGCCACCCCCGGTCATCGGCCCGAACACCTCTCGTTTGTTGTCGAGGACACCAGCCGTAGCGAAGAGCCCTGGCTCCTCCTGACGGGGGATTCGCTCTTCGTCGGTGACCTGGCCCGGCCCGACCTCGCCATTGAGGCTGAGGAGGGCGCTCGCGACCTCTTCCGCTCCTTGGGCAAGCTCGAGCAATTCGAGGACTTCGTGGAGGTAAGACCGGCGCATATAGGGGGTTCGCTCTGCGGGGGTGCCAACATGAGCCGCAAGCCCGACTCCACGATCGGCTTCGAACGGCGCTTTAACGACTATTTACGGTTCGAAGACGAGGGCGAGTTCGTTAGGACGCTGACCGCAGAACAGACCCCGCAGCCGCCCAACTTCGAGCGCATCGTCGAACTGAACCGCGGGCCACTCATCACGGAGGCCGCCCTGCTAGAGCTCCTGTTGCCCCAAAGGGTGAAGCAGCTCATCGAGGCGGGCGCTGTGGTGATCGACGGTCGCGACGAGCGGGAGTTCGACTCAGCCCACATCCCCGGCTCAATAAACATAACGATGAACCAAACCGGCGTAGGCACGCGGGCCGCCTGGGTCGTAGATGCCGAGGCCGAGGTCATAACGACCGCCGAAGGTGACGACGAGGCCCGAAGGATGATCCGGCTGTTAGAGGCGATCGGTTTTAGGCACGTACGCGGTTATATCGATGGTGGGATCACCGCTTGGCGTGCGGCGAAGCTCGGAGTGGAGACAACCCTCGCCATAAACGTCGCGGGTCTCGCCGAGCGGCTCAAGGAGGAGGAGACTGTCCTCTTGGACGTCCGAAGTCTGGAAGAGTGGCAGGCGGGGCACGTCGAGGGCTCGCTTCATGTCCCCTACCAGCAACTGCGCGACGAGGTACCGGAAGAGATTCGCAGCAACGCCGACGGCGGCAGGCCTTTGGCGGTCGCCTGCTCCGGGGGAATAAGGAGCTCGATCGCCGCTTCGCTTTTGAAGCGGGCCGGCATAAAGAACCTCGAACACGTCGTCGACGGCGGCGTCCCTGACCTCCAAAGCGAGGGGGTCGAGCTGGTGATCTAGCCTCCGTGCCTTCTTGCCCTCCGTTTGTCAGGATGTCAGGGTTGTCAGCGTTCTTCTGATAGTTGGGGTGCACGTAGTCGTTGACGAGGGTCCTATCATCTCGTCTGCACTATGGACCCTAGAGCGTAGCCCCAAAAGGTAACGTAAACGGGCCAGGGCTGTTAGACCCTGGCCCTTCTTCACGCCCTCGTGGCCACCCCCACCCCTGGTGTTCGAGCATGCACGAAGGTGCATGTTTAT
>DATDKT010000227.1:0-5170 GCA_036519775.1 Rubrobacteraceae bacterium
GGAGTTCGTGAAGGGTGGGATCCGGTATGGTGAGTACCCGGACGCCCTAGAGCGTCTGTGGGGGTGCCTCCTCTCGCCCCGGTGTGGGGACGTGGTGCTCTCGGCCACCCCGGGTCACACCTTTGGCGAGATCTCCGGCACATTCCACGCAGGGAGTGACCACGGCTCCCTGCACGCCAGCGACTCGAACGTCTTCGTGCTCGCGGCCGGGTTCCCGGAAAGTGCCGACGGCTTCGCCGTACCGCGCAGGATCACCGAGGTCGCCCCGACCCTGCTCGCCCACTTTGGGGCCGGCGCCGCGACCGCGACGGTGGATGCGGGGACGTAAGGCTTGAACGGAGCGCGCATCGAGACCACAGAGCGGCGTGTCTCGTAGGGGCTCCGGGCGCAGTGACGGGGCGCGGGAAGAGGAGCGGGGCGCGTTGCAACCCAGGTACCGACGGGCCTTCGGGTGTGTGACTTGGGTGAACATGGCTATCTTGATCTTCCTGCTGGCGGCATTCCTCCTGCCCTTGCCGTTCCGGTACGTCGGTAGCGGCGATATCTTCTCCGAGATACAGATACGCCTCGCCCTTCTCGGGCTCGTCCTGATCCTGCCCGGCATGGCGCTCGGGGCTGTTCTCGGCGCCCGCACCTACCGGGTCGAACGTCGCCTGGGTACCCGTGCCGGAGCCGGCATCGGAGCCACTGCGGGCCTGGCGAGCTACCTTCTCTTCTTCGCTCTCATCGAAGGGCTCTATCTGCTCGCCATGCCGTTCGTCGTCTCCGCGGCCCTTCTCCTCTACGCTCTCTTCGCCACCGGACAGAGGTTCGAACGGCGGTGGTGGATAGTCCTCTTCGCTGCGGCTCTCTCCACCCTCTCCGGCGTCGTTGCCCTCGTGCTCGACTTCGACCTGCTCGGGCTCCTGGGCGCCCTGTTCTGCATGGCAGCGGCAGCAGCGGGGGGCTATGTCGGCGGGATGGGCTACGCTCGGGCTGGCGGAGACGACATGATCCCACCGGGCGCCACGATCCGGCCTAAAGAACCCCGGCGCAAGCCCCGATAAACACGGGGGTTCCCGCCCCCGCACGGTATACTCGCACGCGCACGGTATACCCGCACAGTATAATTTGTTCGATGTCCCAGAATGGTTATCCGGATCGCTCGCACCTGCCTATCTCGTCGGGCGTCTATGTCTTCAAGGACGGCGAAGACAGGGTCGTCTACGTCGGCAAAGCAAAGAACATAAGGAGCCGCGTTGCCAGCTACTTCACCAGAAGCGGCGACGGCCGCCCGAAGATCGCCGAACTCAGAGAACGCGTCCGGGCGATAGACTTCATCGTGACCAAGAGTGAGACTGAGGCACTCGTCCTCGAGTCGAACCTCATAAAGCGCCACCGGCCGCGCTTTAACGCCTCTCTCAAGGACGACAAGAGCTACCCGTATATAGTCGTAACGACTGGTGACGAATATCCCAGGGTCTATGCCACGCGGGGGGCGCACGACCCCAGGCACCGCTACTTCGGGCCGTTCCCGAGCGCCAGCGCGGTCAGCTCGACCGTGGACGTGCTCAACAAAACCTTCCCGTTCAGGAAGTGCCGCGGGCCCGAGCCGGGTCGCAGGAGCGGGGTACCCTGCCTGAACTATCACATCGGGCGTTCGGCGGCGCCGTGCATAGGTGCGATCTCCAGGGAGGACTACGGCAAGATAATCACCGATGTCGTCGCGTTCCTGGAGGGGCGGGTGGACCACCTGATCCAGGAACGGGAGAGGGGGATGCGCGGGGCCGCCGCCGAGATGGACTTCGAGCGGGCGGCGAAGCTCCGGGATGAGCTCTCGGCCCTCACCCACGTCCGTGACCGTCAGCAGGCCACCATCGCCTCCGAGGACTCCTTCGACGCCTTCGGCGCTTACGCTGAGGGCGAGTCGGCGTGCGTACAGGTCTTCGCCGTTCGCGAAGGTCAGATCGTCAACCGCGACTCGTTCCTCCTGGACAACTACGCCGAAGCCTCCGCTGACGCGGTCGCGCTGCAGTTCGTCCCCCAGTACTACAGTACCGCCGCTGTCCCTCGCGAGGTCCTTCTTCAAACCGAGGAACCCGAAGAGTCCCTCGCCCCGCTCGAAACGCATCTTTCGGAGCTGCGTGGCTCCCGAGTGGAGGCTCGCCGGCCCCAGAGGGGAGAT
Source organism: Rubrobacteraceae bacterium (assembly GCA_036519775.1). GTDB lineage: Bacteria > Actinomycetota > Rubrobacteria > Rubrobacterales > Rubrobacteraceae > Rubrobacter_F. The sequence goes on from DATDKT010000227.1 coordinate 2,165, forward strand.
AAAAGGCGTGTTCTGGAGATGGCGACGCAAAACGCCGAGCTAGGGCTCGCCCACGAGAAGGTTCTGGAGGAGACGCGGCGCAACAGGGTGGCCTCGACGCTCGACGCGCTGCGCGAGGAGCTCGCGCTGCCGAAGCTCCCGTTGAGGATAGAGTGCTACGACATCTCGAACACGATGGGAACCAACCTGGTCGCCTCGATGGTCGTGTTTCAAGGGGGGAGGCCCGCCAAGGACCAGTACCGGAGGTTCAAGATCAAGACGGTGGAGGGCGCCGACGACTTCGCGAGCATGGCCGAGGTAATCCGCCGGAGGCTCGAACGCCTTAAAGGGGGCGACGAAAAGTTCGCCCAGGCTCCGGACCTGATCCTGCTAGACGGCGGCAAGGGTCAGCTCTCGGCGGTCGTGCCGATCTTCGAGGAGCTCGAGGTAGGATCGGAGCTGCCGGATATACCCTTGCGCTCGCTCGCCAAGCGCGACGAGGAGGTCTTCCAGCCGGGCCGCCCCGAGCCGGTGATCCTCCAACGCGAGTCCCCCGAGCTGCACCTGCTACAACGCGTCCGGGACGAGGCACACCGTTTCGCCAACGCCTACCACCGCAAGCTCCGGGGTGCGGAGATGACCCGCTCCATCCTCGACGAACTGCCCGGCGTCGGTCCCACGCGCAAAAAGAAGATTCTCGAATACTTCGGCACCCCTGAGGCCTTCCTCGACGCCTCGCTCGAAGAGCTCGAAGCCGTCCCCGGCCTCCCCGAAAGGGTCGCCCGCGCCGTGCACGCCCGGTTGCACCGTTAAATGTATTCGTAATCAGGTATCTACCCGTTGCGGGCTTGCGCTTGTGGTGTTAGGCTCGTCGTACGGATGGCTTGTTTGACGCACGAGAGCCGGGGGGATTCGTCGTAAGCGAGAAGGCTCCACCCACCCGCCAGACCGGGTCCAAGGGCGAGCGCAGGGTCGTGATCATCACCGGGCTCTCGGGGGCCGGGAAGACCAACGCTCTAAAGGCGTTCGAGGACGCCGGCTACTACTGCATAGACAACCTGCCGCCGCGTATGATTCCGAACGTCCTCGCCCTCGCCCCCGCTGAGGACGCCGCGGGCGTGGTCGTCGTCGTGGACATCCGGGGCAGGAGGTACTTCGGCGGGGAGATAGAGGAGAGCCACGGCTCTCTGAGGGGCGAGAGCGGCTGGAGGACCCAGATTATCTTCCTCGAGGCTGATGACAGTACACTGGTCAGGCGCTACAAGGAGAGCCGCCGTCCGCACCCGGCCGCCACGGATGGGGATGTTCTGGGCGCTATCCGGGACGAACGACGAACCCTTTCTGGCCTCAGGGAGATCGCCGACGTCGTCGTGGATACCTCGGCGCTCTCGGCAGTGGAGTCCAAGCGGCGCTTCGCCCGGCTCGTCGAATCCCACGAAAGCAGGCTCTCGGTCAGCTTGATCTCCTTCGGCTTCAAGCACGGGACACCTCTGGACGTGGACATGCTCCTGGATGTACGCTTCCTCCCCAACCCCCACTACGACCCTAAGCTTCGCCCCTTGACCGGCCACGACGAGCCCGTCCGGGATGCCGTGCTGGGCCAGAAGGACACCGAAGGGTTACTCACCCGCCTCCGCGATCTGCTTGCCTTTCTTATACCCCGCTACGCTGCCGAGGGGAAGACGTACTTCACCCTGGGCATAGGCTGCACCGGCGGCCGGCACCGCTCCGTTGCAATCGTCGAAGACCTCGCCCGATACCTCAAGGAAGAGGGCGCCGGCGGACCCGAGATCGACCTCTTCGTCCGCCACCGCGACCTCGAAGCCGGTAGCTAAGCTCCTACCGGGCTACTCCCGCGCCGCTCCACTGCGTTGTGTTAGGAGAAGCGGGTTGGACGTGCACGGCCGGTCTATCCTCCTTCTCCCCTATGTGCTGGCCGCTAGGACTGCCTTCTCTAGGCGAGGCGGATTACGTAGAACATGCCCCCGCTGTCCTTGTCGGACACAAATAGGTTCGGGCTTGTCACGACGCCCTCTAGCGGTTCGGCACTTAGGCGAACGGTGGGCTGTGCCTGGAACGGGGCAAAGTGCACGGGCACTCCACACCCCAACACCAGCAAAAACTGACTCAGAGAAGACAATACTTCGACCATTTATGACGAAAGTTATTGACAAATTGACAAAAGCCTGTGTATCATTTGTGATAAAAAGATTGGGGAAAGGTTCTTCTTACTACAATGTGGGAAGAGTTTGTAGCAAAAGGAGCGCGTCCGCGCTATCCCTTGATAGAGGACAAGGTCCAGGCCGAGATCATGGCTCACGTGCGGGCCGAGGCGCGGCCGGTCTCGAGGGCCCGGTTGACCGAGGCGCTGAACCCAAGCCACGGGAAAATATCGGCCGAGGTTAGGCGGCTGATTGAGGTCGGGTTGCTCGCGGAGGAGGGCTTCGCTGACTCGGAAGGGGGGCGCCGATCCTCGCTGCTCGGCATCCCTTATTCCGCGGGCCTGATTGGCGCGATTGACATCGGCGCGACCTCCATTGACGTTGCCCTTACGACGCTCGGCAGCGAGTTGCTCACCCGCCGGGGCGAGCCCGCGGACGTGCGGGACGGGCCGCGAACGGTCATCGACCGGGTGAAGGCGCTACTTGCGGAGCTTCTGGAAGAACGAGTGGCCCGTGCGCAGGATGTCTTGGCGATAGGGGTTGGTGTCCCCGGCCCGGTGGAGCAGGCGTCTGGTCGGCTGACGGTTCCCCCGATCATGCCCGGCTGGGATCGGTTCCTCGTACGCGAAGCGTTCGCCGGGGAGTACGTCGCTCCCGTCTTCGTCGACAACGACGTGAACATAATGGCGCTCGGCGAGCACTGGGGCGGGGTGGCAAAGGGCATCAACGACCTAATCTTCGTCAAGATCGGCACGGGGATAGGGAGCGGGATCATCGTCGGCGGCCGCCTCCACCGTGGCGCCCAGGGCTGCGCCGGGGACTTCGGTCACATCTGCGTGGATCCTGAGGGTCCCGTCTGCTTGTG
>DATDKT010000228.1:0-3750 GCA_036519775.1 Rubrobacteraceae bacterium
GACACGGTCAGGCGCGGGGGTCGGAAGACGGTCGGGTACGGTGCCCCGAGCTCGGAGGAAGGACGCGGCGTTTCCGTTGCTAGGCAAGCGGAGCATCTCGCCTCCTCGATGCCTAGGATCGGGCCGCGGAGCCCCGCCCTCGTCGGCCACGACGACTTTGGCGGGATGTTACGATGACGCTAGCAGCGGGAGCCCTGCTCGTCCTTTTGGGCCTGATCGGCGTGGCCTACGGCGTCTACGTCATCATGCGAGGCGGAAGAAACCAGGAAGGAGGCGGCCTGGGGCCCATCCCCGAGTGGACCATCCACGCGGTGGCGGGTATCAGGATGCTGATCGGCGGGGCGGTAGCCATCTTCCTCGGGGGCGTGGTGATACTAGCCTCCCACTCCGGTTGAACCCCGCCCAAGTGTTGGAGAGCGGATGATGGTGGCGCCGATCCCACCCGAGAAGCACTTCACAGAGAACGATACAACCGGCGAGTGAAGGAGAACGGCGTGGAGTTCGATGACAAGGTAGCCTTGATAACCGGAGCAAATCGCGGCATCGGGGCGGCGACGGCCGAGCGCCTGGCTGGCGCGAGAATCAAGGTCGCGATCGGCTACGGGCACGACGAGGAAGCCGCCGAACGGGTGATCGAAAAGATCGAAGCTTTGGGAGGACGGGCAATATCGGTGGCCGGCAACGTAGGAGATCCGGCGCAGATAGAGCAGATGGCTTCGAAGGTCGATTCCTCACTCGGGCCGGTGGACATCCTCGTCAGAGCAACGCGGGAATCGCCCGCACCCAGACGTTGGAGGACATCACGGTAGAAGACTGGAACGAGGTTATGGAGGTCAACCTGAGGCCGGCGTTCTTGCTCGCCAAACGTCTCACGCCTGGCATGCGAGAGCGTGGATGGGGGAGGATGATCCTCGTCTCTTCGGTTGCGGCGTTTACCGGCGGGATCATCGGCCCCACTACACGGCTTCGAAGGCGGCCCTTATCGGCCTGGCCCACGCGCTGGCGAACCCGCTCGCGCCGCACGGCGTGACCGTGAACGCGCTCGCCCCCGCCCTCGTCGGGACGGAGATGCTATCCGGCGACGCGGAAAACCCGGAGCGAGCTCGCCGGTAAGATACGCGTCGGTAGGCTCGGCCGACCGGAGGAGGTCGCCGAGGCGGTCCTCTTACTCGTCTCGAACCCGTACATCACGGCGCAGACCATCTCCGTCGACGGAGGAATGTACCCTCGCTAGAGCGGTGCCCCCGAACCGCACGAAAGATCGGTAGGTACACGGCTCCGGTTCTTGCCTTCCATCCGAGGGTCTATAAGCGGCATGAGTAAGCACCTCGAAAAGGCTACCCGCGACGAAGGTTGGGAGCGGCGCGGCGCGTCTCCGCCAACTACCTGCGGGGGCTGTACACATCGGCGCGCGGCAACGCCGCGGCCTACGGCTACTCGGTGACCATCACGGCATCCTTCGGCATCTTGAGCGCGGTCGTCGGCACGCCCCGGTGGTGGAGATCTTCGCTTTCGCGGGCGGGGCCCTGTTGGCGTTCGCGCTGGTGGAGGCCTTCGTCTCCGGGGGCTTCAGGCACGGCCTCAGCGACGAGCCGAGCGAGGTAAGGGCCCTGGGCGGCTCCATCAGCGTTTTTTCCGTGGGCCTGTCGCTCACCGCCGCGCTGGCGTCAGGTTCTTTGGTCGGCGGGTTCGCAGCCTGGCCGTTAGGCTCCTTCCTCGCAACCCTGGCGTACCTGCTCCCGTTCGCGTTCGAGATTAACCTAGCTACTGGTTCGGCGGCCGCGCAGCAGTTCGGCCAACCCTAACTACAACCTGACAAGCTGAATTGCTGACATGCTAACGTGCTCTAACGATTGCGCAGCGCGTCGATGAGCTCGTCCTTGTTCATCTTGGAGCGTCCTTCGATGCCGAGCTCCCTGGCGCGCTCCTCTAGGTCTTCCTTGGACTGCCCCTCGCACTTGGGCGACTGGCCGCCACGCTCGCCCGCGGACTGGCGGTCCGTGTTGGCGATCCTGATCGCCTTCTCCTTGCTCGCCTCTCCTCGCGCAGCTTCTCGTACGCTCGTCGTCCTTGGTGCTCGGCCCGTGGTCCTTGGCCATGCCGGTACCTCCTTGCTCGATTCTGTCTGGTAATAAGCTTTACCTGGAACGCCGCAGCTTAAGTCCCTCAGTAGGGCCGGCAACGTGCACCTTTCGGACCATTTTCGGTCACACGTCCGCAAGCCTGTGTCAGGAGACACGGGAAGTGAAAGACGGCTGGAGTATCCGTATTGGCGGAAGGACGACCACCGCCGGGCTGCTGCCGACGGGAAGCTCGGGGAAGAAACGGAGCCGCACCGGTCAGAGAGGCGAGGGGGTCGAGGTGGCGAAGCAGGACTACGAAGAGAAGTACACGCACCCGGAGTTGAGGAAGCGGATCAAGGAAGAGATCAAAGCCTCAGACAAGGGCGGCAAGGAGGGCCAGTGGTCGGCCCGCAAGTCCCAGCTCCTCACCCAGGAGTACGAGAAGCAGGGCGGCGTCTATAAGGGCGAGAAAGATCAGTCACAGAGGAACCTCGAGAAGTGGACCGAGGAAGATTGGCAGACCAAAGAGGGCGACGCCGACGCCCGCCAGTACGGCGAGATCAAACGCTACTTGCCCAAGAAGGCCTCGCTACTTGCCCAAGAAGGCCTGGGAGAACATGAGTGAGGAGGAGAAGGAGGAGACGGAACGGAGTAAGCGCGAAGGCTCGAAGAAGGGCCGGCAATACGTCTCCAACACCGACGAGGCGAAGCAGGCCCGCAAGGAGGCCACCACATTGCCGCTGAAGAACTACGATGACCTCGGCGTAGAGCAGGTAGAGAAGAAGGCAAAGGACCTCTCCAAAGACGAGATACGGGACCTTCTTGATTATGAGAAGCAGCACAAGAACCACAAGACACTCGGTGAAGCGCTGGACCGCAAACTCTAGAGGGTGTTATGAACTTTGGCTCGGGTACGGTACCATCTCGGTATGGATACTCGAAAACCATGAAAACCATACCCGAGCGACGTTTCCGACGAGGAGTGGGCGTTCGTCGCCCCGTAGCTGGCGCTGGTGCGCGAGGATGCGCCTCAGCGCGAGCACGACCTCAGAGAGGTTTTCAACGGACTGAGGTGGGTGGTTCGCACCGGCTCTTAGAATGGCGCTACATGCCCCACGACCTGCCTCCGTGGGAGGCACTCTACCAGCAGAGAGGCAGCGGTGGCTCAAAGCAGGCGTCTTCGAGGAGATGGTCCACGACTTGCGCGTACTCTTGCGCCTTTCGGAGGGCCGGGCACCCGAGCCGACGGCCGCCATACTCGACTCGCGCACCCTGCGTTCTACTCCGGAGAGCGGCTCTCGGGGCGGCTACGACGGGGCCAAGCCCAAGAAGGGCTCCAAGGTGCACGCGGCGGTGGACACTTTGGGGAATTTGCTCGCCCTGCAAGTAAGCCCGGCCAACGAGCAACAACGAGCAAGACAGGGGAGGGGTCGAGGAACTGGCCGAGGCCATCCAAGAAGCGACCGGAGAGTCGGTGGAGCTGGCCTACGTCGATCAAGGATACACCGGGGAGAAAGCCGCCAAAGAGGCGGAGGCCCACGCCATGAGGTTAGAGCTCGTAAGGCACGAAGAAGCCAAGCGGGGCTTTGTGTTACTGCCGCGCCGGTGGGTAGTGGAGCGAGATTTCGCATGGGCATCGCGCTTTCGACGCTTGGCGAAGGATTACGAGAGGCTACCCGCCACTTTG
>DATDKT010000229.1:0-6519 GCA_036519775.1 Rubrobacteraceae bacterium
CACCAAAAAGAGCGCCGTCCCCCAGATAAGCATGATGGCGGCTTGGACACTGAGGACGAACCGCAACCACGTCGGTAAAGGAGCTTGGCGAGGGGGGTCGCCCCCTGCGATGCGAAGCTGACGTACCGAGAACACGCCGTAGCCCAATGGCACGACTAAGTAGACTACTAGCCAAGACCAGCCGAAGACGCTGTCCATATGAAAGAGGTCGATATGGATCAGCGTGGCTAGGAGGGTCAGCACGGTGAACAGCCACACGCCGGGTACGGCGACCCGTGCCCACGCCCAAGCATGCTGCCGAGAGGCTATTAACACCAGCGCGAAGCTACCCCAGTAGGAGGCACCGAGAAAAGCCGCCGTGAGGGGAACATCGATGGTCCAAGCGAAGAAGCGGTCAGTATATTCGGTTAGCACGAATAATTGGAAGCCAGCAACCGAAACCGTGACGCAGGATACTACGAACATCGCCCGCATGCCGCTGGTTAACGGACGTGCGGAGGAAGAGGCTTCTACAGTGCCGTCCATCAGCTAAGTAATGCAATCGATCCAGAGGAACTGAACGTTGCATCTAGCCACGGCATATCCTTCGCTTCGCAAACCCAGTGAGATTCCTTTACGCTCAACCATAGTGCCATGATGCCAGTCCGTGAAACGTGGCGCATCGCCTAAAGTGCGCATATTTGCTGTCACTGGGAATTTGATATCGGGTAGCGCTATTCTGAGAATCCGCCTATTAAGAAGCAAGCGATGTATGCCTGTGCGCGTGAAACTCGGCGCAGATTATTTGCGGTTCACGACCTCCGGCATACGTGCGCCACGCTGCTACTCTCTAAGAACGTCAACCCGAAGGTAGTGTCCGAGATGCTCGGGCACGCCACCATAGCTATCATCCTCGACACCTACTCGCATGTGCTCCCTAACATGCAAAGCGAGGCTGCCAAAGCTATGGAGGACACCCTAACCTAGAGCGCAATAGTGTCAAGGTGGTGTCAACAGTGCCCGGCGGGATCGAACCGGGCACTGTTGATGCGGCGAACAAAGTGCCTATTTGCAGGAACTTTAGAAGTAGGGGCGGTGGGACTCGAACCCACACTCCTTCTCAGGACCCGGATTTTAAGTCCGAGAGTCTGCGTCCGGGTACGTACTACCTCATCCAGCTATGTGGCTTAGGTAAGGCGAAAACCCGGTTCTGTGCAGGGAACGGGTTCTCTCGTGTCCGGGTGTATCCTAAGCTCTATTGCTGCCGCATTGCTGCCAGAGATGCATCGCTATTGTTCTTCTCGCCGGCCTTTTCTACGCGTCCTTTTGATCACGCGATGAAATCCTCCGGAATCGGCATGCCTAGGTTAGGTATGGTCCACTCACGTAGATTTTTTCGGCTATCGAGCCTCGCATACTTATTGCGCGCCGCCCGCCAGCTGCCCAACGGCGAGTGTCGGGAGACGGGCATTTCTTTCCACCGCCGCTGCACTTCCTCCCAAAATCGGACCTTACCCTCTTCAGGTGGACCCCCCATGCTCTCCACGAGCGAAATAAAGTCGAATTCGGGCCAACTGAGCCCCTCCTTATCCGCGGCGCCGAAGTACTCACGAATCTCCGCATACAGTGTTCGTACCTCGTCATAAGTGACGTCGGCCGTATAGAATTCGAGAGTCACCGACTGGCACGGGATGATGTCTCCGGGTATTCTGCACCCTCCGTGAGTTTTCCTAATGCGCCCCCGCGAGATCATGGGCTGAAGCCCCGTCAGGACAAAGCCGGTAAGGACCTCGGGTCGAAAAGCGGTCTTCTTCGCCACGCGGTCAGTTTCCTGCGCCAGCAGTTCCAGGAACGTGTGGGGGAAGACTCTAACCATCTGCCGGTATCCCACGTGCGGCCGAATGTACTCCAAGAGCCGCGGCTCGATGCGTACCATCAACCCGGTGAGACCGACCAGTCTTTCTATTTCCCTTAGAGCATCGGCCGTAGATACGCCTCGCCGTTGCCATTGCTCCCTGTCCGTTTTGCTCTGCATCTCGATCCACTCGGCCGCGGCCGTCGGATCTTCGGGGAATGGAGCGCGCGGATTTCCGAAGCCCTCCTCACGTAACTCTTCCGCCCACGGCTCAAGGCGTTTCCCCAATGCCTTGCTGACAAAAGCGGCATCTGGACTTGTGCCCAGCTCTCGCGACTCGCCACCGAGCGCCTTAGCCGGAACACGCTTCCAACCGGACGCGCGCTGGATCGCATCGTTGGCGACCGCCTGAGCACGTTCCCGAAGAAGTTCGCCGCGCCGCTCTCTTGCCTCTCGCAGAACAGCGGCTTCCACAAAGTCGCTGTCTTCTCCCAGCCCTGAGACCCTTCCCACTAGCTCCTGGAATGTTACCAGCGTCATATTCATGAGTTATCACTCCTCTGTGGTTATTGATTACTAGCACAATAGCACGCGATGAGAGTCAAAAGTACACAACAGGAGGCGCTTATGGAGAAGAAAACCCGCGAATGGTTAAAGGTCCCTGAGGTTGCGGAAGAACTGAACATTCCGCGCAGCCGCGCTTACGAGCTTGTCGCGAGCGGAGGACTGCCGGCGGTCAGAATCGGAGAGCGCAGCCTCCGCGTCAATCGCCGTGAACTCGAGATGTTCCTACTCGAAAAGCGACGAGTAGCGGTTCTGTGACAAGCACAAAGGAGGCACAGCGATGAGGGATTAAGTAGCTATCCAACGTTGAAGAGTTGCAGGTCGCGAGTTCGAAGGAGACGAACAGTGAGTTTCAGAATGGACGTCAAGGTGGAGAAGGTCTTGGAGGATGGCGCCTACGGCGCCAGGCTGATGAACGTCGAGCAGAAGGAAACGAAGTTCGGCGACCGGCTGATGTGGACTTTCGAAGTTAACGGAGAAAACACTGAGGTGGTTGGCTTTACCAGCATGAGCTCCTCCACGAAGGCCAAGGCCTACCAGTGGGCATCAGCTATAGCCGAAATGATAGACCCCAAGCTAGGGTGGGGACCCGAGGACCTCATCGGCGGAGAGTGCGTGATCGTGCTCGAGGACGCCGAAAAGAACAAGGTTGTGAAGGTCAAGCCGCCACGGAAAGGCAAGACCCAGACCGCCGACCCTAAGAAGGACTTCCAGGGGCCGGCGGGAGATCTGGTCCATCTTCCGCTTTAACTATGGAAAGCTTGCTGCGGGGCGCCCTGATAAGCGCCCCGCCCAGTTGAAGGAGACGCCTACTATGTTAGCAGACTTCGAAGACGTGCTAGACAGGTTGAGCGTTGCAAGCCGCAACGGCGAGAAGGCAATGTCCTTCTGCCCGGCTCACGACTACCGCACCAATCCCAGCCTCAGCCTAAAGGCGGAGAACGGTAGGCTGCTACTTCATTGCTTCGCCGGTTGCCAGCCGGAAGTCATCATCTCTGCTGTGAACCTCGAAATGAAGGATCTCTTCGTCGAGGAAGGAGGGGGGTCTTCTATCCCCTCGAACACGCCTGCACGCTCAGGACGAAAAGCCGCATGCTAATGGGCAAAACGAGCGTGCAGTGCATGATGCACGCCCTGAGCACGGCTGCACGCTAGAAGGCTACTCCGAGCAGAAGAAGCTGTCGGAGGGCTTCTTGCGGGGCTTGGGCTTGAGGGACGTCACCTACAAGGAGAAACCCGCCGTGCGCATCCCCTATCCTGACAAGGAAGGTCAGGAGGTAGCGGTCCGCTTCCGCACCTCTTTGGACGGCACGGAGAAGTTCAGGTGGAGAAGCGGGGACAAGCCCCGCCCGTACGGGCTCGGATTACTTGTTGAGGCGCGCAAGGCCGATTACGTGATCTTGGTAGAGGGAGAGAGCGATTGCCACACCCTGTGGTTCTACGAGATACCGGCCCTAGGCATTCCAGGCGTAAGCAACTGGCGTGATGAGTGGATATCCTACCTGGAGGGCATCGAGAAGATCTACGCCATCATCGAACCCGACCATGGTGGGGACACCCTTCGCGAAAAGCTTACCAGATGCGGGGCCATTCGCGAAAGACTTCACCTTCTAGAGCTGGGTGAGTACAAGGACCCAAGTGCCCTGCACCTCGCCGATCCAGACAGGTTCAAGGAACGGTTTGAGCTTGCCCTGGAGGAAGCCAAGCCCTGGATCGAACTCGAGAGAGCGGCGGCAGAAGCGGCATCCTGTGAAGCGAGGGAGGCGTGCCGGGAGTTGGCTGAGGAGCCTGACATTCTGGAGAGGTTCGCTACTGTATTGGCTAGCTCTGGCGTCGCTGGGGAAGAAAAAATAGCTAAGCTCTTGTACCTCGCTGTGACTTCGCGCCTGCTGGGGAGGCCGGTGAGCATCGCCCTCAAAGGTCCATCTTCCGGCGGCAAGAGCCATGTGGTGGAGCGGGTGCTCTCCTTTGTCCCGGAGAGCGCCTACTACGCCCTCACCGCTATGAGCGAGCGCACCCTGGCCTACTCTGAGGAGCCCATAAGGCACCGTTTCCTGGTCATCTACGAGCGGCAGGGATGAGCGGGGAGTTTGCCACCTATCTCATGCGCTCTCTGCTCTCTGAGGGGCGTGTCCGCTACGAGACAGTGGAGAAGACCTCAGAGGGCATGAAGCCTCGCCTAATAGAGCGGGAAGGACCGACCGGGTTGATAGTCACGACCACCGCCGTCAAGCTCCATCCGGAGAACGAGACTCGCTTGCTTTCCCTCACCGTAACCGACACTCAGGAACAGACCCGTGCGGTCATGGCAGCACTGGCAGACGAAGCGAGCGAAGCTGGACCGAACTTCGTACCTTGGCACGCTCTCCAGGTTTGGCTTGAGGGTGCTGAGCATCGTGTCTGGATACCTTACGCCAAGAAATTGGCCGAACTCATACCGCCGGTGGCAGTGAGGCTGAGGCGAGACTTCGGGACGCTGCTTAACCTCATCCGAGCCCACGCCGTTCTGCACCAAGCCAGCCGCGAAAGAGACGCCAAAGGACGAATCGTCGCCACCATCGAAGACTATGCAGCCGTCCGGGAGCTGGTAGCAGTCCTTGTCTCCGAGGGCATAGAGGCAACCGTGCCCGAAACCGTCCGAGAGACCGTCGAGGCCATGAAGAGGTTGCGGGAGAAATCGAAGGGTGAGCCAGTCACCGTTGCCGAGCTTGCCAGAGAGCTCAAACTGGATCGCTCGGCCGTATCGCGGAGGGTAAGAAACGGCAAGGACCGCGGCTACCTAAGAGACCTTGAAGAGAACCGGCGCAAGCCTTCCCGCCTGATTCCCGGCGACGACTTGCCAGACGACCTGCAGATACTGCCTAGTCCGGAGGATGTGCGTGCAAGCGTGAAGGAGCGTGCACCAGCCAGTGCACGCCCTAACGGAGCGCAGGAGCCGCATAGGAATGGCGAAAACTCGGCTGATGCATACAAAGCGTGCAACCGTGCGCGTGTGCAGGAGGGGATAAAGGACCCCCCTCCCCCCGTAAGCAGCGAACCGGGAGACGTTGATAGCCCTCCAGACGACATCATCGAAGAAGTACGTGACCTGTTCGCCAGCGACGCCTTGGAGGAAAGATGAAAGTCAGTACCGCTCTCCTGGAGCTGTTCAAGGACTCTAGTGAGTGGCGTGCCTTCTTCCGCCCATGCTGTGAGAACAGCGCCTTCAGGTTACGCACACAAACTTGGCGGTTCCGAGAGGAACTCAAAGAGCGGGGTCATGGGTTTGTGACCGAGGAGGTGGAGGATGCCCTGCTCGGGTTGGCCAACAAACTCTTACCCGATACGCCAGCCGCAAAGTGGGACGCTGGGTGGGCGCACGAGTTGTGTAAGGATGCCCTCGCACGCTTAGCGGAGCGCTACGCCGAGCTCTTGGCCACCGAGAAGGAAGCTGTGAACCTCTGGGTCCAAGACGTGTGGGATGAGCGGATGCACGCTGCTGGCCTTGCGGACGATCCAGCTGCGTTCCGGGCGGCCCTCAAAGGTTGGGAGCAGACGAGGCTAGAGGCAATGGAGTGCGTGCGAGTCGAGGGAGGCGCAGCATGATTCATGCAACCGATGAAGGAGGTTTGAAGGTGACCACGGGAGGACCGGTAACTGAGGAGGGTAAGGAGATCGTACGCTGGAATGCCACCCGCCACGGTATCCGCTCCCCTGCCCCGGTAGTCCCCGGAGTGGAGAAAAAAGAAGACTGGCAGGAGCACAGAGACGGCGTGCTTGAGAGCCTACATCCAGAGGGCCACCTGGAGTTTGTGTTGGCCGAGCGTGTTGCCCTGCTCTCCTGGCGCCTCCATCGCGTCATCCGCTATGAAACCGAGAGCATCTCCCTCTTACAGGAAAAGGCGGAGGACGACCTGGCTAAGGAGAGGCGATTCGAGTCGGGCCCTGACCACCCCGAGGCTGTACGCGGCAACGCCAAGAGCGATGAACAAGATTATAAGCTCCTCAAGCGCTTCGCCAAGATGAAAGACGACAAGCGCCTTTCTTCCATCGAGGCCGACATCATTATCTGGGGTGCAATGGAGTGCGCCGATAAAGTGGTTGAGGGGGAAGTCGATTCAGAGGAACTGCTCGAGAGCATC
>DATDKT010000230.1:0-16963 GCA_036519775.1 Rubrobacteraceae bacterium
CCCAAAACCGTAACCTCTTCAGGGCCCACGTCTCCGCCGCCGAGCGTTACGCCCTCCGGCGGGCCGCGGCGTAGAGCGCCTGGACGCACGGACCTCGCAAGGACTTTTCGTAACCGTAGAGGGCCTGGATTTCTCGGGTAAATCTACCCTCGGACGCAACCTCAAGGCGCTCCTCGTGGACCTAAAACCGGCGCCCTACTTCACCCGCGAGCCGGGCGGGACGCCGGCGGCGGAGCAGATCCGGGCGGTGCTCCTGAATCCGGAGTTGGACATGGACCCTTGGACCGAGGCGTACCTGTACGGGGCGGCGCGAGCGGACCTGGTGCGACGTGAGATCCTGCCGCGATTGGAGAGAGGACACCTCGTGCTCTGCGAACGCTTCCTGGACTCCAGCCTCGCCTACCAGGGCGCGGGCCGAGGTCTGGACATCGCAGCCGTGCGCGGGCTGAACGCGTGGGCCGTCGAGGAGGTGACGCCGGACCTGACCTTCTACCTGCGGATATCTCCGGAGGAGCGCGCACGACGGGCCCGCGAGTCCGGCGCCCCGCTAGACCGCATCGAGAAGGTCGGAGACGATTTCATGCGACGGGTAGAGGAGGGCTTCGAGGAGATCGTGCGCTCCGAGCCCGAGCGCGTAAAGGCACTCGACGCAACCCTTCCACCAGAGGAGCTGTCGGAGACCGTCGCGCAGGAAATCTTGGGGCTTGGAGGAGCCGGTGGCAGCTTTTAACGGAATCCTGGGGAACGGGCTAGCCCTCAGGCTGCTAGAGAACGCGCTCGAATCGGACGAGGTAGCCCACGCCTACCTGTTCTACGGTCCGTCCGGAGTCGGCAAGCGCACCGTGGCCTACAGGTTCGGGGCGGCGCTCGTTTCAGGCGGCGATAAGAGCGCCACAGACCGGGCCTTGCGGGGCCTCCACCCGGACCTCTCCGAGATAGAACCCGAAGGCCAGTTCACGACCATCGGACAGGTTCGGGAGGTTGTGCGCCTGGCGGCCAGCCGACCGTTTGAGGGAGCGCGGAGGGTGTTCATCGTGCAGGCGGATACTTTGAACGTCCAGGCGGCGAATGCCCTCCTGAAGACGTTGGAGGAGCCGGAGGGCGGGGCGGTGTTCGTCCTGCTGGCGGCGGGGCGCGAAGGTGTTTTGCCGACGATAGTCTCCCGCGCCCAGACGGTACGGTTCGACCCTGTGTCCCGGGATGAGGTCTCCTCTTTCCTGGTGAAACGAGGGCATTCGGAGAAGGAGGCGCGACTTGCGGCTGCTCTTGGCCGGGGGAGCGTTGGGCTCGCGCTGCGGTATGCGGAGGAGGACGAGCTCAAAGAGCTCAGGGAGGCGGTCTTCGGGGCGGGGTTTGCCTTCGGTGGCTCCTTTGAGGATCGGTATGGGGCGGTCGAGGGTATTCTCGCTCGGGCCGAGGAGGTGGGAGCGGCGCGTGAGAGGGAGTACCTGGTAGCCCACGACGAGAATGATGGGGGACCGGACCGGCGGACCAGAGAGGTGGCGAAGCGGCTTGGGAGGGCGGCGCGGGATGGGGCGGTGGCGGAGGCGCTGGAGCTGCTGGCGCTCCTCTACCGGGACGCGGCGGTGGTGGCGGCGGGCGCCACGGAGCTCGTGGCCAATGTGGACAGGATAGAGGAGGTCCGGGCTTACGTTCGGGAGAGGATAGGAGCGGACTGGGCGGAGGCTACCCGGGCAATAGGGGAAGCTCGCGCATCGCTCGCGTATAATGTCTCTCCAGAGGCGATCCTGGAGGTGACGTTATCGCGTATCCGGCGGAAGATAGTAAGGACCTCCCTCCCGGGGAGCTTCCCCGTCTCGTAGACGTGCGCATCCCCGGCAAGGGGGTCGCGAAGCTCTGCTACGCCCGGGACCTCGACCTGCGTGTTGGCTACAAGGTCGTCGTCGAGACCGAGGACGATATTTTTATCGGTAGCGTTGCCCTGACACCGAGGCGCCGCGAGACCTACATGCGCCCCTACGACATCCTGCGCGTCGCCACCCCCGAGGACGAGAGGGAGGACGACGAGCACCGGGAGCTGGGGCGTGAGATTCGGAACGAAGCCCAGAAGCTCGCCCGCGACCATCAGATAAAAGGGGTGGAGTTTATCGGCTGCGACGTCTCTTTGGGCGGCTCTTTTGTCGAGGTCAAGTACACGTCCGAGGGTCCTCCCGACCTGGATCCGGTGCTCTACGGCCTCGAGCACACCTACGGCGCCCGGGTGGTGCTGCGGCACTTCACCTTCATCGAGCGCGCCTCCGATGCTGGTGGGTGCGACACGTGCGGGGTGCCGTTGTGCTGCGCGACGTGGAGTGGGGCCAGGAGTATGGGGCCGGTGAACGTCAGGCTCGCCAAGCAGCAGGGCGTAACGCCGAACGAGAAGATCGTGGGCTGCTGCGGCGAGGTGAAGTGCTGCATGAGATACGAGCACGACGTCTACAAGGAGTTTAAGGAGCGCGCCCCCTTCAAGAACACCGCCGTGAAGCTCGAAGGCAGGGAGGGCCAAGTCGTGGACTACTCGATGGTCAAAGATTCCGTCCTAGTCCAGTTCGGCAGAAAGCGCAGCGAGCGCGAGCTCGTGCCTCTAGGACGACTCGCCTCCGAGAACCCCGGCATAATACCCGCCGACCCCGAAGAGTGGAACACAGAGAAGCCGGAGCCATAGAGAGCCTTTGTTCGGTAACCTCTGTGACGTACCAGGCGTGCTCGTCGGGCACTCCACCGACCCAGACGGCCAAACCGGTTGTACGGCGGTCCTCTTCGACGCCTCCACCGGAGCGGTCGTCGGCGTGGACGTGCGAGGCTCCTCGCCGGGGACCCGCGAGACGGAGCTCCTCAACCCCGTAGGACGACACGAAGAGACCCATGCCCTCCTGCTTACCGGCGGCAGCGCCTTCGGTCTCGGAGCGGCGAACGGCGTCGTGAGCTTTCTCGAGGAGAAGGGGATAGGCTACGATGTTCGAGTGGCCCGCGTTCCCATAGTTCCCACTGCTGTTATCTTCGATCTTGCAACCGGCGACCCTACGGCCCGTCCTGGCGCCGCCATGGGTTACAAGGCCGCCGCCGACGCCCGCAGCGGAGACTTCAAACAGGGCAGCGTAGGCGTTGGGACCGGAGCGACCGTCGGAAAGGTCCTGGGCCGCGAGTGGGCGATGAGGGGCGGTGTTGGAAGCGCCTCGATAACGCTACCGGACGGGGTGGTTGTCGGCGCCTTGGCCGCCGTCAATGCCTTCGGCGACGTGCGAGATCCCTCTACGGGCGCCATCCTGGCTGGCCCCCGCCTGGAGGACGGTACGCTCGGCGACTCGGTGGAGCACCTTATGGAGGCGGAGCCCTTCATGAAATGGGGAGAGAACACCACCCTGGCTATCGTGGCCACCAACGCCCGCCTCACCAAGCCCGCCGTCACCAAGGTCGCTCAGATGGCCCACGATGGGCTTGCCCGTGCGGTTTACCCGGTCCACACCTCCATTGACGGCGACGTTGTCTTCGCCGCCTCCATCGAGGGGCTTCCCGGTGAATCCGTTGTGTCGGCCCCCGATATCGTGGGCGCGTGGGGGGCGCACGTAGTCGCGGAGGCTATCGTTCAGGCTGTTCTTACTGCGAAGGGCACGCCGGATCTCCCGGCCGCCTCCGATTTACGCTAGCTATTGGCCGCTAAAGTGGAGGTAGGCAGCGGTAAGCGGGGAAAATACTACTCACTGTTCCCAACTCACCACTAACCCGGCAAATCTGCTTACGCTGCGGCGCCCTCCGGGATTAAGATGCCCCGGCCGCCCGGTATGCGCCCGTTGTTCAGGTCGTTAATTGCGTCGTTGACCGCGTCGAGCGAGTAGGTGCTAGTTTGCAGGCTGACCTTGCCCTGGGACTGCAGCGTCATCAGTTCGGCCAGGTCGTTGTAGGTGCCGACCAGGTTGCCAATGACGTTGCGCTCGGTAGAGATGATGTCTATCGTCGGGATCTCAACCGTGCCGCCGTAGCCGATGATGTGGTGCGACCCGTCGGCACCCGTCATGTTCCACCCGTCCTTCTCGGCGCCCTTTTCGCCGACGAAGTCGAGGACGACCTCGGCGCCTCTACCGTCGGTCATCTCCAGCACCTTATCCACGTGGGAGCCGTCGGCCTGAACGGTCTCGTCGGCGCCAAGGCGGCTAGCCACCTCCAGCGCCTCCTCAGAGCGGTCCACGACGATGACCTCGGCAGCGGTGATCGCCTTGAGCGACTGGATGCCGATGTGCCCTAGACCCCCGGCGCCTATGACTACTGCCGTAGCGCCGGGATATAGCCTTGGTGCCTCCTTCTTCACCGCGTGGTAGGCAGTAAGGCCGGCATCGGCGTGGGCGGCCACGTCCTGCGGCTCCACGCCCTCGGGTAGCTTCACCACCGCCCGGCCGTTGGTCTTGAGGAACTCCGCGAAACCTCCGTTGGTGTCGATGCCGGGGAAGGCGGCGTTAACGCAGTGCATGTCGTTTCCGGCCCGGCACGCCCTACAGAGGCCGCAGGTTATCAAGGGATGCAGGATTACCGCGTCGCCGACTTCCACGTGCGAGACCGCCGAGCCAACCTCCTCGACCCAGCCGGCATTCTCGTGCCCCAAGGTGTAGGGCAGCTCTATGCCGGTCAGGGGCGCCCATTGGCCCTCAATAATATGCAAGTCTGTCCTGCACAGTCCCGCGCCCCCGATCCTGACGATCACGTCCAGGGGGCCTTCGACCTGGGGTTCTTCTATCTCCTCAACCTTTAGCGGCTCCGTGCCGATGTGCTCGTCGTATTCGTACAGTCGCGCTGCTTTCACGGGGTTACCTCCTCGGGATCGGGGATTCCGTAACGGGTGGCCAGAAGCCCCCGGCACATCCCGGCGTTTCCTTCGATGCTTACTCGGGTTAACCGGGCGAACCTGAGGTGCTCCACAACCGCGTCTTTGGGGATCTGGTTGCCCTCGGGGTCTACCATCAGCGGCGCCTCCGCAGACACGTCCAGCCCGAGCTCCTCCCTGCGGCTCAGGTACCTCTCCTTCGCCTCGGAAACGGGTACCTCCTCGAGCCGCATCTTCGCCAACTTCTCTGGGGAGTAATCTCCTGCCAGAAGCGCCCGGCATAGCTTCTCCTGGCGCGCGACGAAGGACTTGCGGCGGAAGACGGTGCGTAGTTCTTCGAGGTCCGGGCTCTCAGTCTCGCCGGGGAAGGCGCCGTCGAAGCCTTCCTCCTCGTTTACGCCGGTGTTGATCGCTTCCGAGGCATAGTGGTCGTGGAGCACGACCCGCGCCCGCCGCACGCCGGGGATCGACAGCACCGACGCCTTCGCGTCTGCGACCATGAGATAGGCGAAGTTCGGGGCGCAGAAGTAGGTTGGCAACCGCAGCCGCACGGAGACTGCGTCGCCTTCTATCTCCAGCTCCGAGACAAAGGCAAGGTCTGTTATAGGCTCGTCTAGCTCTGGGTCCCGGACGCCCGAGAGGGCGTCCATGACCTCTGCCCGGCTCGTCATGAGAGCGTGGGCTCTGACTCCGTGGCTACCGCAGGCAGCCGAAGCTCTTCTGGAACCTCGATATCGTACAGCCGGGCGGCGTTCAGCCCAAGGATCTTCTTCTTACCCTCAGTCGAGAGAGGGGGGAAGTCGTCGTACTCATGTCCTTCGGGATAGTCCCATTCGACGAACATTTCGACCTGCCACTTCGGATGCCAGATCGCGTAGTCGCTCGCCCACAGCATCTTATCCTCGCCAACCCAGAACAGCAGCTCGCCCATGACCTTTGCGAAGAAGCGCGGGCGGCTGTGCATCAGCGCACCCAGCGCGACAGACAGGCCGGCGTATACGTTATGCTCCTGCGTAGCCATGAAGCAGAAGTCCTCAATGCGGGGCAGGCCGACGTGCTCGACGATGAAGTTCAGGTTCGTGAACGATGTAGCCGCGTCGTCGACGTCTTTGACGTCGAACGCATCTTTGTTGAGCGGCCAAATCGTCGGGCCCTTGTGGACGTGAATGTTGTTTACGCCTAGTTCCTCGCACTTCTCCAGGTAGCGCTTGGCCTCCGGGTCCTTGAGGGTCCAGCCCTTCGATCCATTGTGCCACTCTGCTGTGTAGCACTTGACGCCCTTGATGCCATATCTCTCGTGCTGGCGCTCGAGCTCCCTCAGGCCCTCGTCGCCGTCTCTGGGGTCGAAGCGGCCGTTCAGGATGAACTTGTCGGGGTACTTCTCCGCCAAGGTAGCGTCCTGCTCAATGGTGTTGAAGCCTTCCTTGTACCACGCCTTGAGATAGGTGGGCAGGAAGATTGCCTTGTCGACGTACCCGTCCTCGAAGAGGTCCTTCATCATAGTCTCTTCGGAGTACTTCTGGTATTTCTCCATCGGCCAGTAGTACTCTTCCGGACCAAGCTGGTGGTAGGCGTAGAAGCTCTCGATCCAGCCCTTTGCATACTTTTCCTGACCTTCGACCCAGTTCTCCGGGCTCGCGTCCCAGTAATGAACGTGTCCGTCGACCACGAAATACGTCTCGCCGTCTTTCTCGTACAAGAGATCTCCTTCCCCGTGGACCCTTTAGGCGATAGCCTGTCTAGGCTCTAATATAAAGGTCTTTCACCGTCATGCAAGGTACAAACAATTATCATGGTGTGGCATAGATCCACGCGTGTGTAGGGGCAAGTTGGGTACGACCAATGGGAGCAAAGGGGGCGTCCCGCTGATCGACGGGACGCCTCCTTTCTCGGCCTACGAAGCTGTGGTGAGCCTTTGGCGTGTCTCTTCGACATCCATACCCGAGAGGCGGAGCAAATTCTCACCGAGGATCTTACGCTTCGCCTGTTCGGTGAGCTGCGGGTAGCCGTAGCCTTCGACGAGGTCTTGCGGAATCTCGAAGTTCCAGAAAGCGTCGAGTGCCCACTTGGGGTGCCAGATCGGGGTCTCGGAGCCGTAGATGATCTTGTCTTCGCCGCACCAGAACATCAGCTTGCCGATCCATTCGGCGAACTGCCTGGGGGAGCGCACGACGAAGTTGACCGTGGCCGCTATCGAGGCGTACAGGTTCGGGTAGCGCACTAGCTGCCAGCAGGTCTCGTCTATAAACGGCAGCCCTACGTGGAAGATGACGAAGTTTATGTCTGGGAAGTTCGCCGCCGCCCCGTCCATGTCCCACGTCTGCGTCGCCTCAATGGGTTGCGGTCCTAGAGGTACGCCCTTGTGGACTCCAATGAGGTTTACCCCCAGCTCCTGAGCCTTCTCGTAAACGGGGAAAGCAATCTTCGGGTCGTCCATGCGCCAGGGGAAGGGCTCACCGTAGTCGTAGCGGACGTTGTAGAACTTGAACGCTTTGGCTCCGTGCTCCTTGACCTGTACCTCCATCTCGTCCAGCGCCTTGCGGCCTTCGAGTGGGTTCACCGTCCCCCAGAAGACCGTGCGGTCCGGGTTCTCCTGAGCAAGCTCCGCACACCGCTGCCAGGGCGAGAGTCCATCTTGGAAGAGATCCGTCAGCGGGAGCGGCATCGCGACGAGCATGTCCGTGTCCGACTCCTCGAAGACCATGCGGCTGATCTCCTCCGTGCTCCATTCCTTTAGAAATTCCTCGGCCGAGAGCTTGGGCTCGTCTTCGGGAGTAAGTACCTGGTGGAAGGCGTAGAGGTGGTTGTTGAACAGCTCGCCCGCCTGGCCCAAAGCGTTGCTCGGGTCGAAGTTGAACGGGTGGGCTACACAGTCGAAGATCAGTACGTCGTCCTTGATCATGCGCTCTCTCCTCTCAGCCGCGCCTCGCGCAACGGCGTCAGCTTCTCCAGCGGCAGCGTGAGCTTCTTCCGCGCCTCCCCGCTCATCCTCTCTGGGGTCCACGTCGGGTCCCAGATGACCTCCACGTCGACTTCGTCCACCCCCGGCAGACTGCCAACCTCCATCTCGACCATCTCGAGCAATCGGGAGGCGAACGGGCACCAGCCGGTGGTCAAGACCATCTCGATCCGCACCTCCCGGTCCCGGATCTCGACGGACTCGATCAAACCCATGTCCACGACGCTGATCTTGCGGTCCCTACAGCACGGGTCGTAGCAACTGTCCAGCGCCCTGATAACTGCTTCCCGGTCCGGAGAGACCTGTCCGATCCCTACAACATTCTCCACTCGCTCCTCCTCTCACTAGAGGCCCCACGCCTTCAAGTAACACTGACTACAGCCTACCGCTGGCCCGGATTACGGTCAACAAAACGGTGTGAAACCCCCGTGGCCTACGGTATACTCTGCGCCCGAAACAAGCCGACGTAGCTCAGCAGGTAGAGCAGCTCACTCGTAATGAGCAGGTCAGCGGTTCGAGTCCGCTCGTCGGCTCTTTGTTTTTTTCTCTAGTTTGCAGGTAAAACGCAAGAGATAAAACGCAGGTTCGAATCCTGCCGGGCGCGCCTCAGAAAGTGGCAGTTCTGCAGCGGACAGTTCTACAGGTGAGCCCACCTTAAAGGGGTCAATCCTACCCGAACCTCTGTGACTAGCGTCACTTAAATATGCTTGCTGGCGATGCCCAGAAAGGAGTTTATGCCGCAACCTTACCAACCAAATGTTGGTTCTAAAAAAGATCTGGGACGAGCGCGATTGCGAGGTTATTCTTAGTATCACCCTTGAGATGCCCGAAAACATAATGGAGAAGGACTCCGAGTTGCTTGTGTGGCACGGACCAGGTGCTCGCAAAGAGGAAGGGGACGAAGCATCGACGATCAGCGACCGGCGGAGGGTGATGGGCGAGTGGCCGGGGACACCTCCGGAGGGGGGACGGTCTTCACGATCGGACATTCCAACCATTCAGCAAAGAAGTTCGTCGGCCTGTTGGAGGGGCACAGGGTCGAGGTTCTGGTCGATACCCGTTCGCGCCCGTACTCCAGGCACGCGCCGCATTTCAACATCGAAGATCTCAAAGCCACCCTGTCGGCCTACGGGATCGGGTACTTGTTCCTCGGCCTGGAACTGGGTGGAAGGCCCGCGGGGGAGGAGTTCTACGACACGCAGGGCCGCGTCGACTATATGCGGGTTGAGAGATCTAGGGCGTTTCTCGATGGTATATATAAGCTGGAGAGAGAGATCCTGAACCGTAGAGTGGCCTTGCTTTGCAGCGAAGAAGACCCCGCCGGCTGTCATCGCAGGCTCCTCGTCGGGCGAGTCTTAAGCGAGCGGGGGGTGGTCGTTCGGCACATCCGGGGCGACGGAGACGTTCAGACAGAGGGTGAGGCGGCCAGTCACCAGCCGACCTTGTTCCCGGAAGTGGAGGTGAGCGTACGGAAATCTATACGATCGGTTTCACGAAGAAGACGGCGTCCGAATTCTTCGGGGCGCTAAGGGAGGCCGGGATAAAGCGGCTCCTCGACGTGCGGCTGAACAACTCGTCCCAGCTAGCGGGGTTCGCCAAGCGTGAGGACCTCCCGTTCTTCCTCGAGGCGTTCTGCGGCGCGGAGTACCTCCACGAACCGACGCTCGCCCCGACCCGGGACATACTCGACGCCTACAGGAAGGGAAGAGAGAAGTGGGTGGGGTACGAAAGACGCTACCTGGAACTCATGCGAGAGCGCCGAATCGAGGAGATACTGGATAAGAGCATCTTTGAGGCTCCCACGGTCCTGCTATGCAGCGAAGCGACGCCCGAGTTTTGCCACCGGCGTCTGGTCCTCGAGTACCTGGATCGGAAGTGGGGTGGCATCCGGGCCGTTCACCTGTAATTATCTTGCAGATACTGGTAAACCATCTGACGCGGATGCAACCAGGATACGTATGTGTGGCGGGCGTGGACATACACACCCTGAAGCATGTACGGCCGGTGCTCCGGTACGGCAGGCTCACCACCGACCTTCTCAGGCGCAACGGAGGACCGTTGGACATCGCGGCCGTGGTAGATTTTGGTCCGACTGCTTACGCCGGACGCGCCCCGGAGGTGGAGGACCATTACTTCGACTCGGCGAGGGCCACGTGGTTGTTCGACGACGACCCGAACGACTACTGGGAGGTTCTCAATCAGGTTGCCCACGAGAGCTTGGCGGCGATCTTCGGGCCCGACCTTGAGCAGGGAGAAGGAAGCTGCACGCTCGACGTCGGGGAGGGGCACGCCTCGCTAGGGTGCCTAGCGCAGGAGGAGGAGCGGCCGTGGCTGTACGTGGATCATCGCGGCGCCGTTCGGATGGTCCTCGAGTGCATGACACCCTCGGCAGACCTAGCGGTGACAGACCTACGGCTGTACGAGAGAGATCACAAGACGCCCCGAGTGGACCTTGTCACAGACG
The DNA here is from genome assembly GCA_036519775.1 of Rubrobacteraceae bacterium. GTDB lineage: Bacteria > Actinomycetota > Rubrobacteria > Rubrobacterales > Rubrobacteraceae > Rubrobacter_F. The sequence goes on from DATDKT010000230.1 coordinate 10,240, forward strand.
TGCAAGGACGTATTGAAGCCGGGGTCGAGGTGATTCTGAGCGTCGGGCTGACCCGAGCCTGGCGCAAGCAAAACGACACTGCCGAGAGGCACTGGTTGCAGGTCAACAATATCCATCTGAAGGATGACCCTCTGTGGAGATAAATGTGCTTCAGGCGCCGACTCTGGTCAGGTAGAACCTGAGCCCTAATTTAGCTTATTGCAACCGGGCTAGGATAGAGTCGAAGACAGCAGAAACACCAGAGCACGGAGAACCTCGAAACCCGCTGGTTAACCCGAGTGCTTAGGTACTTAGCACTGGCTTGTTCCTACTGTCCCACGGTATAGTGCACTCAGGATACTGGGACAAACGCATTAGGAGATCATAGCAATGAGCATCTTCCCGACAAGGATCCTTCTGGCCACCGATGGCTCAGAGAGCGCTACCCATGCAACGCAGGCGGCGGTGGAGCTCTCTAAGAATACTGACTCGGAGCTGCATGTGCTCTACGTGGGTGAGGACGCCTATTTGGGGGCCTTCGTTTACCCTGAAGCTACAAACCCGGAGGGGGTAGAGCAGAAGGACCTCGCCCTCATAGAGGAGTTGGGGCGCCAGTTCGAGCAGGTGGCTCGTCAGGTGCTCGACGCGGAAGTTGAGAAGGTGCGAGCGGTAGGGGGGACGGTTGCGGAAGCATATCTAAGGATGGGGACGCCAGCAGCGGAGATCGTCGACCTAGCAGAGGAGTTGGGTGTGGGGCTGTTAGTAGTGGGGAGCCGGGGGTTAGGCGGGATCAGGAGGGCCTTGATAGGGAGCGTCCCCGACTCAGTGGTTCGGCATGCCCACTGCCCAGTTCTGGTGGTACGTAAGGAGGAAGAGCCTGCTCAAGATTACTGACAAAAGAACGTCTAGACCGCCAAAACAGCAACCTGTCCTGTATGCTGGCCGGGGAAGCGGCGGGCCTGACCGAGCCGGGAGACGACGACATCGTCGTGGGCATGGCGACGGAGAGTCTGAGTCTTTGATACAGGCCATGGAGAGATAACTTGTAGGAGATACGGCGAGTCGGGGTTACCGCCCCGGCTCTTTCCCAAGAGGAGTAGATTTTGGCGATAGAGAAGATACAGGTCGTAGGGGCGGGACAGATGGGGAGCGGCATCGCTCAAGTCGCAGTTCAGGCCGGTCTTGCGGTGCATCTGGCAGACGTGGAGCAAGAGATGGTAGAGAAGGGCCTCGAGACGATAAAGAAGAACCTCTCCAGATCCGTTGAGAAGGAGCGCATCTCCCAGGAAGAGATGGACGAGGCGATGGGGCGGATCGAGTCGGGGACGGAGTACGCTGAGGATGCGGACCTGGCGATAGAAGCCGCCCCCGAGACGATGGAGATCAAGACGGAGGTCTTCCAGGCCCTGGACGAGCAGCTCAAGGAAGAGTCTATCCTCGCGTCGAACACTTCCTCGCTCTCCATCACCAGGCTTGGGGCGCAGACGAATCGGCCCGAGAAGGTTATCGGGATGCACTTCTTCAACCCGGTGCCGGCCTTGAAGCTCGTCGAGATCATCCGGGGCATCGAGACCAGCGACGAGACCTACGAGGCGGTCAGCGAACTGGCCGAGCGGCTGGAGAAGACGCCGGTGGGGGTGCAAGACTTCCCCGGTTTTGCGGTGAACCGCGTCCTGGTGCCCATGATCAACGAGGCTGTCTATTGCGTCATGGAGGGCGTTGCCGAGCCCGAGGACGTGGACACCGCGATGAAGCTCGGTACGAACCAACCTATGGGGCCATTGGAGCTTGCCGACCTGATCGGCCTGGACACTTGCCTGCACGTTATGGAGGTTTTGCATGAGGGCTTCGGCGACACCAAGTACCGGCCCTGTCCGCTATTGAAGCGCTACGTTGCCGCCGGCCGGCTCGGGCGCAAGAGCGGGCGAGGGTTCTTCGAGTACGATCAGGGTTGAACGGGTAATCTGCGTGGCGTAAGGGGAAGACAAACACGATGAGAAAGGAGTAAAGAGGTTAAAATATCCAATGGGGCATGAAGATCAAATGGTACGGGCACGCCTGCTTCAGGATAGAAGGTGACGATATCGTTATCGTAACCGATCCCTACACGCCCGAGGTTGCGGGCCTAGACCCCATGGACGAGTCCGCCGACGTGGTCGTTATGAGCTCCGCCACCGACAGGTTCCACTCCGACGCCTCTATGGTCCCCGGTGATCCGAAGATCCTGAACGCCCTGGAGATCACAGGCAGAGGGCCGGTCGAGGTGAACAACGTAGTCTTCGAGGCGCTGCCAACTATGGAGAGCTTGAGGCATAAGGAAAGCCCGGACGAGAACGCCATCTACCGCTTCGAGCTGGAAGGTATAAGCATCTTGCATCTGGGGGATCTGGGCAATCCCCTCACCGACGAGCAGCTCGCCCTGCTGCGCGGGAGGGTGAACATCCTTCTAGCCCTGAGCGGGGGACCACCGACCATCGAACTCGAAGATCTGGAGCGGGCTATAGAGGAGATCCAGCCGCGTGTCGTCATCCCCATGCACTACCAGATACCTAAGCTCAAGCTGGACATCTTGCCCCTGGAAGCGTTCACGTCTCGCTATCCGGAAGACGTGGTAAGGAGGGTGGGGGCTACAGAGGTCGAGTTCAGCTTCGATACGCTGCCGGGCACCCTCCGGATATACGTCCTAGAGCCCGCCGGCTAGGTAAATCACCCTCAGGAAGCCTGGGCGGATCTAGCTTCTGCGTAACTTGATAGGTGGCAGTTGAAGACTGGAGGAGGTCGAAGGGGAGCACGAGAAGAGGATGGGGTATCGGGGCTTTGTAACAGAAGAACCGCCTGGGCCAGACTAGGCTAGGCGATCAACCGCGGCGAGAAGATGCAGGTGGCCCCGGCCTTTTGTTGCCTCTCGACATGTTTATTAATCTAACTTTCACGGGCTGTTAACCCAGCATCCTTACTGAACCACTAGAATTAATCCCGTTCGGCATCATCGTGCTCGTCAGCACCATTTTGCTCTTAGGCTTTTTGGCAGACGTGGAACGAGAACGCAGGTAGCACGCAGAAAGAGGTCGCCGGGAAGAAAATGAAGCCCGTAGCAAGCTCGCGGAAAGAAAAAGAATTGGACCTAGTACCAACAACGTTCCTAGCAGAGACCAAATGGACAGTAGAGAGGCCGGAGATACGTGCTTTGGGCGAGTGGATAGAGTTTGGGCGCAAGCTACGAAGCGCATCCGACGCAGAAATCCTCTCCCTGATGAGTAGCGTAGTGATCTACCTCGAAGACAAGCAAAAGGACGAGATACTCCCAAGCACCGACTATGAGGAGTATGTACGAGGGTACGCGAATACGACTTTAAAGGCAGCCGGGGCCGAGCTAGCAAAGAGACACTCGGAGTGGCTTGGGTGAGAGTGGTGAGGAGTGCATTATCTAGTACCAATGCCTGGCAACAGTGTATAGTGCCTAATAAAATGGTAGTTTGGTATAGTACTTAGTACGACTTTCTGGTGCCTAATCTCGCCTCCGCCCAGCGCCAGTGCTTCGGAGGAGGCATGTTCTTCCGAACCTAGGGTTCGTTTCGCTGTTTGCACGGTTATCTAGTGCCTAAATTGGGTGTCCTTTGCCGCGCACCGTAAAGTGAAGTCGAGGATATGGCGTTCGTCAGGAGAAAGAGGGTAGGTCTTTACGAGTACTACCGAGCAGACCTTGGACGCCCTGATCCTCGAGCCTTGCAGATTCAAAGGCTTTTTGGGGCTTCCTTTATATAGTGCCTAAATCTATTGTAAACTGGGCCGCAAGCTCGAGTAGGGGATGGGGATACTTGCTAAGGCGGTGCCGAGAAAGGAATCGATACCCAACTCCTCCTAGGGTTGAGGCATTACGAGTCGTGGAATACTAGTGCCTAATAAACTTCTTCAATCTCCGCCCGTCCGCGTCTTTCTTGGCCGACCAGACTGGGAGACAGCTATATATCCTCGGAAATCCGCCAAGGGTGCACCGGTGGCGTCGCTGGCTTGACTCCAGGAGCCTCCGGGCGCAGCCGTCGTCGTACGTGCGCATGGTCGCCATGCCCAAGATTTTAGCAGCAGAAGTCCTGATCGAGATTTAGTTAGTTGGTTTCTTAAATTTATCAGTTATTTTTCAGGACTATTGCCGTATGCTGCTACCAGCTGATGCAGCACCCCGATGGACAGAGGAGGACAGAAATGCTGCTTGAGGCCAAGAACGCCGTGATCTACGGTGCGGGAGGAGCGATCGGCGGCGCCGTCGCTCGTGCCTTCGCCCGCGAGGGGGCGAGGGTCTTTCTCGCCGGCCGCACGCTTGCCAAGGTCGAAGCTGTGGCTGACGAGATCTCCGCCGCGGGGGGAACGGCCGAGGCGGCCAGAGTAGACACCCTCGACGAGCAGGCCATCGAGGAGCATGCTGAGGCCGTAGCGGAGGAGGCGGGGAGCATCGACGTCTCCTTCAACGCCGTCTCGATCCGGGACGTGCAGTTGATCCCGCTCGCGGAGATGTCGCGCGAGGATTTCGTAAGCCCGATCGTGACCGGCCCGACGACGCATTTCTTGACCGCGAGGGCGGCGGCGCGGCGCATGGCCGAGAAGGGCTCCGGAGTGATCCTGACGCTCTCCGCCTCAGCCGTCCGCGCGTACGTCCCGGGCGTCTACGTGGGAGGCTTCGGAATCGCATGCGTGGCTATCGAGGCCCTCACGAAACAACTGGCGGCCGAGCTCGGGCCGCGCGGCATCCGTGCCGTCTGTCTCAGGTTGGAGGGTATACCCGAGAGCTGGGAGGGCATCTCGACCGAAGACTGGTCGGCTCCGACAGAGGAGATCGAGGCCGCCCTGAAAGCCAGGTCCTTGCTGGGGCGGGTGACGACGCTGGCCGACGTGGGCAACGCGGCGGCGTTTTTGGCCTCGGACCGGGCTGGCGCGACGACGGGGACCGTCGCCAACCTGACCAGCGGCACTGTCGTCGACTAGGGCCATCTTTGGAGAAGATGACGCGAAAATAAAGCACAACCACGACAAAGGAGATAAGAGATGGCCGACACAGAGGTGGGTGAGATGCAGGTTCGAACGGAGGAGGTTCCCATGAAAAAGGTAGTCGTATCGGAGTTCGTGTCGCTGGACGGCGTGATGGAGGATCCTGGCTGGACCTTCCAGTTCGGCAGCGAGGAACAGGAGAAGTTCAAGTTCGCCGAGCTCGCCGCGAGCGACGCCCTCCTGCTGGGTCGGGTGACCTACGAAGCTTTCGCTGCTGCCTGGCCCAATATGATGAATCAATACGAAGGTCCTCGCCGAGCGGAACTTGGAGAGTACACCGACATGATGAACGGCTATCCCAAGCACGTCGTATCGACGACCCTGGAAGAGGCCGGATGGAATAACTCGACGCTGATCCGGGGAAACGTTATGGAGGAGGCGTCCGAGCTGAAGCGGCAGCCCGGCAAGGATATCCTGGTCTTCGGCAGCGGTACCCTCGTGAACGCGCTGATGCGACACGACCTTATCGACGAGCTGCGGCTCATGGTCTTCCCCATAGTCGTGGGGAGCGGGAAACGACTCTTTGAGGACGGACTCGAAGAGATGGTCCTGAGGCTCGTGGACACGACGACCTTCGATTCGGGCGTCGTCGTCCTCACCTACCGGCCGGCACGAGATGAAGGAGAGAATGGATGATCGACAAAGAGCCGACGGGAGAGCTGAACTCGCAGTTCAGCTCGGAACGATAGGTGGGACCGAGCCCCCGCCGAAACTCGTCAGCTCTGACGCGGCGCGAGGCTACGGAAAACGCCAAGGCGGCCGACAAGACCGGATAAGACAAGACGGAGGGAACAGACGATGAGCACCACCGGAGGATTGTCCAGGGCGCGGCTCGGCCGCATGCACGACGTCATGGCCGGACATGTTCAACGCAGCGACGTGCCCGGTATCGTCACGCTGGTCAGCCGGCGGGGCGAGGTCCACGTCGGTGCGCTCGGCATGAAAGCCATCGGCGGGAGCGAGGCGATGCGGCGCGATACCATCTTCCGCATCGCCTCGGTGACCAAGCCGATCGTGGCCGCGGCGGCGATGATCCTAGTGGAGGAATGCACGCTGCGCCTCGACGAGCCGGTCGATCAATCGCTGCCCGAACTAGCCAACCGCCAGGTCCTGCGCACCCTCGGCAGCCCGCTCGACGATACCGTGCCGGCAAACCGGCCGATCACGTTACGCGACCTCCTGACCTTTCGGCTCGGTTACGGAGCGGTCTTTGCTCCCCCCGGCCAGTATCCGATTCAGCAGGCGCTGGAGGAGGCGGGTCTCGCTCCCGGGCCGACTCTGCCGTCGCATGCGCCCGACGAATTGATGAAGCGCTTCGCCAAGCTGCCGCTACTGCATCAGCCGGGCGAGAAGTGGCTGTATAACAGCGGCTCCGACATACTGGGAGTGCTGATCGCGCGCGCTGCCGGCATGAGCCTGGAGCAATTTCTGCGGGAGCGAATCTTCGCGCCGCTGGGCATGAACGATACCGCGTTCAGTGTGTCGGCGAGCAAGGTCGATCGGTTGGCGAGCAGCTACTGGACCAATTTCGCGACCGGGGAGTTTGAAGTCTTCGACGGTGTCGACGACAGTCGGTGGGCGCGCCCTCCCGTTTTCGAGTCCGGCGCCGGTGGGCTGGTCTCGACGGTTGATGATCTGCTCCTCTTCGGTCAGATGATGCTAAACCAGGGGAAGCACGGGAACGAGCGCATCCTGTCGCGGC
>DATDKT010000231.1:0-40970 GCA_036519775.1 Rubrobacteraceae bacterium
GGATAGAGATCTCCGCGAGCACCTCCCGCCCGCCCTCTCCCGCGCGGGCGATAACGACCGTAACGACCCCCGTCGAAGAGTCAAGGGCCAGTATCAGCACGGCTTCGAGGAGAGCCGCGCCGCCAGAGGCCCCGAGAGCCGCACCCTGCGAGTATCGGGTGTACGGTGGACGATCTCCACTACGTTCGGCTCCGCTAAAAGGTGGAGCGCGGGGTTCGCCCACTCCATAAACGTCACGGAGCCGGCGTCCAGGTACTCGTCAAGATCCAGGGCGTCCCGCACGTCGAGCTCCTCCAGCCGGTAGAGGTCCAGGTGGTTGACCGCGACGGCGCGCCCGCCCGCGGAGCCCCCGTAGCCACGGGCGAACTGGTAGGTCGGGCTCGTCACCGTCTCCCGAACACCCAGAGCGCGGGCCGCCGCCCGCACGAAGGTCGTCTTTCCGCTCCCGACCTCGCCCTTGAGCACGACGACGTCGCCGGGCACGAGGCAGCCCGCCGCTTCGGCGGCCAACCCTCTCAGGGCGCCCTCGTCCAGCTCGTCCCACTCCAGGGAGATCCTCATGGAGGCTCCTACCAGAGGCCCGGCTGCAAGGGCTCTCGTTCGACGACCGGGGTGTGGGAGACGTTGAGGGTCTCGTAGGTGGTAGGACGTTCGGTGGCGAGGAGCTCCGGAAGGCGGAAGAAGTCCGAGACGAGGAGCGCGCGATCCGCCGGGGTGTAGAGCGCCCGGTTCAAGGAGAGCGTCGGGAAGACGTAGCGGCCGTCGAGCGGTATCGCTCTGCCGCGGATGCGGGAGACCGTCTCCTTGTGACCCGTGAGGGAACGGCTCGCCAGATCCCCCAACGCCACCACAACCTTCGGGTCGACCGCCGCGAGTTGGGAGAGCAGGTACGGCCTGCAGGCGTTGATCTCCGCCGGCTTCGGGGAGCGGCCCTCGGGCGGTTGGCACTTGACCAGCGTGGTGAGGTAGACCTCCTCGCGCTCGAGCCCGATAGACGACAAGAGCCGGTCGAGCAACATCCCCGATGCGCCCCGAAAGGGCTTGCCCTCCCTATCCTCGTTAAAGCCCGGCGCCTCGCCCACGACGAAGAGCTCGGCGTTTAGAGGACCCTCGCCGAAGATGACCTTCGTTCTCGAGTGGCACAGGGGACCGCACTTGCGACACCCTAAGGCCTCCTTCTGCGCCTCGGCGAATTCCACCAGGGCTAGAACTCCTCGCTCTCGGGCAAGATGAAGCCGAGGAGGAGGTAGATCAGGACCGCCGGGATCACGCTGACACCGGGGATGAAGATCGCCAGGAACACCACTACGACCCGCACTGCGGTAGAGCTCCACCCGAAATGGTGCGCTATTCCCCCGCAGACGCCCCAGATCCAACGATCCCTCTTCGCCCGTCTTATGCCCATACCAAGCCCCCAACGCCCTCTGCAAAGCCGCCATCCAGCAGACGACATTATCCCTAACCGCGCCTTTTTTGTGAAGCTCTACTCGACGCCAACTCCTCACGCTCCGGGAACGGTTACGCTCTCGGCTTCAGCGCCGCCGTCGCCGCGCTGCCTTCCTGCGGCTGGTGTTTGGGTTGTGGCGGCCTCTGAGGTCGCCCGATTCGACCTCTTCTCCCTCTTCCGGCGCGCCGGACTTACCCTTCGTCCCGGCGGTGTTCCTGGCGCCGGTCCCGCCCTTTCTCTGGGCCCTCATCGCAGCGGCACGCCGCTTCTTGCTCCTTTCGGTAAAGGCAGTAAACACCGCGAAGAAAAAGAAGAAAAGCACCGCGTTGACCAGTATAGAGATGACACCTGCGCTGCTGTCGAGCCCCAAAACAAAAGTCTCTGGGAACGCGACGTTCAGGACGTAGAGCGCAAGCAGCCAGAAGGCCACCAGGAACGCGGCCCGTTTGAAGGCTGGTCCCCATTCGAGATCCTCGAATAACTTCATTCTTCCCTGTAGCTCCTCTCCACGCGCCGGGCGTCGATCCCGGTAGTTACCTCGTAGTTTATCGTGCTCGCCCACCGCGCGAACTCCTCGGCCCGGATGCTCTCTCTCCCCTGCTCCCCCAGGAGCACGACCTCGTCCCCAGTTTCGACCCCTTCGTCCACCCCGAAGACGCAGGCGTCCATCGTCACACGTCCCAGAAGCGAGCGCCGCTCCCCGCGGATGAGGGCTTTCGCCCTGTTCGAGAGGGTGCGGCGATACCCTTCCGCGTACCCGACCGGCACCGTCGCCGCGAACATTGGTCTATCGGCCTTGAACGTCAGCCCGTAGGAGACCCCCTCGCCAGCCAAGAGGCGCCGGACATCGGCCACGTAGCTCTTGAGAGAGAGCGCGGGCTTTAAGTCCTCGTCCGTGGGATCTCCTTCGTCCCCTTTAGGGTGCAATCCATAGAGGGCTACGCCGGGCCGGACGCAACTGTAACGTGAGGAGGGGTGCCAGAGGGTACCGGCAGAGTTCGCAGCGTGAACGGGAACGCCGCCGAAGCCCCGCGTGGCGAGCACCGCGTCAAAGGCGTCGAGTTGGCGACGGGTCGTCTCCTCGTCGGAGTCGGCGGAGGCGAGGTGAGTGTAGACGCCGGCCAGCCTGTCGCCCAGGATCTTGCATGCCTCCCCCGCTTCGTCCGGTTCGACCCCCCAGCGATTCATGCCCGTGTTGACCTTCAGGTGCGCCTCCAAACCAGGGTACGACGCGATGCGCTTCGCGCTCCGTAGCGAGTGCGCCGTAACCTGGAGGCGATTAGCTTTAGAGAGTGCGAGCCCGTCCGGGAGTAGGTCGGTGAAGACGAGGACCGGGGCCTCGATACCAGCGCGCCGGAGCTCGGCGCCCTCTTCCAGGGTCACGACGGCCAGAGAGTCGGCGCCGGCTTCGAGGGCGGCTCGGGCCACGGGGACGGCGCCGTGTCCGTAGGCGTTGGCCTTCACAACGGCCATAAGGAGGGCGTCTCCGGCACGGCGTTTGAGGGTGCGAACGTTGTGCCGGATCGCACCGAGGTCCACCTCGGCCCAGGTGCGGCTCGGAACCTTCAGGAGGGCGTGCACGACCAAGCGGCGGCTAGAAGCGGGGTTTGAGGACGTGAAGGGTGAGGATGTCCATGCGAGTTATGACGCCCACCAGGCGCTCGCCCTCGACGACGGGCAGTATCTTTCTGCGCTGCTCGGCCATGACGGTCGCGGTCTCGACCAGAGTCTCCTCGGGGGAGACGGTGACGGGGTCCTCCGTCATGACCTCCTCGACGGTAACACCAGCGCTCTTTAGCGTCTCCCTGCGGTACTCCTCCCAATCGCCCAAAGGGATGATGCCGCCCAGGATATCCAGGAAGCCCGGTGATTTGATCTCCGCGTCCTGGAAGATCAAATCTCCCTCCGTGATTATCCCGATCAGGCGACCGTTTTCCACGACCGGGGCCCCGGGGACGCGGGCCTCGGCGAAGAGCCTGATCGCCTCCTCCACGGTGCTCTCCGGTTTCAGAGTCGGCCAGTTGGTCTCCATGATCTCGCCGACTTTAAGCTCTCGGATGTCTTGCTGCTCCACGCCCTAAAGCCCCTCTCGCCCGCTCATCTTCACAACACTGATACTACTTCAAATTGTCCAATATCTCCCCTTCTAACTACTCGATGGCGCTCCGGAGTGAATCTCGCCGAAGGCGCCCGGCAGATATGAGAGTAAGTCGGTCGCGATCATGCTCTCCGCGGGCCAGCCGGTCGACTCTAGGTAAAGCTCCGAGGCGTGGCCGTGCGCCCAGGCCCCGGTCCGGGCCGCATCGTAAGAGTCCATCCCGCGCGCGAGGAGAGCACCTATGATGCCCGAGAGCACGTCACCCGTCCCCGCGGTCGCGAGCTGCGCTCCTCCGGTAGAGTTGATCGCCACGCGCTCCCCGTAGGCTACCAGCGTGTCCGTTCCCTTGAGGAGCACGCAACAGCCGCCCTCCTGGGCGACCCGGCGCGCATGGTGGAGCCTGCGGGACTGTGTCTCCCCCGTCCCCTCTCCTAAGAGCCGACTGAACTCGCCCAGGTGCGGAGTGATCACTGGTGGCGCACCCCTCCCGGCGAGGTCCCCCGGCCCCGAAAGGTTCGAGATGGCGTCAGCGTCGAGCAGGACCGGGACGTCCGTCTCCCTCAAAACCCCTTCGACGATCCTCTCTCCCCCCTCGCCAACACCCATCCCCGGCCCGAGCACGACCGCCGAAGCCCCCTGCGCCTGCTCGATAATGGCGTCCGCAGCGCCCACGCTCATGCTTCCCTCCTCGTCTTCGGGCATCCCGGAGACGAGTACTTCGACGAGCTGGGCATCCACGAAGGGAGCGACGCCTTCGGCGGTCGCGACGAAGATAATCCCACACCCCGTCCTCTGCGCCCCTTTAGCGACCATGAGGGCGGCGCCCGTCGCCATCCTGGAGCCCGCGACGACTAACAAAGACCCGGCCGAGTACTTGTGCGCTCCCTCTTTCCGGCGCGGCACGAGGCCTTTTAGAGAGTGGACATCCGTCCACGTCGCCCTCTGCTCCACGTCCACCTCAGGCGGTATGCCGATGTCCACCACAGCGACCTCTCCCGAGTACTCGTACCCCGGCGAGACTACGCACCCCAGCTTCGCCGCGTGCGCGCAGACGGTGAGGTCAGCTTGCACCGCCGCCCCCCACACCTCCCCCGTCGAGCCATTCACCCCCGAGGGCACGTCCACCGTGACGACCGCGGCAGCCGAGGCGTTTATCTGCTCGATGAGCCTCGACTCCTTCTCGCGCACTTCTCCCTGGAATCCGGTCCCCAGCAAAGCGTCCACGACGAGGTCCGCCTCCTCGAGCTCGTCCTCGAACCCGTCTGCGCCCACGAAGCGGACGTTCAGGTTGCGCAGGGCTTCGAGGTTTACCTGCGGGTCGCCCTCATACTCGTCCTTCGTCGCGAAGACGGCTACTTCGGCGCCAGCCCGGTGGAGCTCGCGGGCCATGACGAAGCCGTCGCCGCCGTTGTTGCCACCGCCGGCGACGACGAGAACCCGGCCTCCTTCCAGAGACTCGAAGTGTTCAAGCGCCGCGCGAGCCATCTCGACGCCGGCCCGTTCCATGAGGATGCCACCAGGGATACCAAGCCTCTGTGCGCCTTCGTCGGCGCGGGTCATCTCGTCGGCGGAGTAGAGCCTCAAGAGTTTCCTACGTTGCCCGGTTCCGAGCGTCGAACGATGCAGACGGCCACGGCCGAGAGCTCGGAGTGGGTGATGGAGATCTGGATATCCTCCTCGCGAATGCCGACCATGTTTGCGAACCGCTCTATCTTACCGAAGATACGCACCGTCGGGGCCTGGCGGGGACGGCGGATTACTTCGACGCCGTTCCACTGGATGAGGCCGCAGCCCAGAGCCTTGGTCACGGCCTCCTTGACGGCCCAGCGTCCGGCGTAGTGACGCTCGGCGAAGCGGAACTTCTCGCAGTAGGAGATCTCGGCCTCGGTAAAGAGCCTCTGACGTATCCTCGGCGTCCTCTCCAGGGCGACCTTCATCCTATCGACGTCCACGACGTCTACTCCGATACCCGGCACTACGAAGTCTTCGAGCCTCTCCACGAGGCGCATGTTACGCGAGCGTAACTCCCGGCGAAAGGGCTATTATATGGAAATGGGAGATAGAGAGACCGTCATCATAGGCAACCCTAACGCCGGGCGTATCCGGCACAGGGATCATCTAAAGCTCTACGCCGAGATCCTGCGAGCAGGCGGTCTCGACGTCGAGGTGTGGCCGACCGAGCGTCCGCAGCACGCCACCGAGCTCGCTACCCTGGCCGGATCCCGCCTCGTCGTCGCCGCCGGGGGAGACGGGACAGTGAACGAGGTTGTCAACGGCCTAGAGTCCGACGCTACTTTAGGCATCCTGCCGTTAGGAACAGCGAACGTGCTCGCGCGGGAGCTCGGGCTGCCCCTGAAGGCGGAGGGGGCCTGCAAACGTATCCTCTCCGGCACAGAGAGCCGGATAGACGTCGGCGTCGCCACGAACCACGAGGGCGTCGAGCGCCGCTTCACCTGCATGGCGGGAATAGGCCTGGACGCCCACGTAGTGGGCGAGGTCACCCCGCGTCTCAAGCGGTTCTTGAAGGCACTGGCTTTCCCTCTAGCGGCCTTCAAGGTGTACTTCGAGGGGGATCTTCCGACGCTCCACATCGAGCACGGCGACGACACCTACCTGGCGCAGTTCGCCATCGTCGCCAACGGCCAGTACTACGGCGGTGACTTCAGAACGGCAGAGGACGCCGCACTCACCACGGGCAAGCTCGAGGTCGTCCTCGTCGAGCGGGTGAGCTGGCTCCTGCGGCCCGACGTCTTTGCTAGCATCCTGGTCAAGAGGCCCCTGGACCGCTCGATGCGTTCCTTTACCGCCAGAGAGTTGTGCGCCACTTCTCCTGGGGTTCAGGTCCCCGTGCAACTGGACGGCGAGGTCTGGGGCCGCCTCCCGATGTCCTTTCGCATCGAACCTGCCGCCCTGAAGGTCGTTCGTTAGTATACGTAGTTGCCGGCAGTCAGCGGAAGAACAGAGCGACGAGGCCAGGCACAACGACACGGCGGACTGCGCCAGCAAAGCGGAGAGCCAGACCGCCGCGAAGATCGAGTGAATCACGAGCTCGAAGCTCGCGCCCGCCGCCGAGATTAACGCCGCACCGCGCCCCTAGGCAACGTCACGGGTGAGCGCGAGGATGTTGTCTGGCCCTGAAGCCACGATGAGAGCTATCGAAGTTGTGAGGCACAGGATCAGGTCCAACTCGCTCAACAAAGCATCCCTTCTCCTCGGCCACAAGCTTTATTCCACCGTCACGCTCTTTGCGAGGTTGCGCGGCTTGTCTACGTTGAGGCCGCGCGCCTTGGCGACGTGGTAGGCCAAGAGCTGCAAGGGCACGGCACAGACGAGGGGACTCAGGATCTCCGGCACCGCAGGCACCGGCAGCGTTACCCGCGCCAGGCGCCCGGCCACTTCATCGTCTTCATGGGCTACGGCTATTACTCGCGCCCCGCGTGCCACGGTCTCTTCGACGTTGGAGAGGGTCTTCTCGCGCAAAAGGCCCTCGCCCAGGACCGCGACCACCGGGCACTGCTCGTCTACGAGGGCTATCGGGCCATGCTTCATCTCGCCGGCGGGATACCCTTCGGCGGGGAGGTAGGAGATCTCCTTGAGCTTCAACGCCCCCTCTAAAGCCGCTGGGAACGAATGGCCTCGCCCCAAAAACAGCGCGCACCGCGCCCCCGCGAAGACGCCCACGGCCTCTCCCACGACACGGCCTTCGAGGAGCCCTATCGCCTCCTCGACTTTCTCCGGCGCCCGGCGCAGACCCCGACCGATCTCTTTTAGCTCCTCCACTGGGCGAGTGCTCCGCTTGCTGTAAGCGAGCCCCAAAGCCAAGAGGTACATGGCCGTGACCTGCGTAAGAAAAGTCTTCGTAGCAGCGACCCCGACCTCAGGACCGGCCTTGGTCAGGAGAACCGCGTCGGCCTCGCGGGTGATGAGCGAGCCTTGCGTGTTGGTCACGGCGAGGACGCACCCGCCGAAGACCCGCGCCGCCTCCACCGCCGCCAGGGTGTCCGTCGTCTCTCCGCTCTGGGAGATGGCGACAACGAGGGTCTTTTCGTCTCCGATCGGGTTGGTGTAGCGGTACTCGCTCGCCACGGCGACCTCGACAGGCACCTTCGCGAGCCGCTCGATGGCGTGCTTGCCCAGAAGCCCGGCGTGGTAGGCCGTGCCGCAGGCGACGATGACCACCCGCTCGAAATCCGAGAGGTCGAGGCCCGTCTCGGAGAGGTCCACGCCACCTCCGGCGTCGAGGCGTCCCGCGAGGGTAGCCTGAAGGGAGGCGGGCTGTTCGTGGATCTCCTTGAGCATGAAGTCCTCGTAGCCGTCCAGGCTCATCTCCTCGGCGCTCCAGTCCACCTCGAAGGTCTCCCGCCCGACCGGCTCTCCCGAGAGCGTCCGTATCTCGGCGGAAGAGCCAGTGAGGATCACGATCTCGCCGTTCTCCACGAAGAGGAACCTCCTCGTGTTGCCCAGCAAAGCCTGCACCGCGCTCGCCAGAAATGTCTCACCCTTCCCCAACCCCACGACCAGTGGGCTCTGGTGGCGCGCCGCGACGACCTTTTCTGGCTCGGAGGCGCTCATCGCCGCGACCGCGAACGAGCCCCGAAGGCACTTTACCGTCCCCACAAGCGCCTCCTCCAGTGGCTCCCCGGCCGCTACCCTCTCGGCCAAGAGGTGCGCGATGACCTCCGTGTCCGTCTCCGAACGGAACACAAGACCGCGCTCCTCCAACTCCTCCCGGAGCTCCGCGTGGTTCTCGATGATGCCATTGTGGACCACCGCGACCTCGTGGTCTGCGCCCCCGGTGTGGGGATGGGCGTTGGCCTCACTGGGACGCCCGTGCGTCGCCCACCGAGTGTGGCCCACACCGCTTCGCACCTTGGAAAAATCGCCGTTCCTCTTCCTGATGGCGTCCGTCAGGTTGTCGAGCGGTCCTACCTCCCTGGCGATCTCGATCCCCGCCTCGGGCAGAGCCAAGGCAAGCCCGGCCGAATCGTAACCCCGGTACTCGAGGCTCCTCAAGCCCTCCATGAGTACCTCCACGCACCGCTCCCTGCCGACGTAACCTACGATCCCGCACATAACGCACCTCCTCGTCCCGGAGTAAAAGCCCCTGAACACCCGAAGATTTGGACAGAGCCCGATGGAGGCAGAGAGAAGCTGCGGTACCGCGCGGCTTCGCCGCGCTCCGGGCCCGGGAGGCGCTTTGTCCCCGGCGTCACCACCTGGATTTGTCGCCGCCCTAACGACCGCCCGGAGGCCGAGACGCACCCGCCGAAAACTCGATGAACGTCTCCCTCGTCGACTCCCTTTCCAGCGATCCTCACAACCGGGATGGGAGCCCTGGCGCTTTGTTGTTCGCTTCTTCTTGCCGGCCCTTCAAGGAGCCTGCCGCTTCCGACCTGTTCCTTTATCGGCCGTGGCTTCCCTTTTCTTTAGCGGCACCTCCGAGCATCGCCTGCGACGTCGCCCCAATGTAACCCTTCCAGAACGAAAAAGGAAGGGTGAACTCCGGCGTCCACCAGGGGTGGTCAGGTGCACAGGGCGACGAAGACGCCGGCTATCACGAGTGTGGCACCACCGAGCCCCGTCAGGGAGGCGGGATGGACCGGCAGGTTCAGGAGGCCGAACTGGTCGACGATTATCGAGGCGAGCACCTGACTAGCGAGAACGAACGCCACGATATTCGCCTCCCCGAGCTTGGGGGTCAAAGGTATCGAAGCGGTGACGTAGAAGACGCCGAGCAACACCGATCCAGGCTCACCCCGGCGTCTCGGCGGCGTCGGAGAGAGCCGGGACGCCCTTGCGGACCAGAAGCCCCGCCGCCCCAAGGACGAACGTGCCCACTAGGAAGGAGATCGCCACAGTCGTTATCGTCCCTCCCACCGCCCCGCGCGGCTCGCTTTTGACGGCGAACTGTATCGGCACCACGGCCCCGCCAGGATTGCGAGCAGCAGAAACAAAGCTTGCACTCCTCTTCTCCTTTCCCTGTCACGGTTCGCCGCGCGTCGCTCTCCTGAGCGCACCCCCGTGCCCGGCTCCACTACGGGTGGCAGTATATCGGCTACGATTCAGGCATGGAGGAGGCAGATTTCACCGTACGTCACGGCAGGCGCCACGACGCCGCGGCCGCCGCGCGGCTCTGGGTAAAGAGCGCCGAGGAGCACACCCTCTACGACCCCGTCTACACCACTGTCCCCAACGCCGAAAAGGTCATGCGCCGCTTCCTATCCGACCTCTCCTCCAACTCCCACTCCTGCCTCTTCGTCGCGGAGCTTAATGGGGAGGTTGTAGGCTTCCTCTCCGGCGAGCTGCGTGAAGGGTCCCCCGCCTTCCAACCAAAGACCTGGGCCGCCGTCGAGGACGTCTACGTCACCCCCGACTACCGGAGCTCGGGTATAGGTCACGCCCTCTTCGAGGCGTGCCAGGAGTGGGCCAGAGAGAGGGGAGCCAACGGCGTCTCCCTGCAGGTCGCCGCCGACAACACCAGGGGCCGCAAGTTCTACGAGGAACTCGGCTTCCGTGAGGTCTCCATATACCAGGTAAAGGAGTTCTAGCTCCGGTAAAGGCAGGCCAGGGCAGCAGAGATTGTGCTAAGTGGGCATGCTGGAGGGTGATCATGAAGAAGACACGGCGCGTGAGCGCGCAAGAAGGTTACGACCTGTGGGCGAGACTTACGACGAAACGCCCAACCCGGTCGTGGCGATGGATGCGAGGCACACCTTGGACGCGCTGGCGCCCAAGCCGGACGAGCACGTCCTCGGCGTCGGCTGCGGCACCGGGCGGCACCTCGGGCCCATGATCTTCCGCAAACAGCCCGGTCGGCGTCGACTTTTCGCGAGGGATGCTGAACGTTGCACAGCGTAACCACCTCGAAGTACCCCTCATGCTCGGCGATCTTTAGAGAGACCTCTGCCCTTTGAAGACGAGCGCTTCGACGCCGCGTTGTGCGCCCTGATCAGCGACACATTTGGACGAATTGGCCGTCGCTTTGCGGGAGATGCACCGTGTGTTGAGCCCCGGCAGGCGGCTGGTCTTCTCCGGCTGCCACCCCAAGATGGCAGCCGCCGGCAAGGAGATCTATTTCGAACGCTCCGGCGTGGAGTACCGCCTCGGAGCACGCCGCTACACGGTGGTGAACTACTTGGAACTGCTCGAAGAAGCCGGTTTCGAAGTCGTGGTTCGGCACGGGTTCCTCGCTAACAGGTGGCTCGTAGAATCGGTCCCTTCGGGCGCAGGGCTGCTTAGTTTTCCTGTGCTGCTAGTGCTCGAAGCGAGAAAGAGATCCTGAGCTTTCATATCCGCTTCGCTCGGCCCTGCATCACCGGATACGTCCCAGCTACTCGCCCGACCTGACCGGTTAGAAGACGTAGGAGCGGGAGAGCACCCGCACCTCTTCCTCCGGCTTGTAACCCAAACTTATATAGAATGCCGCCGCCTCACCATCGGTTTGAACTTCGACGTAGGAGACGCCACGCTCCTTGCACCGCTCCTCCACCGCCCCGAGTAGGGCCCGGCCGGCGCCCTGGCGTCTCGCGCTCGGTTTCACGTACAGGTCCTCGATGCTGACGAAAGGAGCACCGAGTGAGATGCTGGACCGGAAAGCGAGAACAGTAACCCCGACGAGCCCTCTATTCAGCCAGGCCGCGAGCAACTCGAGGTCTCCCCTCTCGACGGCTTGTGCGAGCTGCTCCGCGAACAGGGGCGGCACGGGCTCGCCGTTTCTCAGGGACTCCTCGAGGAGGGAGAGGGGTTTAGCCAACTCCTCGGGAGCGACGGGGCGAACCTCGATTCGAGGACCCGGCGTCAAAGTTCCAGGGTGTGGGCGGCGAGCCCTGCCGCAGCCTTGACGGCAGCGTCTACCTCCTCGTCACCAACGTTGAGGTGGGTAACGAACCGGATGGTGCTCGCGGTGCGCGGTATGGCGAGCACGCCTTTTTCTGCTAGCTCCGCAAGGAACTTCTCCGCGTTCCCTACATCCACGAGCACGATGTTGGTCTCGGGCGGCTCTACTCGATATCCGGCTTCGATCAGGCCCTCGGCGAGCTTGCTCGCGCGTTCGTGGTCCTCGGCAAGTCTCGCTACGTGGTGCTCGAAGGCGTAGAGGGAGAAGGCGGCTATTACCCCTGCCTGGCGCATCCCGCCGCCGAACGCTTTGCGGACGCGCCTCGCCTCCCGGATGGTCTCCTCGTCGCCGGCGAGCAAGGACCCCACGGGTGCGCCGAGGCCCTTGGAGGAGCAAACGGAGACGGTGTCGGCGTTCTCGCACCACTCGCGGGCCGGAACGCCGGTCGCGACCTCGGCGTTGAAGAGCCGCGCCCCGTCGAGGTGCACTTTGAGGCCCAAGCTCCACGCCTCGGATGCGACCGTTGCGAACTCCTCGAAGGGGAAGATCCTACCCCCCGCGAGGTTGTGGGTGTTCTCCAGGCAGAGGAGCTTCGGACGGGGGTAGTGGACGTTCTCGCGACGAACGGCGGCCTTCAAAGCCCCAGGGCTCACGACGCCGCCCTCTCCAGGGATGGGTCTTAACTGCACGCCGGAGAGGAGGGCCGGGGCACCTGCTTCGTAGTTGAAGATGTGGGCGCCCTCGTGTAGGAGCACTTCGTCGCCGCGGCCGGTACCCACGGACACCCCGATCTGGTTGGTCATCGTCCCCGAGGGGCAGTACAGGGCCGCCTCCTTGCCTAGGCGCGCCGCGACGTACTCCTCCAACCGGTTGACCGTCGGGTCCTCCCCGAAGACGTCGTCCCCCAAAGGAGCGTCGAACATGGCCTGGCGCATCCCCTCCGTCGGCCGGGTCACGGTGTCGCTACGAAGGTCAACCAAAGCCCCCTTCTCATTCACCAGTTTTCTCCTCTCCCAACGCCTCTAACATCCGAGCCGTCGTGCCGAAATGCACCTTCGCCACCTTCTTTAGCCCCTCCAACCCGCGCTCCTCGACCAACCGCTGGGCGACTTCTAAAACGTGCGTCGCCCCCCGGGGCAGCTCGAACCCCACCTCCCCCGAAAGAGCCTCCATCTCCTCCAGGTACCGCGCCCGCGCCAGTACCGAGGCCGCCGCGACCGCCACGTCATCCTCCGCCCTCGGCCGCACCACGAGCCTTACCCCCGGCGGTAGCCGCGGCTCTATGTACGAGCGGGCGGCCTTACCGAACTCGTCCACGACGAAGAGCTCGACTTCAGATCCGAGCTCTTCAAATATTTGCACATTGACTTCAGCTAAAAGCTTGCTGACGTTGTTGCCGGTGGCAAGCCTACGAGCCTCGTACTCCCGAGGGTGGAGGACCACGACACGCGTGTTCTCCGAGCCCAACGCTTCCAAGAGACGTCGTGCGAGGTTCATAGCCCCGAGGGTACTAAGCGTTTTGGAGTCTCTAGCCCCGATCCTGCGCAGCTCCCGAGCCTTTTCCTCCCCTAGAACCCGCGCCCCCGCGACCACAAGTGGCCCGAAGTAGTCCCCTTTGCCAGCCTCGTCCGCGCCCACCCGAGACGTCCTGTCCGGCTCGGCCGGCTCGGAGTTCGCCCGGACGTTAGCTCCAGCGTTATCTTGGGCGAGCCGCCAGTTCTCGATCAGGCCTCGCAAAGGTGAAGGTCTACCTCCAGCAGAGACTTTTCCCGAAGTATAGACGTTGACTACAGCGGTTTCCGATCCACGGGTTACTCGATATTGGGCGCCGTAGTCTATATGCCGGCCGAAGGAGATCTCTGCCCCAGACTCCTCTAGAAGGCGCCGGAGGCCGCCGGGAACCCTGTTCACCGGCGCGTCGTTCACCGGACCTCGAAGCCGGAGAGACCTTCGGGCTGTTCATTGTGCACGGAGACGTCCTTGACACCGGCGCTAGACGGGCCGCTTTGGCACCACTGGACCATCTGGCGTAGCGCGTCGGGCTCGCCCTCGAAGATCGCCTCGACCCGACCGTCCTGGAGGTTCTGGACCCAGCCATTCAGGTCCAGCTGCTCGGCCTGACTCTGCGTGGCGCCACGAAAGTTGACGCCCTGCACCTCGCCCGAGACGAAAACGTGCACTCGTTCCTCGTTAGCCATCTCTACTCTCCCTTCTTCTCACTCCTCTCTACGGTTCGCGGTAAGTTTACCGATGTTCATCAGCGTTTGGGGCTCCCTCGCCCCGTGTGCTAGCCTAGCGAATCATGAGGCCGGAGGAGCAAGTTTCGGCGGACGCACGGGTCACCGGAAAGGGGGCCCTTCTTACGCTGGTGATACCGACGCGCAACGAGGCGGGGAACGTCCCCCGTCTGGTGCGAGAGATCAGGGAGGCTCTGGCGGGGGTGGATTATCGGGTGGTCTTCGTAAACGACTCGACCGATGAGACGCCGACGGTAATCCACGCTCTCAGTGAAGAGGAGCGCCGGATCTCCCTGATCCACCGCGCGATCGCCGAGCAGGACGGTGATCTCTCGACGGCCGGGGCGACGGGCATGGACGCAGTCGTGAACGAGAGCGAGTACACCTGCGTGATGGACGCCGACCTCCAACATCCTCCCCAAAAGGTGCGTGAGTTGCTCGAGAAGGCCCGATCTACGGAGGCGGACGTGGTAGTGGCGAGCCGCTACGCTCGGGGCGCCAGCTATGCTGGCCTTCCGGGGCCCGTGCGCAAGGCGATCTCTGCCGGCAGCAAGTATCTGACCCGGATCGTCTTTAAAGAGGCGCGCAAGACCAGCGATCCCATGACGGGCTTCTTTTTGGTGGGAAACGAGACCATCTCCGGCATTCAGTTCAGGCCTACGGGGTTCAAGATACTGCTCGAGATCCTGGTCTGTGCCCCTGAGCTGAGGGTGACCGAGGTGCCGCTGAACTTCCTTCCAGGCGCGCAATGCCAGGGTCTCCAAGGTGACTCTGCGGCAGGGCTTGGAGTACCTGGCGCACATAATCAGCCTCTTCTGGTACGTCCCTTCGGCGGGGCGATTCTGGAAGTTCGCCCTGGTGGGAGCCTCGGGGGTGCTGGTCAACCTGCTTACCCTGATAACCCTCGTCGAGTACTTCGACGCCACCTCAACGGTGGCCTGGATAATCGCCGTAGGCGCCAGCATCCTGAGCAACTTCCTCCTCAACAACGCCTTCACCTGGCGCGACGTGAGGCACTCCAGCCGGATCCACTTCCTCGTGCGCGGGGCGCTCGCCTACCCGGTGGCGATAATCGCACTGGGAGCGAACTTCGCGGTTTACTACCCCCTGGTCCAAAACCTCGGTACAGACTTCCCCTACTACGCGATCGCCGCCTTCCTGGGGATAATCGCGGGCACCAGCTCGAACTTTATCCTGAGCTCGCGCTTCGTCTTCCGCCCCCCCCGCGCCAAAAGAGCTCGACCCCAAAGCCCCGCCAGAGGCAATCGCCCGGGAGGCACGGGAGGAGCTGAAAGAGGATTGGGTCGGCCTCGTGCGAGCCGTAGACCTCTCCCTCATCGCACAATCGTCCGTCGGGATCCCCGACGTGCCACGCCCGCTCACCACCGCCGGCAGAAGCGCCATAGAGCTCGTGCTCCGCACTTCCCAGCCCACTCTCGTGGTAACCGGCCCCCATCGTCTCCCGCAGGCCCGCACCAACACTCGCTGGACGAGCTCCCTGGTCGTCCCGGTCTCGGGAGGGGGGGCGTCCGGTGGGTGTCGTCTACGCCACCCGCAACTCGACCGAACAATTCACCCAAGATGACCTCCACTGGATCACCGCCTACGCCAGCGCCTCCGGTCCAATCTTTTGTTAGCCCTCAGACGTCAGCTAATTTCACCGCGGTGATTTACGGCTTCGCAAAGGACGACAGCAGCAAGCACTCAGAGAAGATCGGCGAGAAGAACCAAAGTATTATGGCTCGGCTGACGGATAAGGTAAGGACGACGTGCGGCAGATACTCCCTCGCCTCCTTGCTGATGACTGAGAGCTGACCGTTAAAAGCCCGGGGACGCCGCGTGTAGCAGGCGTCCCCGAAAAACACGGTCTCTCCCCCCGAAAGACCCTGCTCAAGGGGCCTCACCTCCCCCCTCCCAGGAAGCGAGGCCCGATAGACTCCGTGTCTAACCCCAAGCTTTAAACCGAGCCCCAGGTCCACGGAACCTACCCGCAGAAAGCTAACACCACCTCAAAAGCAGCGCAACCTTCTTAAATCCCTTTACCTATGCCGAATAAAAAACCGTACACGATATCCCGACTCCTCAAATCTCCTCAACACCATATCTTGAGTTTGAATCGAAACATAAGCGTGCAACGAAATATTATATAGCTTAGGTCAAAGGTTAGATAAGTTTAAGGTCGAGATACGTCAAACGGTCACGGCCGGCAGGACTTACCTGGCGAGGTTTTATCTAGGTAGAGTGAGGGCGCATAGAGGGTTGGGACATTCGGACTGGCGGTTTGGTAGCGGCTAAAGGATATTGGTGGCGGGAGGATAATGAAGGCCCGTAAAGCCCGCCGGGTGCTCTCTCGTTCTATACTGGGGTGTAATGAGCGACGTGCGGCCAATCTGTTTTCTCTCGGACTTCGGACTCTACGACGATTTCGTCGGGTTGTGTAAAGGAGTTATGCTCCAGATCTCGCCAGAGTCCGCGGTGATAGACCTGACGCACGAGGTGCCCGGCTTCGCCGTGGAGGCGGGGGCGGAGATCCTGGAACACGCCACGCTCTACATGCCCGAGAACACGGTCTACCTGGCGATCGTGGACCCCGGCGTCGGCACCGAGAGGCGCGCCCTTGCCCTCCGAAGCAAGGGTGGGGCCCTTTTCGTTGGCCCGGACAACGGGCTCCTGATCCCCGCGGCCGAGGCCCTGGGCGGCATCGAGGGCGCTAATGCCCTGACGAACCCCGATTTCCACGTCCAGCCGGTCTCGAGCACCTTCCACGGCCGCGACATCTTCGCCCCGGTGGCGGCGCACCTGGCATCGGGGGTGAAGATAGAGCGTCTAGGAGAGGCGCTGGACTCCACCTCGCTCGCGCGCGTGGAGCTGCCGCGCATGAACAAGGAAGGCGCCAACACCCTCACGGCCACCATCGTCGGCACCGACCGCTACGGTAACGCCCGGCTCTCGGCGACGGCGGAGGAGGCAGGTATCGAGCTTGGCGCACTGTTGGAGGTAGAAGCTGGCCAGAGCGGCGAGATGCTGGTCCGTTACGTCGAGACCTTCGGCAACTCAAAGATCGGCGACCTGGTGCTCGTCCCGGACTCGCACCGGTGTCTTAGCCTCTCCATAAACAAGGGCCACGCCTCCCGAGCCCTCGCGCTCGAGGTGGGCGACCGGGTGCGCCTAACCCTCCTCCATAATGCCCCAGAACCCAGCGCCAGGCGCGAGGCGAGGCGTGTTGCCGACGCGAGGAGCGATGCGGGAGCCTGATCGGCTGGACAATGCCGGGAGGCAACTCTC
The DNA here is from genome assembly GCA_036519775.1 of Rubrobacteraceae bacterium. Taxonomy (GTDB): domain Bacteria; phylum Actinomycetota; class Rubrobacteria; order Rubrobacterales; family Rubrobacteraceae; genus Rubrobacter_F. The sequence goes on from DATDKT010000231.1 coordinate 16,905, forward strand.
GCCCGAGGAGCGGCGCCGGGTGTTCCGGGCCGCGTTTCTCCGCCCGACGAACTTGCTCGTGGTCGCTATAGGGACCGTTTTCTTCGCACTTGCCCTGGTCTGGTGGGCCATCCCCCTGACCCTCGTGACCTACGCGACCATCGTATTTTTGGCCGCCCGCGACCCGCTTTTCCGGGAGACCGTCCTTGAGGGACGCGCGAGGACGCTGCCCAGATCTCCCCGTAGAAGCGGGGATGTCCCCCCCGAGCGGCGAGCCCACTGGTTGCCGCGCGGCGAGACCCGCCAGAAGGTAGAGGCGGCGCTCGAGATCCACCGGCGTACCGTGTTCGCTATCGAGGAGTCGGGCGACGTCGTGCGAGCCGTGCTGAACGATGCGCTCCCGAAGCTCCATCACGTGGTCGAGCGCCTGGTAGACGTCGCGGAGAAGCGAGAGAGAGCGGCCGGGGCGATCCGGGACCTCGAAAAGGCCCGTACAGGCGCGGAGCACCGCGAAGATCGGGGCGCCGAACTCGCGGAGTTAGAGAACATAGTGCGCGCCGCGGACACGGAGATCTCGGGCACCTTCGAGAACCTCTTGACCCTCCGGGCACGGGTCGTGAGCGTCTCAGTAGAGAGCGGGGGCGCGGCCCAAGATGCAGCCGCTAGACTGAACGCGGACCTCGACGAGATGAACCTCCGCTTAGACGCCCTGCGCTCCACGATGTCCCCTCCAGACGAGCGCTGAGCCGACTGCCGAGGTTTCGCGAGAAACCAGGGATCTTCTCACGAACCACCATAAGCCAATACGAGTACGGCGAAGACAGAGGCAGCCTGTGAAGGCGTGGACCACTACCAGAAAGTCAGTCTTCTCACCAATAACGAGCTACAAAGACAGGTTCTTTGTCTCAGATTTTATCCTGAGATCCGCGCCCCATACCTCTTCGGGGCGGTATCTTTGAAGAATCCGCACGGGACAAGCTCTTAAGAAGTTTTGGGGAGGCCGTAGCTCTGTAATCGGATGCAGAAGCCCACGACGCGAGAGACTACGTAAGGAGGTTGATGAGGGGCCCCAGGGCGTTGCTCCGGTTGACGTTCTCTCTAAGCCGAGCTAGCCCGCCAGTCCTGACCGTTCTCCTCGGTAGACTCTGGCGGCTCGGCGATAGGCATCGGGGAGCGGCGCACGGGGGAGCTTCCCAGCTCCTGCCTCGATTCCCCGACCGAGACGATCGAATCCTGAAACCAACCCTCGAGCTGGCCCATCACCCGGTCCCGATAAACCTCAGAACCGCCACGTATCTCACGGGCGTACTGCTCCGCCCGATCCTCGGCCTCGGCCGCCCGCCGCTGCGAGCGCCGGTACAGCTCCGTATCCAGAACCTTGGCCTCGGCTCGCTCGTGCGCTTCCTCGATTATCCTGCGTGCCTCCTCCTCAGCAGCAGTCACGACAGCGGTGCACTCCCTACGGATCGCTTCGGCCTCCGACAACTCCTCGGGCAAAACCCCGCGAAGCTCATCCAACATCGCGAGCAGGTCGGCCCGGTCAACCACGGCCCGCCCCTTGCGCATCGGTACCCCAGAGGCGTCCTGTACGGCCGCCCCCAATTCGTCCAACACTCCGCCGATGTACTCCATGTCCTCTCTCATGCCTACCAACCCTAGCACGCCTCTTGAGGCTACGCCAGGCTTTCTGAAAGTATTTTTTAGAGCTTAACCTCATTCTTAGGTCTAATTTTCCCTGCGACTTAAGCTTGGTTTTATCTGTAGGTTAAGTTACCTGTTCGTCGCTTTCTGCCGACGAAGTTTGCGGCTTACGTATGGGAGATCTGCGCCGGGCTGGATCTCCTAACCCTGCGCAACCCCGAGGTTTAAGCGTGTTTAGAGGGATAGATCCTGCCTGTTAAAGGGTTTGAGCGGCGAAGAAGACGAGCTCTCCAGAAGCTCGGATCCACCGCTCCTCCGCCGCACGAGGAGCCTATAGAAGGAGATGCCCCGTACCGGAAGGTTTCGTTCGCTTTAGTGTGCGGCCGTCCAGTAGGTCTCTGCCGCGTCGCTTCTCTCACCTGGTTTATAGTTATAGCTGGCGGTTCGCCAAACCCGCGGCGACGGCGGCGATAATCGCCGGGATTAGCTGCCTGGTAGGGAACGCTCCGGCGAGGAGAACAGGTATGAAGAACGGGGAGAAGGCCGCCAGGGTGGCCACCACCGAGGTCGCTACCGCCAACGGGCCACCGTTGCGCCCCCCGACCCGAAACACCAGAGTACCCGCCCCATAACCGGCGGCGATGGAGAGCAAGAAGGTAAAGATACCGGACATGCTCAGCAGCACGTAGGCCACCGGGGTACCAGCCACGGCGACGCCCGCTCCCGCAAGCAAGGTTTTGAGGATCTGGTTCGGCTTCAGCACGCCTATCCGTGCGGCACGGGGTAGGCGGGCGTCTTCGGGACACTTGATACCGACGGCCGTCTGCCTCATGCACTCGGTACAGATGGGCCGCCCGCACGTGGCGCAGGTGACGCGCGTCTCCCTCTTCGAGTGCCGGTAGCAATGCATGGCGTCGGACATTAGATCTCCCTGCGCGCGCTACTGGTCCGGCTACGCACGACCTCTCCACGCGGTAGTAGCATGATCTCTCGCTTATAGCTGCGATGCACCTCTTCGACGGCCTTGCCGTGCTCCGCGCGCTGCCTCTCCAGCTCCGCGCGCTGCCGCGCGTTCTCGACCTCCAGGTATTCGATCTTCTTCTCGAGGTCGAGTATCCTCTTCACTCCGGCGAGGTTGGTTCCCATCTCCTGGGTAAGCTTCTGGATGTACCTCCCGAGCTCTACGTCTTCCTGCGAGTACAAGCGCGTGTTCTTCAGGCTCTTGCGCGGACGGAGGAGACCTTTCTGCTCGTACATACGCAGCGTCTGCGGATGAACTCCGATCAAATCCGCGGCGATCCCTATCATGAAAACCGGCCTCTTGCGCATGCTGCCCCGAATTCTCCTCAGAACCCTTACCGCTGCTCCGCCTCTCGTGCCTTCCGCAGGAGCCCCTCGCGTACGTGCTCGTCACGCTCTTCGGCTAGAGCCTCCAGGATCTCCTTTTCCCGCTTGTTCAGCTTTTTGGGCACGACGAGCCGAACCCGCACCACAAGGTTACCGGGCTCCCCGCCACCCTTGGCCCGCGGCGCCCCGGCCCCACGTACCTTGAACCGTTTGCCGTCCTGCGTACCGGCCGGCAATCTAAGCTTCACCGTTCCCCCACCGGGCCGTGGAGCCTCGATCTCCGCACCCAGCGCCGCCTCGACGAGGCTTACCGGCACATCGACCAGAAAGTCGTCCCCGCGCCGCTCGAAGACCGGATGCTCCGCCACCCGCGTCAGCACGTACAGATCTCCCGGAGGTCCGCTTTTCTTCCCAGCGCTTCCCCTGCCGGGGACCCGGATCTTCATTCCGTCTCTGGCCCCAGCCGGTATCTTTACCGTCACCGACTTGTTCCTGCGCAATCTTCCGCTCCCCGAACACCCCGCACACGGCTTCTCGACGATAGCCCCCTCGCCCCCACACCGTCCGCACGGCTCCGATAAGGCGAAGAAGCCCTGATCCCGGCTCCTCATCCCCCGACCCGAACACTCAGGACACATCCGCCGCGTCGTACCGGGGGCCGCACCTGTTCCCCGACACTTGTCGCACGCCTCCTCGACCGGCGCCGCGACACGGGTGGTGATTCCCTCCAGCGCGTCCTTGAATCTCAAGTTCACGCTCACGGTAACGTCTTCACCGCGAGTGCTCGTGCGCTCCCTCCCCGCGCCTCCGAGGATATCGCCGAAGCTACCGAACAGGTCCGACAGGTCCGATAAGTTGGCGTGGGACCTTCCTTCCGCGCCACCCCGCGGGGCACCGCCAAAATACGCGCGCGGTCCCTCGTCGTATTCCCGCTTTTTCTCGGGGTTGGAGAGGACTTCATAGGCGTGCTGTACCTCTTTGAAGCGCTCCTCGGCCTTAGGGTCGTCCCGGTTAGCGTCCGGATGGTGCTCGCGAGCCAGCTTCCTGTAGGCACGCCGGACCTCCCCCTGCGAAGCTCCCTTGCCTACTCCAAGTACTTTGTATAGATCTTTGGTTTGCATTTAAACCTGTTTAGCAACTACAACCTTCGCCGGGCGAAGGGGCCTGCCGTTTAGCGTGTAGCCGCGCTCGAAGGTCTGGATGACGGTGTCTTCCTCGTGCTCTTCCGAAGGCTGACCCATGACCGCTTCGTGGACCGTAGGATCGAAGGGTTCTCCATCAGAGAGCACGGGGGTCAGTCCCTCTCGCACGAGGACGGAGGTGAGATGATCCAGGGTGGCCACAACACCCTCTCGGATGTCTCCTTCGGCCTCCAGGGCGCGTTCGAGATTATCCAAAACGGGCAGAAGCTCCCTTACGAGCCTTTCAGATGCCAGTTGCGTCAGGCGCGCGCGTTCCTTCTCCTGACGCTTGCGCGAGTTCTCGAGCTCGGCCTTCATGCGACGCATGTCGTCCAGGTACTCGTCCCTCTCCCTGCGCGCTAGCTCCAACTCGTCCGCGAGCGCCGAGATGTCGTCCCCGATGGTCTCCAACGACTCTTCGGAGGGCGGCTCCCCGGCCTCGACGACCTCCTCAGCTTCTACGACTGCCGCGGCCTCGCCTATGGTCTCCTCCGGAGGGACTACGCTCGGGTCTTCGGACTCTGTCGCTCCCACCGGCTCGGAGACCTCCTCGGCCTCTCGACCGGCAGTACGCTCAGCCCCTAGTGGATCGTCTCGAAACTCTTCCCGGGGCTCTCCTTCCCGGCGCTGCCACTCTTCGCTGCTCAAAGCTCCCCTACCTCCTGTACGTAGGCCGTCCTGTATGTAGGCCGGCCGGCGGGAAATCCGAGAAGCCCCCGCCGGCAACTCCCGGAGACGTTACCTCCGCTTCTCTTCGTCCTCGTCGATGATCTCGGCGTCCTCGACCACGTCGTCGGGGTTGCCGCCGTCAGGTCCGGCCGAGTCCGCGGCGCCCTGCTGCTGGGCCTGCTGGTAAAGTACCTCGGAAAGCTTGTGGGAGGCACTCAGGAGGGCTTCCTGCTTGCGCTTGATCTCTTCGACGTCGCTCCCGGCGAGGGCGTTTTTGGCCTCATCTATGGCCTGTTCTATCTCGCTTCTGGTAGCGCTATCGACCTTACCGTCGACGTCCTTCAAGGACCGCTCGATGGAGTAGACTAGGTTATCGGCGTTGTTGCGGACGTCGGCCTCCTCGCGACGGCGATGGTCCTCCTCGGCGTGCGACTCGGCGTCCTGTACCATCTGATCGATCTCCGCGTCCGAAAGACCGCTCGAAGCCGTGATCGTAATCCGCTGTTCCTTCCCCGTTCCGAGATCTTTGGCGCCTACGTTGACAATGCCGTTGGCGTCGATATCGAACGTAACCTCGATCTGAGGTATACCCCTCGGAGCTGGCGGTATCCCCACGAGCTGGAAGTTGCCGATTAGCTTGTTGTACGCCGCCATCTCGCGCTCGCCCTGATACACCTTGATCTCGACCGAACCTTGATTGTCGTCAGCCGTCGTAAATACCTCACTTTTACGTGTAGGTATCGTGGTGTTCCGCTCGATGAGCTTCGTCATCACGCCACCCTTGGTCTCGATGCCTAAGGAGAGGGGCGTGACGTCGAGGAGCAGCACGTCCTTTACCTCCCCGGCGAGGACGCCGGCCTGGATCGCGGCGCCTATTGCGACCACCTCGTCGGGATTGATGCCCTTATTGGGCTCTTTGCCCGTGATCTCCTTGACGTTCTCCTGGATGGCTGGGATGCGGGTAGAGCCGCCGACGAGGATAATCTGGTCCAAGCCACCGCCTTCGAGCCCCGCGTCCTGCATCGCTTGCCGCACCGGACCGGCCGTCGCCTCGACGAGGTCAGCGGTGAGCTGGTTGAACTGCGCCCGCGTGAGCGTCAGGTCGAGGTGCTTCGGCCCGTTCGCGTCGGCGGTGATGAACGGCAGGTTGATGCTCGTGCTCGTCGTGGAAGAGAGCTCCTTCTTGGCCTTCTCCGCCGCCTCGACGAGACGCTGGGTTGCCATCTTGTCCACCCCGAGGTCTATCCCTTCGGCCTTCTTGAACTCTTGTACCATCCACTCGACTACCTTGGCGTCGAAGTCGTCGCCGCCGAGGTGGTTGTTTCCGCTCGTGGCCTTGACCTCGAAGACGCCCTCGCCGAGCTCGAGAATGGAGACGTCGAACGTTCCACCGCCGAGGTCGAAGACGAGGATGGTCTGCTCACCTTCCTTGTCGAGACCGTAGGCGAGCGCGGCGGCGGTAGGCTCGTTGATGATGCGCTTAACGTCGAGGCCCGCGATGCGGCCCGCGTCCTTGGTCGCTTGGCGCTGGGCGTCCTCGAAGTACGCCGGCACCGTAATGACCGCCTCGGTGATCTCCTCGCCAAGGTACTCCTCGGCGTCCCTCTTTAGCTTCTGCAAGGTCATCGCGGAGATCTCCGGCGGCGAGTAATCTTTGTCGTCGATCTGCACCCGCACGTCGCCGCCAGAGCCGCTCTTGACCTCGTAGCCTACGCGCCGGGCCTCGCCCTCAACGTCCCTGAACCGTCGGCCCATAAAGCGCTTGATCGAGTAGATCGTGCGCTCCGGGTTAGTCACTGCCTGCCGCCTAGCCAGTTGGCCTACCAGCCGCTCCCCGCTCCTCTTATCGAACGCCACCACTGAGGGCGTCGTCCGCTCCCCCTCGGAGCTGGTGATCACGACCGGCTCTCCACCCTCTAACACCGCAACACAACTATTCGTCGTGCCAAGGTCTATCCCAATGCTCTTGCCCACTACAGATCCTCCTATCGAAGCACGCTTATCTAATACGTACGCATTATAAAATCTCAGTGCAGAGTACACAAGTTTTAGAGTGGGATTGGGGAGTATAATGAACGGTAGGGGTGGGGGTTACGCCGTGAGGTACGGCGGTGCTCTGAGGAAGGTTGTAGCTCTTTTGGAAGAGACAATTTTGTTGGTCGACGACGACGCGGCGCTTTTGGAGGTCATGTCCATCGTGCTTGCGTCGGAGGGGTACCGGGTGGTCACAGCGGCCGACGGCGCTGAGGCATTGCGGGAGGTCGGGCGTGAGGGGTTAAATCTGGTGGTCCTGGATGTCATGCTGCCTAGGATCAGCGGCTTCGAGGTATTGAAGAAGATCCGCGAGAAGAGCGACGTCCCGGTGGTGATGCTCACCGCAAAGAGCCAGTCGGTCGACAAGGTCGTCGGGCTGGAGCTCGGGGCGGACGACTACATTACCAAACCCTTCGATACCAAAGAGCTCCTGGCGCGCATCCGGGCCATCCAAAGGAGGTTCAGCAAACAGGAAGGTAGGGACCAGGACGGAGCCCTGCGGCTCGGGCCGTTGGAGCTCGACCCGGACGGCTACACCGTCACCAAGGACGGCGAGCCCCTAGAGCTGACGCCGACGGAGTTTAAGATACTAGCGCTTCTCATGCGCCGACCGGGCCGGGCCTTCACGCGGACTCAGATCTCCGAGGCCGTCTCGACAGGATCGCACTACCTGGCGAGCCGCTATATAGACGTGCACATCTCGCGCCTGCGCGCCAAGGTCGAGCACGACCCCAGGGAGCCCCACATTATCCAGACTGTTCCGAGCGTCGGCTACCGGGCGGCTCGTCCGCCCGCGACCGCCTCCTCCCCCAGGAGCGCCTAAGGCCGCCGCGTGCCCCGAGGAGCGCCGGGTGGATAAAGAGTACCGGAAGTATCCCTTGCCCCCACTCTCCATGAGGACTCGCGTCTTCGCGGCTTTGGTCGGCATCTCGGCGACGACCAGCCTCGTGATCGGGCTCGTCCTCTACTACTTCGCCGAGGACAGGCTACTCGCCGAGGATCGGGACTCGCTCATCCGACGTACCCAGACGGCGAACGCGGGCGCCAGCGTCTTTCTGGAGGGCCTGCGCGACCCCGAAGATGGGTCCCTCCCCGCCCCCGACACCTACGCCGAAGAGTTAGTCCGCTCGGTGGCCAACCCGACGGGGCTCGGGATACTCTACCTGGGACCGGATGGGGAACCCCTGGCAGCCATAGATAGCGAGGGACAGACCGTTCCTCCGGACGAAGCCTACGGGCGTCTCAGCCTCGACGAGGCGCCCGTAGAGGAAGTCGCACAGTCCTCGGGCGGCGAGGGCCGACTCCTGTCGCTCAATGATACCGCGTTCGGTAGCTCTCCACGCCACGTGGCAGTCTGGCCACTCGCCGGGACGGATGGGTCCGGTCAGGGAGTCCTCATCTACGACTCGCCCGACGAAGGTTTGGAGAGTACGCTCGCTTTTCTCAGGTATGGCATCCTCGGAGCCATCGCTACCAGCGTGCTTCTGGCCGGCGCGGGGAGTTTGCTCCTCGCGCGTCAGGTCACGCGTCCTCTTTCAGAGACCCGCGACGCCGCGATCCGTGTAGCCTCCGGCGACTACAGCTTCGTCCCTGTAAAGAGCGACGATGAGATTGGCGAGGTGGCCCGAGCCTTCAACTACATGGCCGAGGAGCTCCAGCACTACGTGGGAGAATTGCAACGCCAGAAGTCCCGCCTGGAGGCGGTCCTGGAAGCCTCCCCCGAAGCGGTCGTCGTCACCGACAAAAAAGGGCGCGTAACGATGACCAACCCCGCGGCCTCCAGAATGCTGGGAATAGGACCGGCCTCCTCCGGGCGTCCGATCTCGGAGCTCCGAATCCCCCCCGGTGTCCTCACCTGCCTGCGCGAGGCCTCCTCGACCGGTGGCGCCGTCAAGGAGATCGAAGTCGGCGAAAAAACCTACTGGGCCTACGCCGCCCGTATGATGGAGAGTGAAGACAAAGGTTATGCCGAAGGCCCGACTTCAGACGGCTTGGCGGGAGAGGGCGCCATTTTGGCAGTGCGAGACATAACCGAGTACCGGTCGTTGGAGAGGGCCAAGACCGCCTTCGTCTCGGACGTCTCCCACGAGCTCAGGACACCCTTGACCACCATACAGAGCGCCCTGGACCTCATCGAGCGCGCCGGAGAGAGGTTGGACCCTCTGGAGCGTAGGGCCCTGGAGCTGGCTGATGGGGAACTCAAACGTATCCGAACAATGGTCGAGGAGCTCCTTACCCTCACCCTCATGGACTCCCAACAGTACTCTTTGGAGGTAGCGCCGACCGACCTGGACGAGGTTGTGAGGAAAGCTCTCGAGAGCATGGAAGCCAAAGCCAAGAGGTTCGGTATAGAGGTCCGTTACGCCGGGGACGGCAACGGTACCTCCGGCGGACGCTTAGGCAAGCATCGGTGCGTCTGCGACGCGCAGAAGATCTACCAGGTCCTCTTGAACCTCTTGGACAACGCAATCAAGTACTCCGACCCCGGCTCGCGGGTGGACGTCCGCATGCTGGGGGAGGCCGACTCCGTGACTGTGCGCGTCTCGGATACGGGTGCGGGCATCCCAGAAGAGGACCTGCCGAACCTCTTCGACCGGTTCTATCGGGTCAACAAGGATCGCTCACGGGCCACCGGGGGCAGCGGCCTCGGTCTTGCCATCAGCAAGCAGATAGTCGACCTGCACGGTGGCCACCTCTCCGCCAGGAGTGAGGTGGGTGTAGGCTCCACGTTCGACGTCTGGCTACCCAAAGTCCCCCTCACCCGCTCCGACGGCAATGCGCTCTAGCTCTCCCCGGAGAGCCCCGGCGACGCTGACAGTGGTCCTCGTCATCCTCTCGTTGCCAGTACTCTCCGGTTGCGGGTCTTTTACTGGAGACGTGCAAGAAGGTGTCACCATACCGCCCGCGTCGGCGGGACCGGTCACGGATCTCGGTCCGGGAGTGCGTCCCTTGAGCTTCGGACCTGGAGATAAAAGCTCGCCACGAGTAAGCCCCTCCGGCGAGAGGGTAGCGTTCGTCCTGGACGGTTACGTGGTCGACAAGCCCCTCTACGCCCAGGACTTCCGCCCTATAACCACGAGCGACTTCGGTGCCGAATACGCCGAGTGGCTCACCGATGAAGGCCTGGCGATCTCGAGTCCGGAAGTAGGCACCGCAGGTGAGGCGGGAACACCCACCCCGAGCTCCCTCCTCGGCGTCCGGTTGGACGAAGGCTCGCAAGGTGCCTCCTTGAACGTCCAGAGGCTCGCCAAGAACGTTGTCGCCGCGGGCACGGCTCCGGGCGGAGGGGATATCGCCGCCGTCGTGGCGGCGATACCCGAATCCGGGTCGGCCGGAGGGGCGGCGGGCGGCAGGCTGGTGGTCCTGCAAGGCTCGGAGAAACCGATAAAGGTCTATATGAGAGACATCGAGGGCACTGTTACCGGTCTCTCAATCTCTCCGGACGGGAGCCGGGCAGTTCTTACAAGCCGTCGCGACACCGGCGGCGCTAAAAGCCGGTTCGATATACTCAACTATCGGCTCTCGGACGGCCAGGTGAGGCACGCAGCACGCCTCCCCAGGGGTATGGAGATTTTGGGGGCTCCCCAGTGGACGCAAGAGGGTATCTACTTCGTGGGCGGTGAGGCCGACGGGGCCGCGGAGGGCAGCGAGAACCCCACCACCTACACCCTCTACCGGGTGCCGGAAGGCTCGAAAGCGCCTGAGCCGGTGCGCGGCATCGGCGAGGACTTCGTCGCTGCGAGCATCAGCGTCTCGCCGGACGGTGGTCGCCTGGCCGTGGTAGGCCGCAGGAACTCCGGCTCCCCGACCAACCTATACGTCCTGGACCTAGCCTCGGACACCTTGAAAGCCGCCACGACTAACGAGAGCATGGAGATAAAGACCAACCCCCGAGATCTCGCTTGGTACCCGGACGGCAGCTCCGTGGTCCTCGTCGCGCGCGGCGCCTTCTCTGGCCCGGAGGTGTACGACGCCCCGGCAAAAGCTCTCTCGGCGGCCTTCTACAGCCTCTACGAGGTACGGGTCGGATGAGGGGCGTGGTTCTCTGGGCGCTGCTCGCCTCGATAGCCTTCCTGGCGACGGCCGCGGCGTTCCTGCTGCTCGCCAGCCTCGGCGGTGGCCCGGAGAGCGCCCCGATCCCCCGTGCCGATCCCTCAGAATCCCAGGAGAGATCTGCCCTCTCGCTGAAGATTCCCGAGGATCGATTGGAGGAACTGGAGAGAGAACCCGGCCAGCGGCTCACCCTGGACTTGGAGAACGGGGGTGAAGAGGAGCTCGCCGACGTTAACCTCGCGCTCGACGTCGTCTCCGAGAACACCGCCCAACCCCGCGCACGCTCTTACCGGGAGACGTTGGAGCGGCTTGCGCCTGACGAGACAGCCTCGGTCGAGTTCGAGATCGACCTCTCCCCACCTGTCCCGGCCAGCGAACCCAACCCCGGCATCGAACCGCAGTACAGGGAGATCCTGGAGGCAAGAGCCAGTGCCTCCGGAGGCGTCTCGGACGTCAAGACCGCCGTTCTAGCGCCCTGACTTTCGCCAGAGCACCTCTCTGGCATACGCCTGAGTAGGAGCCGGGGCATCGGGTGCCGGCACCTTGAGGACCGGCAGCTTTACCCTTCCCACGAGCTCGCGGGCCCGTTCCCCGACCTCGACGATGCTCCCGAAGTGCGCGCGCATCAGCGTGTAGGGGAGGCCCGCATGCCAACCACTACGCACCGGCTTCCAACCGCTCTCCGAGAGAATCCACGTCGGAACGTGGCGCGGTAGTCCGAGGTCGCTGGCGATCGCCTCGACCCCGCTAAAACCTCGGAGCCGGAGATCCCGCATAACCCGAACCAGGAGGTGACGGCGCGTGCGCGTGTCGCCCCTTAAGTGCGCGAGCAGGGCAGTATTCTCGCCCAAAGGACCTACGGGATATCGCCCGGCGCGGGGTAGGTACCCGGGGGGGGCGTACACCGCGAAGCCCAAGGCTTCCTCTCCCCGACGCATCACAAGCCCTGCCGGGCCCCACGAAGCCGAAACCTCCGCGAACCACTCCTTGGCCGGGCGCGCGCCCTCCGTCCAGTAGGAGATGGTCGCCTCGAGACCCTGAATGCCGGGAACGTCCCTGGCGGAGATCTCCTCGACCCTCGGGATAAAGGGCACCGGACACACTCTACGGCCCGTCCGTGCTCCGGGAGAGACACTGCTCCGACCTCCTACCCATCGCGCTCTCCAGGCGATCCTTTGGTCTCGGGAGCGTCCAGACCCGCTCGCAGCCGCGAGCGGGTCTCCTGGATCTTACGCCGGATCTCCTCTGGATCCGGCTCCTCCTCAGAAGCCGGCAGAGTAACCTCCCGCGGTGAGCCTTGGGAAACGTCTCGGAGCGTGGGCGAAGTCGGCGGCGATTCCGCAGACGCTTCGACGAACGCCTCGGTTAGCGGTTCGGCATCAGAGGGATCGAGCTTCGGAAGCGAATCTCTGACGCTTCGGATGGGACGGTCCTCCTCCACGCGAGAGGTGCGTTCGCGGGCCTCCGCGAAGCGTTCCTGCACCTTCTCCTGGGCCTCGAAGTAGGTCTCGCGGCTCCGCTCACGAGCCTCGCCCGCGCGGTTTGCTATCGAGCCCCGCATCTCCTTGCCGGACTTGGGGGCAAGCAGGATGCCCGCCATGACCCCGGCTATCCCGCCGAGCACGAAGGTCCCGATCTTCTGCTTGTCCACCATCCCACGCAACACCTCCTGAACCGTCCTTGTATTCTAACCGCTTTGGACCGAGTACACCGGCCCCTCCCGCGGGTACCCTGAGCCCGGCTACCTGGTCCGGTCGGTGTCCAACAGGAGCGAGGACGAGTGGTGTCCCCCGGTCTTCTTCTCCGCGATCCCGTAGACTCGCTCCATAATAAAGGCGACGGCGGCGTCGGACGTCGTCTCTATAGAGAGGTTCTCGACTGCGTGGGTACCGGAGCGTCGCGCGCTCTCGAGTATGTAGTCGTGAATCTGGCGAATCTCCTTCATATAGGCGATGTACTCCTCGGCCGGACGGCGCATCGCCGTGCCGATAGCGCGCACGTGAAACCGGGCGCGATGGGCTTCCTCGTCTGAGAGGTAGACGATCAGCGAGCACACGTTTGGGTGATCCTTGTAGCGGTTCAGGATGATCTCCGGCGCCAGATGCACGCCTTCGAGGACCAGGTTCGTCCCCTCCTTGAGGCCCCGCTCGACTATCGCCTCCACGCCCACGGAGACCTGCGAGGCTTGCGTCCGGTAGCCGAAGAGGACCGTCTCCCCCTCGTCCACCGGGATGCGTATGTCCTCCGACGTTATCTCGTAGGAGCTCTTGTGGAGCATGGGCAAGAGGTCCGGGCCCACCACATGCCGCAAGACCTCGCGGATGGCGTCGGTTCCGATCACGCTCTGTATGTTGAGACGACGGGCGACGTCAGCGGCGAGCGTGCTCGTCCCGACCCCGGTGGCCCCCCCGATGAGCACCACTATCGGCTCGGTGGTCTCGCGCAGGACACGCCACTTATCCAGCCGTGAGACGATCAGGGCGTCGATGATCTGGAGCTTGGCCCGCACGCGCGCAAGGACCTCCTCCTCCTCGACCAGGAACCTCTCCTCCGCCATAAGTTCGACGCGGACCTCGCTCGCTATTCTGTAGGCGAGCTCGATCTTGGCGCCTGCCTGAGCCAGGGTCTGGGCCAGAATCCCGCGCGAAAACGGAGTCTCTCGCCCCTCTTTGACGATAGTGATCTCCCGCTCGTCTATAGCAGCCTCCCCACGGAGCGCGTCAGAGACATCGTTACTCAATCCCGGAGGATGCGGAGCCCACCGTACTTCCTGCCCCGACGCCGCCTCACCCGGAAGAAGAAGAATAGCAAGAAAGCGACCAGCACGAGCGGCACGAGCGGCACGAACACCGCGAGCGCACCCCCCACAAGCGCCACCACGTCCTCGAAAAGGCTGAGGAAGGAGGTCGAGACCCCCGCCGCGGAAGCGCCCGCCGCCTTGGCCGAAGGTCGCAAGACGATCTTCGAGACTGCCACCACCCCCGCAATCGCCGCACCTATAGCGAGCTCGGGAAGCGCACTAACGCCGAGCCCGGCCCCCAACACTACCGAGAAAAGCACGGCGCCGGACGCGATGCGAACCGGCGTCTGCACGTAGTCCAGTACGGGGTCTAGAGCCGGCACCTTGTCCAGGACCGTCTCGAGGAGCGCGAGAACGAACAGCGCCCCTACCACGACCCAACTGCCCAGGATGCCCAGAGGCTCCGGCACCACGAAGAGCCCGAGGGCCGCGAAGAGGCCTACGAGGGCGAGCGGCAGGTAGGCCCTAATCCCCGCGATGGAGGAGAGCCCGACGCCAATACCAGCCACGAGAAGTGCTTCCATAGGCGAGATTATAGCGCGAGATCTGCCCCCGGTCGGCCATTAAGTGATGCTCTCGGGCTCGTAGTCCTCAAGCGCCTCGCCGGCCTTGACGTGGTGGGCTCCGGGGGTCTCCCGGATCAAGACGTAGATGTACTCGACGGGTGACCCTATAGTCTCGTGGACGACGCGGGTTATCTCCTTCGCAAGCGCCTGCTTTTGCTCCTCGGTGCGTCCTTCTCTTATGTCGCATTGGATTACCGGCATAACCATCCTTTCGAGGCTTGGTGGCACGAGCCTAGTTAATCTAGTAAAGCGCAAGCTCCCATGTACGCGCAAGACCTCGCAAAGCGCACGGCATGTGTCTGTAGCTGCGACGGCCAGAGAATCCGGGTAGCATGACGAGGTGACATCGGTAACGGTAGGTATCAGGAGCTACGAAGCGGGAGACGCCCCGGCGCTCGCTCGCCTCTTCTACGAGACGGTCAATACGGTGAACCGGGGGGACTACTCGCCGGAGCGGTTGCAGGCTTGGGCGCCGGAGGTCCTCGATTCCGAGGCGTGGCACGCCCGAATGTCGGGCTGGTGCACGCTCGTCGCGGAGAAGGACGGCGAGGCGGTCGGCTTCGCTGAATTGGAGGGAGATGGACACCTGGATATGCTTTACTTGCGCAAGGACGCCGTGAGACGGGGCGTCGGCTCGCGGCTCTACCTAGCGGTCGAGCAGGTGGCCCGGAAGCAGGGGCTCGGTCGAATCTTTACCGAGGCGAGCATCACGGCCCGTCCGTTCTTCGAGCGGCAGGGCTTTCGCGTGGTGGGCGAGCAGGCTGTCGTGCGGCAAGGCGCGAGGCTAACGAACTTCGCGATGGAGAAGCCCCTACGACGACCGGACGAGGGCGCGTACCGGCGGACCTTCTTGAAGAAGGCAAGCCCAGAAGTACCGGGTTGATCCCGCCATCCCGGCCATGCCTGTGTTCGTTCACCTCGTCACAGAGCCTGTACGCGGCGACATATCGTTCTCGGCTCCGCCAACTTTGCTAATATTTCGGGGCTTGCCGCAAGACTACAGGGTTCTAGTGGTTCGGAGGAGCCGTGACCGAGACCGTGACGATGGACAAGATAGTGGCCTTCTGCAAGCGCCGGGGTTTCGTGTACCAGAGTTCGGAGATCTACGGTGGCATCCGCTCCTCCTACGACTATGGGCCACTCGGTATCGAGATGAAGAGGAACATCAAAGAGGAGTGGTGGCGCCGCACGGTACACATGCGCGACGACGTCGTGGGCCTGGACGCCGCCATCATCATGCACCCCAAAGTTTGGGAGGCCTCCGGGCACCTCTCGGGCTTCAACGACATGCTCGTCGAGAGCCGGAGCTCCAAGCGACGCTACCGGGCAGATCACCTGATCGAGGAAGCTACCGGAATGGAGGTCGAGGGCCTCTCCCCCGAGAAGCTTACGGAGATCATAGAGCACGACGAGCGGATAAAGGACCCGGTGGACGGCGGGCGGGACTTCGCTCCCGTAAGACCCTTTAACCTGATGTTCGAGACGTACACGGGCCCGGTCAAGGCTCCAGAGAACGTCGTCTACCTCCGGCCCGAGACGGCGCAGGGGATGTTCGTCAACTTCAAGAACGTGCTGCAGACGAGCCGAGTGAAGGTTCCGTTCGGAATCGCGCAGATGGGAAAGAGTTTTAGGAACGAGATCACACCAGGCAACTTCATCTTCCGCACCCGCGAGTTCGAGCAGATGGAGCTTGAGTTCTTCGTCGAGCCCGGTACAGACGAGCGGTGGTTCGAGTACTGGCTCGAGGAGCGTTGGGCCTGGTACACCTCCCTCGGCTTGAACCGCGAGAACCTCCGCCGCTACGAGCACCCTAAGGACAAGCTCTCCCACTACTCCAAACGCACCGTAGACATCGAGTACTACTTCCCGTTCCGTGGCTGGTCGGAGCTCGAAGGGATCGCCAACCGCACCGACTACGACCTTAAGCAGCACGCCGCCTTCTCAGGCGAAAACCTCACCTACTTCGACCAGGCGACGGGCCAGTCTTACGTCCCCTACGTTATCGAGCCAGCGGGCGGCCCCGACCGGATGATGCTCGCCTTTTTAGTGGACGCGTACAACGAGGAAGAGGTCCGCGGCGAGACGCGCACGGTACTCAAGCTCCATCCGCGCCTCGCTCCCATAAAGGCCGCCGTCCTTCCGCTGACCAAGAAGGAGCCAGTAGCTTCCGTGGCGCGTGATCTCTACGGCGAGCTCAAGGGAGACTACAGGGTCTTCTACGATGACTCCGGTGCGATCGGACGCCGCTACCGCCGCCAGGACGAGGCCGGTACACCCTTCTGCGTCACGGTAGACTTCGACACTTTAGAAGACAAGCAGGTCACGGTGCGCGACCGGGACACGATGGAGCAGGAGCGCATCCCGATAGACGCCGTGCGCGAGAGGCTGCGGGCCCGGATCTACAGCTAGAAGCAGGAGTAATGAGCCAGAAACCCATCGCCCTATGGGCCGTGCCCCGTTCGATCTCGACGGCCTTCGAACGCTACTTCGTCGAGCGCGACGACTTCGAGGTCCTGCACGAGCCGTTTAGCGCCTCCTACTACTACAGCACAGACCGCTTCAGCGACCGCTACGCTGGCGAAGAGCCTAAGGCCGAGTACGACTACGAGAACGTCCTGGCGCGTATTCTCGAGCCCCGAGAGAACCGCGTGTTTGTGAAGGACATGGCCTATCATGCCAAAGGGTTGATGGGCCCGGAGTTCGTCTCGCGCTTCGTCAACACCTTTATCGTGCGCGACCCGAAGTATGTGCTGGCGTCACTGTACAAGATGTGGCCGGACTTCACTCCCGAAGAGGCCGGCTACGAGCAGCTCTACCGCCTCTTCAGGCTCGCCACGGAGGCGGGTGAGGACGTGGCGGTCGTGGACGCGATGACCTTCAGCGAGAATCCCACGGGCGTGCTCTCGGCCTTCTGCGAGCACGTGGGCGTACCGTTCCGGTCGGACTACCTTTCGTGGCAACCGGCGGAGGTGCCGGAGTGGGAGAGGTGGGACGAGTGGCACGACAAGGCGCAAGGGAGCACCGGCATAGAGCCGGCCGAGCGTAGGGACCCGGTGCTGCCAGAGGAAGTTTGGGAGGTGTACGAGAGCTGCCTGCCGGTCTACTATCAGCTCGAAGCCCACGCCATACCAGGCACGACGCGGTTCTCCTGAAGACCTAGCGGCCCGGCACGAAGCTCTCGACGGCCTTACGGCGCGGCGCCAGGAGGTCTTCCGGCGTTCCCTGTTCTGCAAGGAAGGAGATCGTACCCTCGCACAAGGTTTTGCCTTGGTGGGCGCGAGGCTCCCATATGTTCTCCTTTTCGCGCGAGTCTTCGGTCAGGTCGTAGAGCTCCGGCATGTGTTCGGGTCCACGCGTGCGGATGTACGGGTTCTCGTACGCTCCTAAATGATCCCGACCGAAGGTGTCCGAAACCATTACTAGGACGTTAGGGCGAACAGACATACATATCCTCCTACATAGGGTGACCCGAACTGGTTAAAAGGTTCTAACGCACACGAGGTGAAACTGTATTGTTTGGCACGGAGCTGCCAAGAGTTCGACGTTTTCGGCTTTTCGTCTTTGCCGCTGCGTCTTCGGTAAGGGCAAAACTAGAAGCCCCCACTCTGCGGCGGGGGCTTCTACCCTCCGGGCTGTGACCCAGGGCCGTTCTTGAGGGCTAGCTCCTCTAGCGGCTAGCTCCTCTGTTCGAGGTAGCTGCGGAGAGCTTCGGCGCCGTCGGTGCCGTCGGTGGCTTCTATGCCAGCGAGCCAGTTGTCCGTGATCTCGGGGTTCGCCCTGAGCCACTGGAGCGCGAACTCTTCGGGCGACAAGCCGGAGTTGTCGATGCCGTCGATCAGCTCTCTCTGGATCTCCGGGGTCACCACCATCTGCTCGAAGAACGTGTAGAGTTCCGGGAACTGCTCGGGGAACTCGTTGTTGACGAGGGTCTCGACGTGCGACTGACCTCCCCACGCCTCCTCCGGGTCCTCCAGCAGGCACATGTCGTACCTATTGTTCATCCAGTGCGGCTCCCAGCCCGTCCAGGCTACCCACTCGCCGTCGCCCAGGCGCCGGTCCACCTCGCTGAGCATGCCGTTGGTGCTGGACTCGACGAGCTTCCAGTCGCCCAGGTTGTACTGGTCGTTCTCGATCATGTCGAGAACGACCTGGTTGCCATCGTTGCCGGGCTCGAGCCCATAGATGGTCGGCGTCCCGCCCTCCTCAAACCTGTCGGCGAACGCCGCCAGATCCTCGTGCGAGGTGAGGCCGGCCTCGCAGGCCTCCCGGTTGACCGCGATGCTGAAAGTAGCTTCCTCCAGGTTCGTCGTGACGGATTCGACGTCCTGAACCTCGTCGAAGTTGGTCTGCATGGTAGGGAACCAGGCCTCGACGAAGACGTCGAGGTCCCCGGTGTCCAGCCCCTGGAAAACGGTCGGCACTCCCAGCTCCTGAACCTCCGTCTGGTAGCCTAGAGCATCGACTATGGTCGACGCGACGTTGGTCTTAGCCACGGCCTCGGGCCAGTCGACCGTGCCGAAGTTCACGGTCTCGTCGGCCTCCCCTCCACCTCCACAGGCGCCGAACATGAACGCGCCTACGAGGAGCAAGAGCCCCAAAAGCGCCACCCTCACGAACCTACCGCCCCTCTCCATCTACCATGCTCCTTTCGCTCGTCGGTATGGCCGACGATATTAAACCGAAGTAAAGCCGAAAAAGCGAGAGATGGCCCCTCCTCGGAGAGCTCCCTCCCGGCAACGCCTTTAGCCAAGGTATCCGAGCTTTCTTTTCGGTCGTCTTTTGCGCTTTCCAGAAGAGTTCTCGCGCGGGTTCGCCCTAAGATCCCCGTACGTTCTGCGCGGCGTCGAGCCAGGGCTGCGCAACGTCGCGGTTGTTCTCCAGCCAGGTCCTGACCCTCTGGCCCTGGTACCAGTCGCCAAGCTGCACCCCGTCGCCCTCGACCTTGCTCAGAAGCTGCGCGTGGTTCGGCAGCCACACGTCCTGGAACGCGTCCAGGTCACCGCTGCCCACGCCCTCGAACACGGGGCCGAGGTCGACCCGCTGGATCTCGACATGCCCGTAACGAAGGTCCTCCTCTAGGAGGACTTCGTTAATTGCGCGACTACCATGGTCTCGTCCCAGCCTATGTTACCGATCTTGAGCTCCCTGTTCTCTGAGGAGCCACCGCCCCCGCAACGCACTACGAGAGCGCCCATCACGAGCAAGAGTCCCAGGAACGTAGCTCTAATATAGCTACCGCCTCTGCGCAACCCCCTAAACTTCTCACTCTCCGCCAACTCTCCAAACCAGAGAACTAGCAAGAGCGAGGCAGCAAGAGTGAGGCGACCTCCTCGTGAAGAAGTCGCCCCGATTCGCTTTACACCGCGGTGGTCAAACCTCTGTGTTCGGTTTGGATCCGTTTTGCGTGTGTATACCTGCCCCTAAGACTCCTGCGCCTCCTTGGCGGCATCGATTGCGGGCTGCAAGTTGTTGCGGTTGTTCTCGTCCTCCAACCAGGTCCTGGTTGCTCCTGCGTAATCCTGGGGGTCGATGTTCTCTATCTCGTTGACCTGTTCCTCGGTGAGCCTCAGGTTTTCCATGAACGCGTAGGCCACGGGATCTTCATCAGGGAGGTCCTCGTTGACGATCGAGGAGATCGTCGCCGCGTCGTTCAGTTCCTCCAAGGCGTCCTCCGGGTCCTCGAGGAACTTGAACATGCGCTCACCGTTCTCGCTGTACTTCTGATTCATCCAGTGCGGCCGCCAGGGGGTAAAGGCGAACTCCTCCTCCTCGTTGAAAAGACGGTCGATCTCTGAGAGCATGCCCGCCGTGCTCGATTCGACGTACTCTTGATTAAGGTCGTACGTGGGGATAACCGAGTCAGGTATCTTCTCCGAGATCACCGCGCCCGGCTCGATGCCGATTATCTGGGTAAGGTCGGTGTTGTTGAGATCGGGGATGCTGTTGACGTTGGTCATGTAGGTCGGCACGCCTATGCCGAACTCGGTCTCGCCCTCATACCAAGGACTGAGCTGCACGACATCATTTTCGACCTCGCTGAGCTGGGCCTGGTGGTTCGGCAGCCACATGTCCTGGAACGCGTCCAGGTCGCCGCTGCCCACGCCCTGGAACACAGGACCGAGCTCGAGCTCCGTGAGCCGGACCTCCCCGTAGCCGAGTTCCTCTTCCAGGAGGATCTTCGTCACGTTCGCTACCACCTGGTTCTCGTCCCAGCCCGTTGCGACGCCGAGATTGAGCTCCTGGTTCTCCGGGGAACTTCCGCCGCAACCCGCCACCATGGCACCCACCATGACCGCGAGGATTATCGCAAAAAGCCTCTTACTCGCCTTCATCAACCTTCCTTGCTCTAGCCAACAAGTCTCTCGATGCGTTCAGAGAACTATACGCTGGTGTGTACGTTCCGGATCAGTGCACCTTTTTAGCGGCTACCTTTCCGCTTCTCTAGCCTATGATCGGCTGGGACGGAAACTATCGGGATCCGGCCCCTGTCCCGGCTCCCACGCCAGCCTCCGTACCAGCCTCCGCATCGCCCTCGGCGTCGTCCGCCTGGGGGTCGGGGCTGCCCTTGGTGCGCGAGAGGAGCTTGGAGATACCACCCTTGCCCTTCTTGCCAGACGGCCTGCGGCCAAGGTTCCTCGTAACCCGGTCGAGGTAGATGGCGATGATCACGATCCCGAGGCCCCCGATGAACGCCCTACCCACGTCGAGCTGGCTGAGACCCCGGACCACGGTCTCGCCCAGGCCCCCGGACCCCACGAGCGCGGCGATGACCACCATCGAGAGAGCGAGCATGATTACCTGGTTGACGCCGGCCATGATCGTCGGCAGGGCCTGCGGCAGCTCCACCTTACGGAGCGTCTGCCAGGGCGTCGCCCCGAAGGCCTGGGCTGCCTCCACGGTATTCTGCGGCACCTGCTTGATGCCGAGCAACGTCAGCCTCACCGCGGGGGGCGCCGCGAAGATGACCGTCGCGACGAGCGCCGGCCCGGCACCGAGGCCCAAGAACACGACCATGGGGACCAAGTACACGAACGCGGGCATCGTTTGCATTATGTCGAGCGTGGGCTTCATCGCCTCCTCGACCGGACGCGACTTGGCCGAGAGTATCCCGATCGGAATCCCTATGATCAGCGAGATCACGGTCGACGCCAGAACCAGCGCCAGCGTGAGCATCGACTCCTCCCAAAGACCGAGGCTAACGATCAACAAGAAACCCAACACCGCGAAGACGGACACCCGCCAGTTGGACAGGAAAAAGGCTATCAACGCGAGCAAGGCGATCATGACCAGCACCGGTGGAAAGGTCAGGACGGCCTCGAACCCGCCGACGAAACCGCCAATAGCGTCCTTCACTACATCGAAGAAGTCGTCGACAACCTCGATGTCCTGCACGTATTTGACGAAGCTTTTGGTCCAATCGTCGAGCGGGATCTCCGGGACGAGGTTCTGCTGCAAGAAAGCGAGCATCCCTAGCGCCCCCCGTTCATCTCTCGTCCGGCCTCGTTGCCCCGCAGAAGAGCGCCCTCGGGACGCTCGCCCCCGCGACTCACGCCACTGAACTGGGTAGACTCCTCGCCCTGATGCTCGGTACCCGTGGTGAGACCGGCTATGAGCGAACCGCGGACGACGACGCCTTCGAGGTGACCGTCCTCAGTGCAAACGGCCACGGGCACGTCGTCGTGCTCCACGAAGAGCGGCAGGACCTCGCGCAGCCACGTGTCCCGCTTTATCCTGGGCGCCTCGGTGTCTATCGCCGCCTTGAGCTCCCGCTCGTCGCGCTCGGCGAGCCGGGAGACCTCCTCGGCCTCGACGAGTCCTTGAAGCCGCCGCTCGTCGTCCACCACGAACATGTGGGACAAGCCGGCCTGCCTCATCCGTCTCAAGACGACCGTGGGTCCCTCGTTTGGGTAAGCAACCTCCTTAGCCCGGGTCATCACGCTCTCGGCGGTGCGGACCTTGGTGTAGTCCACGTCTTCGACGAAGCGCTCGACGTATTCGGTAGCGGGCTCGCGCAGGATGTTCTCGGGGGTGCCGAGCTGCACGATCTCGCCGTCTTTCATAATCGCCACCCGGTGCCCGAGCCTCAGGGCCTCGTCGAGGTCGTGCGTCACGAAGACGACCGTCCGCTGGACCTCGCCCTGGATCTCCAAGAACAGGTTCTGCATGTCCCGCTTGATGAGGGGGTCAAGAGCCGAGAAGGGCTCGTCCATGAGCAGGATCTGCTGCTTGGTAGCCAGAGCGCGCGCCAGCCCTACCCGTTGCTGCATGCCGCCGGAGAGCTCCGCGGTCATCTTGTTGCCCTGGCCGTGAAGACCGACCATCTCCAAAGTCTCCTCGCCGGCCTTTTTGCGCTCGGAGGACGACGCGCCCTGAACTTCGAGGCCGAAGGTCACGTTATCCACCACGGTGCGGTTAGGCAAGAGACCGAAGTGCTGGAAGACCATCCCAACCTTGCGACGCCGGATCTCCCGCAGCTGCTTGGTCGGCATCCTCGAGATATGATCGCCGTCCAGGTATATCTCGCCCTCGGTGGGGTCGATGAGGCGGTTGATCAACCTCAAGAGAGTTGACTTCCCGCTCCCGGAGAGGCCAATGATCACGAAGATCTCGCTCTGCTGGACGTCGATGTTGGCGTCGTAAACGCCGATGGTCGCCCCGGTCGCGCGCTCAACCTCGGCCTTGCTCTTGCCACTCCTCCTCATCTCCAACGCCTGCTGAGCGCGCCTGCCGAAGACCTTCGAGCAGTTCTCCACCCGAATGATCGACTCCCGGTCCTTAACGTTAGCTTCCGTGGCTCTCCTCCTCCATTAGCCTACCAACTATGCGCTTGTAGGTCCTGTCGTTTAGGGGTTTCCCTTCTCGAGTATCGGTTCCCACGAGAGGATGCTTGCGACCCACATACTACCTGGTCATTATACCCGGTCCTTAAACGTGCATGATACGTGCTTCTCATCTCGTAATCAACTAATGCGTGCCCATGTACGTGGGGGCGCAGTTTGTGGGAGGTGTTCTGGGAACCGTCGGCACCTAGATCGCCTACGGCATTCTGGCGCGAGAGGTAGTCCTCCTCGCGGCCACATTCCCCCCGACGATGTCGGGGACCTCAGGGCGCTTTTGGTGGAGATCCTGATCGCCTTTATCCTGGTCTTCGTAGTGATCTCGGTAGCCACCGACGAGAGGGGCCCAGCGGGCGTGGCCCCCTGGCGGTCGGCTTCACCCTCGCCTGCGGCGTGCTGATTGCCGGCCCCGTGACCGGCGGTTCCGTGAACCCTGCGCGAACCCTGGGACGGGCGCTCGTGGCCGGACATTTCGACGCCGTCTGGGTCTAGATAGTCGGCCCGATAGCGGGCGGCGTGCTCGCGGCCCTGCTCTACTATAGCTTCATCCCCGAAGCCGAAACACTAATTAGGGAACATGGAAGGCTTCCCTTTCGTAAGTTAAACTAGTCTCCCGACGCGCCTGTAGCTCAGGGGATAGAGCAGCGGTTTCCTAAACCGCGAGTCGGAGGTTCGAATCCTTCCAGGCGCACTCTCTAATTACCTGCAAATGTCCAAATTATACTCTTCCACCTCTAAAGGAGTCTGTGGCCATTGTCAGCAGTGCGTAAGCAGTAGCCCACCGCAGTAGCTCACGATAAGGCGTCTTCCATAGGATAATCCCCGCCCATTCCGGGGATCACGTGCGAGTAGATATCCAACGTGATCGCCACACTACTATGACCCAGAAGATCGGAGACGCGCTTGGGATGTTGACCCTTTATGAAACGTATTGTGGCGCATGTGTGTCTGAGATCGTG